>CAZXQZ010000055.1:0-21640 GCA_964642445.1 uncultured Anaerolineae bacterium
TAGAAAGCCTCCAGGTATTGGGTGTTGTTTGCACTATCCTTATACCCTAGAGGCTCCCGTTTGTCTGTTTTTAATGTGCAGCGCTTAAGTTAGCGCATATGGGGGATGGGGGATAGGGGTCAGAGGATGGGGATCAGGGGTTTGGTAAGCCAATGGCCGAGTCCCCAGCCCCCAACCCCTAACCCCCATCCCCTACTGAATCAGCTCGATGTCGTAATCGACCAGCTCCACGTCCAGGCGCCAGGCTTCGACGGCGTGGGCGACGGCTTGCAGGAGGCCGTGGGCGTATTCGGCGCTGGGTGAAATGCAGGCGACGCCCAGGACGGCACGCTGCCAGGTGTCGTGCGCCTCGACTTCGGCGACCGAGACGTTGAAGTCATGCCGGATACGGGCGATGAGGGGTTTCAGTACGCTGCGTTTGCCTTTAAGTGAGCCGTTGGCCGGCAGGCGCAGTTCCAGGGTGAGAATTCCGATGGTGGTTGCCATGGCGAGTCAGATGCGGGCTGTCCAGGCCTCGCTGCGGTAGTGGGAAGCCAGCAGCCGTGTGACGCGGGCTTCTTCGTTTGGGTCCAGTTTCCCCGGCACCAGGTCGATGCTGAGGGTGTCTTGAAACGCATCGATCATCACCTGGGCGACTTCGTCGAACGACGGTGGCTGCGGCATGACCTCGGCCAACGTGGTGGCACGCGTGGACAGCATCTCACGCAGGGCGTCGCGTTCGCCAGGTACCGGCAGGTGCAGGCAGTCCACCACGCGGGTGATGTCACCGGCGAGCGGCAGGGATCCGTGCTGCAGCACCCAGCCCTGGCGCCGGCTCTGCGCGCTGCCGATGAGTTTTTTGCCGGCGACGGTGATTTCGTAGGCGGATGGCACCTCGAAACAGGCGGCGCTGACGTCGGGTCCGGTGCGGGTGCTGCCCGGCGCTTTGTGTACCGGCAGGCCCAGCCGCTCCAGCCCCAGCTGTAGGGCCTCGGCCAGGCGCAGGTAGGCGTCGAGCACACCGCCTGCCAGGCGTGGCTCGCTGATCGTACCGGTCACGCTGTAGGTCAGCTCGTCGGTGTGCAGAATACTGCGTCCCCCGGTCGGCCGGCGCACGACGTCGTATCCGAGCCGGGCACACACGACCCGGTCCACCTCGGCGACCGGCTGGTTGCGGCCGAGTGACAGACAGGGGGGTATCCACTGGTAAAAACGCAGGGTTGGTGGCGCCTCGCCCGCTGCTGCGGCTTCGGCCATCGCCTCGTCGATCGCCATGTTGGTGGCACCATCGTACGGTGGGGTGATCAACAGGCGCCAGGTGGCGGGTGGGAAAGAGCTGGTTGTCATTGATCACACCAATGGTAGCGCCACCAAAGTGGCTGCTATCGTTTCGTTACCAGACGTCACCACAACCGCTGTGCCCGGTGTCACGTCACGTTTGACGATGGCCAGTGCCGCGGGGCGTCCGAGGGCCGGTGAGAGGGCGGCGGTGGTGACGCTGCCTACGACGCGCCCGTCGGCTTTGACGTCGGCCTGGTGGCCAGGTTCCGGCAGCCGATCCAGCAGCAGCCCACACAGGTGACGTGTCACTTTGTCATACGTGATTTGTCGCGCGATAATCTCTTGGCCGGTGTAACACCCTTTGCTCTCGGAGATGTAGGCCTGGAGGCCGGCTTCCAGCGGTGTAAACTGGTCGTTGAGCTCGGGGCCCGGTGCGGGAAAACCGCTTTCGACGCGCAGGGCATCGTAGACGCCACGGCCCAGCGGCTGGGCACCCACCTGGACCAGCGTATCCCATGCCTGGGCGATGACAGCGGCCGGCACGAGCAGGCGCCAGGCATCACCACCGGGACCGGGCAGGCGCACGAGGGTGAGTGGGTTGCCCGCCAGGGCCGCTTCGTGCCAGGTGAACAGTGGGAGACCGGGCAGGCCGGTTTCAGCGGTCAGGGCTGCGAGTCGTTCGGACGCCTGCGGACCGAGCAGCTCGAGCTGGCAGAAATCGCTGTTCAGATCACGCACGGTGACGCGGTCCATGAAGAAGATCATGCCGCGCAGGTAGGGCGCCAGCTGGCTGCGCCGCGGTGGCCCGTTGAGCAGCAGGAGATCGTCGCGACGTGCCAGCACGACCAGCGTATCGAGGATGCGCGCCTGTGGGTTGGTCAGCACGGTGATGGTCGCCTGGCCGGGTGCCAGCCGCTTGACGTCGTTGGTTGTCTGGCGCTGGACGAAATCGAGGCGTGTCTCACCGCCCAGGCTGAGCATGCCGGCATCGGCACGATCGAGCACGGCGACACCCTGGCGCGCGGCGGCGTATGCGGCAGCGTCGTCACCGTAGGTCAGTGGCAGGCCATCGTCGGCGGCAAATTGGGCGCCCGCGGCGACGTGACGATCGTACAAAGGAATAGTTGACATAACAAGTGATTTTCCCGCATTTGGACGGTTCAGGTGCGGGTAGTTTACCACAAAGGCACGAAGGCACAAAGGTTCGCCTGTTCTCTTTGCATCTTGGTGTCTTTGTGTTTGCCACGGTCTGCCCATGGGAGGCTTGCATGATTTTGGAAAACAAACGGATTCTGTTAGGCGTGACGGGGGGGATTGCGGCGTACAAGGCGGCGTTTTTGGCCAGCCGGCTGACCCAGGCCGGCGCCCTGGTCGACGTGATCATGACCGCCGATGCGGCGCGGTTTGTGACGCCGGTGACGTTCCGCGGCGTCACCGGGCGGCCGGTCTATGACGATCTGTTTGGTTCGCTGCCCGATGGGCGCATCGTGCACGTCAACCTGGGTCATGAGGCCGATTTGTTGGTGATTGCCCCGGCTACGGCGCACACGCTGGCCCGCCTGGCGCACGGCCTGGCCGACGACCTGCTGACAGCGACAGCCCTGGCGTGCCCGGCGCCGCTCCTGCTGGCACCCGCCATGGAAGCGCACATGTGGGAGCACCCGGCGACGCAGGCTAATCTCGCCACCCTGCTGGCGCGCGGTGCCCAACAGATCGGTCCGACGCGCGGTCACCTGGCGTCGGGGGCCACTGGCCTGGGGCGCATGGCCGAGCCGGAGGCGATTATGGCGGCCATACGGCGCATCCTGGCGCGTCAGGGACCGCTGGCCGGGCGCCGCGTGGTCATCACCGCCGGCGGCACGCGCGAGCCGATCGATCCGGTGCGCTACGTCGGTAACCGCAGCAGTGGCAAAATGGGCGTGGCCCTGGCGGAGGCGGCGCTCGACCTGGGCGCCGACGTCACCGTCGTGCACGGCCCGCTGGCGGTGCCGCTGCCACCGGGTGTGGAGGCGGTGCTGGTCGAAACGGCGGTGCAGATGGGTGAGGCCGTGCTGGCGCGGCAGCCCGAAACCGACGTCCTGATTGGGGCGGCGGCGGTGGCCGATTTCCGTCCGGCGGAGGTGGCTGATCAGAAGATCAAAAAGAAGGGGGATGCGGAGGGGCTGGTCATCACCCTGGTGCGCAACCCTGACATCCTGGCCGAAGTGGCGCGGCACAAGCCGGCATTGGGGCGGCCGTGGGTGACCATCGGTTTTGCGGCGGAGACGGAGAACCTGCTGGATAATGCCCAGGCCAAGCTGGCGGCGAAGGGGTTGGACCTCATCGTGGCCAATGACGTCACGGCGAGCGATGCCGGCTTCGCCGTCGACACCAACCGTGTCGTCTTCCTCGCCCCGGGCGCCGCACCCGAGCCGTTGCCCTTGCTGAGCAAACAGGCGGTGGCGGAGCGCATCATGCAGCGGGTCGTTGGGCTGCTACAGGGCCAACCCAAGTATGTATAGAGTCATGCCATATTTTTGACGGAAGAGCCGGTCGCTTAACTGGTAACGCGCCAATCGGCGGCGCAATTCCTGTTCGGCCAAACGCATCACTTGCTGTTTGGGTTGTTCTAACCGATTGTCGGCGGTACTACGACGGCTTTTTCCTGGCGGCTGGCCATGTCCAAAAACCGCCAGCGGTAGATGGTGGCGACAATCAAGAGGAACACCTGGCTCACCGCTTCGAGCAGCGCGTACAGCTGCAAGAAGGTGTCCCCCATCCTAATCTCATGCCAGCAGCCAATCGGCACCCAACGCCGGGATACCCATTGTACACGACACGCCAACGCGGCACAAAACATCCTTTCGGAGAACACCGCATCGAGCCCCCGCCATCTTTGCCTGCTTGACAACTCACCTGTCAATGTGTTACACTCATTTCAGTTGAATAGACCTTCGGGGCAGAGTGAGGCTTGCTCAGGTTGTCAACCGACGAGCCAATTCTCGACCGACGGTAGGGGAGAGGTCCACTTGCCCGTGTGACACCTCCCGAGCCCGTGACCCGCGCAAGCGGTGGATCCGGTGACGGCCGGCAGGCCCAGTCCGGAGCCGACGGTATAGTCCGGATGGGAGAAGGTAACGACCATGACTGGCAGCGCCCTGCGTCCTGACCGGATAACTGCGACGCCGTACAACCGGCGCAGAACCCGTTATTCGTCGGCTTGAACGGTGGTGTTGCCAGCATGCCGGACGCGCGGTGTGCGCGTGTTTGGTATGTGCGGTGGATGGCGTTGTCCCTGGAGGTCGGACCTGCCGGGGATTCTTTTTGTCCCCGACATGCCCGACCGGCGACAGCGAGCGGACACCAGGCATGGGGCGGGCATTGCTGCCGGCACGGCCGTGTGAACGGTGCGTGTCCCTGGTTCAGGCTTCCGAAGGTGCAGGCCTTTGGAGGCCTTTGTTTTTTGTGCGGGTAGTCTGGAGAAGCGGATGATCGTGGAAGAACGCGTGCACAGCGAACCGATTGGCGCGGTTCAGGCATCGCGGGTACGGACAATACTCAGGCAGCGTTCCCTCAACATGCGGACCGCGCGCGGCCTGGCGAGTGTGCTGGTGCTGGCGGCGGCTTTGCTGCTGTGGGACCTGGTGGTGCGCGTCGGCGGTTATCCACCGTACATCCTGCCCAGCCCAAGCCTGGTGGCACAGAAGTTCATCACCATGCTGGGCGATGGAACGCTGCTGTACAACACGTCGCTAACCCTGTTCGAAGTCCTTGTTGGTCTGGCACTGGGGATGACGATGGCTGTCGTCCTGGGTTATGTGATTGCGCGCTCGATCACGCTCGATCGACTGCTGTCCCCCTACCTGGTGGCCTTGCAGGCCGTCCCGATCATTGCCGTGGCACCGCTCCTGATCATCTGGTTTGGTTTTGGCATTTCGAGCAAGATCCTGGTCTGCGCACTGACCGTCTTTTTCCCCGCGCTGATGAGCACTGTCGTTGGTTTGCGCACCGTTGAGCCCGACCTGGTCGCCCTGATGCGTTCGCTGCGAGCCAGCCGCTGGCAGACGTTCACCATGCTTGAAGTGCCGGCGGCACTGCCATTCCTGCTCACTGGTCTAAAGGTGGGTGTCACCCTGGCTGTGATCGGCGCGGTGGTCGGTGAGTTCGTCGGCGCCGACCGGGGTCTCGGTTACCTGATCAACCTCGGGCGCAACCTGCTCGATACGCCCCTGATGTTCGTGGCGATTATCACCCTGGTGCTGCTGGCATTGGTGCTATACGGCCTGGCCAGCTTACTGGAGCAGCGCCTCCTGCGCTGGCGTCCGCATGAAGGACAATCATGAAGGACAATCATGAAAGACAATCATGAAAGACACTAAGATGAAGACTTTTTTACTGACCATTCTGCTGTTGGTCGCCTTGACCGGATGTGTGCCGGCTACCACGACGACGCCCGCGGCGCCGGGAGAGGTCTCGCCAACAGCGGTGTCACTGCAACCGCTCGAGCTGGCGATGGGGTACATTCCCAGTGTCCAGTTTACGCCGTTTTACGTGGCCCTGCAGAAAGGCTACTACCGTGACGAAGGGCTCGACGTCAAGTTCCGCTATGGCTTCGAGTCCGACCTGGTGAAACTGGTTGGCACCGATGAACTGCAGTTTCTGATCGGCAGTGGTGACCAGGTCATCCTGGGCCGCTCGCAGGGGCTGCCGGTGGTCTATGTCATGGAATGGTACCGCCGCTTTCCTGTTGTCGTGTTTGCGCCACAGTCGGCTGGCATCGAGACGCCGGCCGACCTCGAAGGTCGCCGTGTCGGTATTCCCGGCCTCTTCGGTGCCAGCTACGTCGGATGGAAAGGTCTGGTCGATGCAGCCGGCATCGATGAAACGAAAGTGAATCTGCAAAGCATCGGCTTTACACAGGCGGCAGCCGTCAAAGACGGCGTCGTCGATGCGGCGGTGGACTACTCGGTCAATGGACCGGTTCAGCTGCGCCTGGCTGGCGACGAAGTTAACGAAATCTTCGTGGCCGACTACATGGACCTGCCGTCGAACGGTATCATCTCCAACGACAAAACCGTAGCTGAAAAGCCGGAACTGGTTGCCAAATTCGTGCGCGCGACCCTGCACGGCTTGCAGGATACGCTCGACGATCCTGATGCGGCCTTCGCCATCGCCCTGGAGCAGGTACCGGAGGCCGGTGCCGACGAGACTGCGCGTCAGACCAACCGGGCGATCTTCGATGCCAGCGTGGACTTATGGCGGACCGATGGCGTCCTGGGGATGTCCGACCCTGCACGATGGGCGGAGGCGGCCGCGTTCATGGAAGCGGCCGGCCTGATTCCGGCCGGTGTCGATCCCACGACGTTGTATACGAACCAGTTCATTCCGCAGTAAGAGGAGTGATACGCTGCTGCGGCTGTTGGCCAGCCCAGTGCCGGTGCAGGGAAGTTTCTCGGTGTCGTGCCCAAAAACACGAAATT
The DNA here is from genome assembly GCA_964642445.1 of uncultured Anaerolineae bacterium. Lineage (GTDB taxonomy): Bacteria > Chloroflexota > Anaerolineae > SSC4 > Amarolineaceae > SSC4. The sequence continues at coordinate 6,720 of CAZXQZ010000055.1, forward strand.
CACCGGGGTGTTCCCTGCACTGGCACCAGGTCACGTGCCGGCCTGCGAGGTACGCATGACGAGAGAGATCCTCTTGCAGGTCTCGGGCGTTGAGAAAACATTCGCTCACAACGACACCGCGGTGCGTGCCCTGGGACAGGTCAGCTTCGAGGTGGCGCACGGCGAGTTCGTCGCGTTGGTGGGGCCATCCGGCTGTGGCAAGAGCACCCTGCTGCGCATTTTGGGCGGCTTACTGGCACCGGACGGTGGCACGGTTCACATCGACGGCAAACCCCTGCACGCGCCGCGGCGTGAGATCGGTTTTGTATTTCAACGCGCCAACCTGATGCCCTGGCGTACGGTCCTGGACAACATCGCCCTGCCGCTGCAAGTACAGGGCATGCCTTTGCCCGAGGCGCAGCGCGAAGCACAGCGCCTCAGTGACCTGGTAGGCCTGCAGGGATTCGAAGGGGCTCACCCCTACCAACTGTCAGGCGGCATGCAGCAGCGTGCCGCCCTGGCTCGCGCCCTCATTCATCAGCCGCGACTGCTCCTGCTCGACGAACCATTCGGTGCACTGGATGCCCTGACCCGCGAACGGATGAACTTCGAGCTGCTGCGCATCTGGCAGCTGCGTGCGTCGACCGTGGTTCTCGTCACGCACAGCATCAACGAAGCGGTGCTGATGTCCGACCGGGTGATGGTCATGGGGCCGCGTCCCGGTCGCATCGTTGCTACCCTGCCGGTACCTCTCGGCCGCCCGCGCAGCATCGATCTGCTGACCGATGAGCGTTTTGCTGCCCTGGTGATGGCCGTTCGCCGTTGGATCGATCAGGCTGGCCAGGGGCAGCTGTGGCCGGGACCACCGGTGTAGTGAGTATTTTCGATTTTGGATTTTGGATTGTGGGTGGGCTGGCAAAGCAGGGGGGATTGTGGTATAATCTAGCCAGATCAACCGCTCCGTGTGTGGAGCTGGATTGAGAATTACGAATGTTAGTATGGGCATGAACAGGCTGCTGCAACAACGACTTTACCTGCAAGACTCCTACCTGCGTGAATTTCACGCTGACGTGGTTGCCCGTGCTACGCTCACGGACCACCCCGCGGTCACCTTGAGTGCGACTGCTTTTTACCCCACGGCGGGTGGCCAGCCCAACGACCTCGGCACGCTGCATGACAGCCAGGTGATCGATGTCATGGCCGACAACGGCACCGTGTGGCACCTGCTCGACAAACCCCTGACCACCGCAGCCGTGCGGGGTACTATCGACTGGGCGCGTCGCTTCGATCACATGCAACAGCATACCGGCCAGCACATCCTGTCACAGGCTTTCATCGTAACCGCGGCGGCCGAAACGGTTGCTTTTCACCTGGGCATGACCGCTTGCACGATCGACGTCAACCGCACCGACTTGACGCCGGCCCACATCGAGGCGGCCGAGACACTGGCCAACCAGGTTGTGTTCGACGATCGGGCGGTGACGGCGCGCTTTGTAACACCGGCTGACCTTTCCACGATTCCGCTGCGGCGCCCTCCCAAAGTCAGCGAAGATATCCGGATCGTGGAGATCGACGGCTTCGACTGGTCGGCCTGCGGCGGCACGCACGTGCGCCGCACAGGTGAGGTGGGTCTGATCAAAGTGATCAGGCTGGACCGGCGCGGGCCCGAGACACGTATCGAATTTTTGTGCGGCCAGCGCGCGCTGGCCGATTACCGCCATAAACAGGTGACCGTGCAGGGGCTGATGAACCGTCTGAGCACTGGGGAAGACGACCTGCTCGCCGCGGTGGAGCGGCTGGCCGACAAACTACAGGCCAGCCAGCGCCAGCTGCGTGAGGCCCAGGCTGAGCTCGAAACCGGCGAAGCCGCGCGCCTGTGGGCCGAGGCCGTGCCCCTGGGGCCGTATCGCCTGGCGACCCACTGCTACACGGATCGCACATCGGAGAGTGTGCGCGCTGTGGCGGGTCTGCTGCGCGCGCGGCCGGGCTGTGTTGTCCTGCTGGCCAGTGAAACAAGCCCACAGGATGGGGGGCAGCTCTTCTTTGCCGCGGCCGATGGGGTGACGGTGGACATCGGACTGGTCATGCGCCAGGCTGTGGCCGTGGGGGCGCGCGGCGGAGGTCGCGGTGCCTGGGCCCAGGGCGGCGCGGCTGATGGCCCCACGCTGCGTCGGGCCCTGGCCGCAGGTGCTGCCGCTGTGCAGGCAATGGTCGAGAAAGGTTGATCATGCAACAAATTGCACCGAACGTGTTTGCAGAGACCGGATACCGGAACGCCAACGTCGGCTGTATCATCACCGACGAGGGTGTCATCCTGGTCGACACGCCGATGATTCCGGCACAAGCTATCGCCTGGCGCGCACAGGTCAACAAGGCATCGGGTCATGCACCGATCCTGTACGTCATCAATACCGACCATCACCGCGGCCATGCCTTGGGCAACCAACATTTTTTGCCTGCACCGGTCATCGCTCACGAACGCGCGTGGAAAGAGATGCGCGGTTATACCGAGAACTTCAAACAGCGGGTGCGCGATTCGTTCAAAAAAGAACCGGAAATCCAGGTTCAGTTCAACGATCTGCAAATCATACGACCGCAGGTGACGTTCAAAAAACGATTGACCTTGTTACGCGGGGGTCGCGAGATCCGCCTGATCTGGATTGGCGGGCATACCCTGGCCACGTCGGTGGTGTGGATGCCGGGTGAGCGGGTGCTGTTTGCGGGTGATTCGGTATGGACCGATCAGCACCCCTATATGGCGCAAGCCAACTCGCGCGATTGGCTGCATGGCTTGAATTATATCCGCAAACTGAAGCCAGAGGTCATCGTGCCTGGTCATGGACCGACCTGCGGCATCGAGTCGGTCGATCGTGTCATCGACTACATTCGGTATATGCGCAGCCAGGTTCGCACCATGTACCGGCAGGGCAAATCGAAGCAGGAGGCGGGGTCCATCCTGGTCAAAGACCTGGTTGCCTGGTTTCCTGTACCGGCGGGGCGTAAAGCCAAGATCGAGTCGCAAATCAAACAAGGCATTGGGCGTGTCTTCGAGGAAGTGCGGCGCAGCAGTGAGGTCGCCACCTAGGACATCATGGCACACGATATTCGTCGCGAGACTGGCACACCGGCCGAGGAGCTGCGCCAGCTGCTGGATCAGAGCGAACGGCTGCTGCCCGACCTGCGCAGCAGTGCTGGCGCCACGCCGCAGCTTTTGGCCAATCTAGACCGGATCGCCGTCCTGTTCGCCGAGCTGGAAGCGCAGGGTATGGACCTTCGCCCGGAGCGGGGACGTTGGGAGGGCCTGCAGCGCGCCGTCAATAACCGGATTGGCTTCGTCGTGCGCAGCCTGCCCGACTGGGATGCGGCGCGCCAACAGGCACAGGCTACCCCGGATCGCCCGTGGTGGTACCTGGACCGGACCCTGGCCGCAACCCGGCGCCGCAGCCGGCAGCGTCTCCTGCTCACGGTCGCGGCGGTCGTCGCGGTGATTGCATTGCTCATCGTTGTCTGGCGTGCACTGTTTCCGGTCGATCCGGCGGTGGCGGCGGCGCAGCGGGCCATGGAGATGGCGCAGCGTCACGTCCGCCTGCAGGAGTGGGAAGCGGCCTATGCCAGTTTCACGGAGGCCGCACAGGCCACGCCGAGCGATGCCATTCCTTTCATCTGGCTGGGTATTCTCGAAGAACAGCTGGGTGATGCCAGCGCAGCGGCAGGGCACTTTACCCAGGCTGAACAGCTGCTGGGCCACCCCGTTCGATTTCGGGTCGAAAAATCGTTTGCATACAATCAGGTTGGCCGCTACCCCGAAGCTGAGACCGAGGCACGCGCCGCAGTAGCGCTCGATCCCAATTCGCCGCACGCACATTACGTTCTGGCTGGCGCATTGGAGCAGCAGGATAAGATCGATGACGCACTCCTCGAATTCGATCTGGCCTCGCAGCTGGCCGAGCAGGTCGATGCCAACCTGGCTGCCCTGGCGCGTATTCGCCTGGCGACGTTGATGCAGGCCGCACCGTTTCGTGAAGCAGCGGCGCCAACAGCGGTGCCATAATCTCTACTTTGAACCGCAGGATGGTCTGTGGTACAATTGAGCGGTTTGCAGTCGAACCGCAACTCTGTGGGAGGTGCCAGTGCAGCACGAGTTTTACACGGTCGAGATCGCGGGTCTAACCCGCCATCTACCCCTTTTCCAGGTTGCACCGGGTGTGCGCATTGCGGTGTTCAACATGCTCGGTGATACCAACGTGGTCAAGGCGGCGGCCGCCGTGTTGGCCGAGCAGCTGCGGCTGCGTGACGTCCATGCTGATGTCCTGGTGACGGCGGAAGCGAAGAGCATTCCGCTGATCTACGAGCTGTCGGCGCTGATGGGTTTACCGTACGTGGTGCTGCGCAAGACATACAAGCTGTACATGGGCGACGCGCTGCGCGCTGAGACGCTGTCGATTACCACCGGTGAGCCGCAAACCCTGTTTCTCGACGAAAAGGATCGGGATGCCATTGCCGGCAAACGCGCGATCCTGGTCGATGATGTCGTCAGCACAGGCAGCACCCTGGAAGGCATGCGGGCGATCATGAAAAAAGCCGGCGCCGAGCCGATTGCCACGGCTGCCGTCTTCACCGAGGGCACGAACGAGGGGTGGCGTGACGTGATCGCACTAGGCAACCTGCCGGTGTTTGTCGCACAAGGCGAAACGGCCGTGCCATAAAATGAATCGTAACCAGCAAAATGGGTTGTAGTGAGTGATGTTCGATAGACTAGACACCGTCGTTGAACGGTACACACAGCTGAATCAGCTCCTGGCAGATCCTGGCCTGTTCGCCGACCCGCAGCGGGCCGCCGCGGTGGCGCAGGAACACGCCGAGTTGACCGACCTGGTACAGGCCTATCAGCGTTACACCGCCGTGGTCGAGCAGTTGGCACAGGCCGAGGAACTGCTGGTCACCGAGACGGACCCCGACCTGGTGACCGTGGCGCATGAGGAGGTCGACCTGCTCAACACGGAGCGTGACCAGCTGACCCTGACGTTGCAGCAGCTGTTGGTGCCGAAAGACCCCAATGACGAACGCGACGTCATCATCGAGATCCGGGCTGGGACCGGGGGTGACGAAGCGGGCCTTTTTGCCGCCGACCTGTTTCGCATGTACAGCCGCTATGCCGAAGCACAGCGCTGGCCGGTCGAGATGCTGAGCGCCAACGAGTCGGGTATCGGTGGCTTCAAAGAGGTCATTTTTGAAGTGCGCGGGCGCGGGGCTTATTCGCGTCTGAAGTACGAAAGCGGTGTGCATCGCGTGCAGCGGGTGCCGGAAACGGAATCGCAGGGCCGCATTCACACGTCGACAGCCACGGTCGCGGTGCTCCCCGAAATGGCCGAGGTCGAAGTCGAAATCAAGGCGGAGGACGTACGCATCGACGTGTTTCGCGCTGGCGGGCCGGGCGGTCAAAGTGTCAATACGACCGACTCCGCCGTACGCATCACCCACCTGCCGACCGGGTTGATCGTGTCGTCACAGGATCAGAAGTCGCAGCTGCAGAACAAAATCAAAGGGATGCAGATCCTGCGCGCGCGCTTGTACGACATGGAGCGCAAACGCCAGCAGGATGTGCAGGACGCCAACCGGCGCAGTCAGGTGGGAACCGGCGAACGCGCCGAAAAGATCCGAACCTATAACTTCCCGCAAAACCGTGTGACCGATCATCGCATCGGCAAAACACTCTACCGGCTCGACGCCGTGCTGGCGGGTGATCTGGACGAGTTCATCGTCGAGCTCACCGCTGCCGACCAGGCCGAGCGGCTGCAAGCGGGAGCAATGGTGCCCGAATAGGGTGCCAATCATGAAACGATGTCAACAACTTTGGACAGGAGGACTCTACCCGTGATGCAGGTCAATGGCAGACCGGCAGCGTTCCAAGGACGGGACGACGAAGGGAGTGCACTTTCCTATGCATTTGCCTGGCGACTGGACCCAAGCAGCACAGTAGGCCGTGCCCTGGCCGCGGCCAACCAGCGCCTACGTGGCTGCGGGGCCGATACCCCGCGCCTCGATGCCGAATTATTACTGGCCCATGTCCTCGGTAAGGACCGGGTCTATCTGTATGCACATGCTGACCATCTGCTCAGCGACGAGGAGCGAACGCGTTACGAGCGGTTGATCGAGCGCCGCCGGCGGCGCGAGCCGGTGGCCTACCTGGTGGGCAGCCGCGCGTTTTATGGGCTGGATTTTGCCGTCGATTCGCGCGTGCTGATCCCGCGCCCCGAAACCGAGCTGCTCGTCGAAACCGCCATTGCCACCGCCGATGTCATGAGCCAGCGGGTCGCCGTTGCTGCCGCCTCCTGGCGTGGCCGGCCCCTACCGTCGGCGTTGGTCGGCATGGCACCACCCCTCGAAGCCGTCACCATGGCCGACGTCGGAACGGGGTCTGGCGTCATCGCAGTGAGTGTTGCGGTACATTGTCCTTCGGTCTTGGTGTGGGCGAGTGATGTCTCGGCCGGTGCCCTGTCCGTAGCGCAGCGCAACACCCAGACCCATGGCGTGGCCGACCGGGTTCACCTGATGCAGGGCTTTCTGCTCCGTCCCATTCCACAACCGGTCGACATCATCACGGCCAATCTGCCGTACATACCGACCCGCGACATCGACCGCCTGGCACCCGAGGTTGCAATGTACGAGCCACGCCAGGCGCTCGACGGCGGATATTACGGTCTGCAGCTGATCGGTGAGCTGTTGAATCAAGCACCACACTACTTGCGGCCGGGCGGTGTCGTGCTGCTCGAGATCGGCAGCGACCAGGGCGAAGTGGTGGTTGGGCTGGCGCAGCGGGCGTTCCCGGATGCCGACGTGCGCCTGGTGCACGATTTCGCCGACCTGGACCGCATGGTCGTCGTGCAGACCTGATGATTCGACTGGTGGCACTCGACGTCGACGGTACCCTGGTCGACACCGACATGGCCGTGTCGCCGCGCCTGCGGCAGGCGATTGCCGATGCCCAGGCCCAGGGGGTCATTTTCACCCTGGCAACGGGTCGCGGCCCGCGCTCGATCGCTCCGTTCGTGCACGAACTCGGCTTTTCGGCCCCCCAGATCTGTTACCAGGGCGGCTTGATCTACGACGTGCAGCGCTCGCAGGTGCTGCACCGTGCGACCCTGTCGCCGCTCATCGTGCGCGAGGCGGTGCAGTGGGCCCAGCACGAAGACTACGATATCTCGGTGTACATCGATGGCCAGGTGTACCTGGAACGGCTGCGTCACCCGCGTGTGTTCTACGACCGTTGGTTTGGCCTGCCGATCCGCCTGGTGCCCGATTTGGCTGCGGCTGTGACCCATGACCCGGAAAAAGTGCTCTTTACGGCGGAGCCACCGGTGGCCGACAAGATTCACGCGGGCCTGACGCAGCGCTTTGCCGATCGTGTGCAGGTTATGCGCACGCACGAGTTGTTCGTCGAGCTGGTGCCCAACGGCAGTTCGAAAGGACACGCGCTGGCCTGGTTGGCCCAAGAATACAGCATCGACCGGCAGCAGGTCATGGCGGTGGGTGATTCAGAAAATGACTTGAGCATGGTGGCCTGGGCTGGTCTGGGTGTGGCGATGGGTAATGCCGTGGCAGACGTCAAAGCTGCGGCCGATTGGATTGCCCCGCCGGTGGCGGCAGATGGTGCGGCGGTTGCCCTGGAGCGTTTTGTTCTGCGGTAGGATCGTATGCGACGAACGGAAATCCTGCGGGTGGATGCGCCCGGTGCGTTGAACCAGGCAGTGGCCGTACTGCGTGCGGGCGGCCTGGTGGCATTTCCCACCGACACCGTCTACGGTGTGGGTGCCGATGCCGCGCACGAGGCGGCCGTCAGCCAGTTGTATGCCGCCAAGGTGCGCCCCGAAGGTAAGGCCATCCCGCTGCTGCTGGCTGATCCGGGCGACCTCGATCCCCTGGCCACGAACCTGCCCCCGGTCACCGAACGCCTGATGGCCGCCTTCTGGCCCGGTGCGCTGACCCTGGTCGTCTGGCGCAGCCGTGCGGTGAGCGATCGCGTTGCCGCGGGTGGACCCACCGTTGCCGTACGCCTGCCGGATCACGTCGTGCCGCGTGCGTTGGCGCGGTCCCTGGGCGGTGTCCTGGCGGCGACCAGCGCGAATATTTCGGGCGCGCAGGAGGCAACGACCGCGCGTGAGGTGCTGGCACAACTGTCCGGGCGCGTCGACCTGGTGCTGGACGGCGGCACCTGCGCCGGGGGTACGGCGTCGACGGTGCTCGACGTGACGACAAATCCGCCGACGATCGTGCGGGCCGGGGCCCTCGATGTGGACCTGCTGCGGCGTATCCTGGACCGTCCCGACCGCTGATGTCGACGCCCGTGATCGGCATCGATGCCAGCCGGGCCCTGCGCGCCGGCAGTCAGCGCACCGGCACCGAATTGTACTCGCGGCAGCTGATTCGCTACCTGGCGCCGCTGCTGACCCGGCGTAAGCCGCCCCCGCGGCTGCGCCTGTACAGCGATGCTCCGCCCGATCCCAACCTTGACCTGGCCGCAGTAAGTTGGCGCGTCATGCGCTTCCCGCGCCTGTGGACACACGTGCGGCTCAGCGCCGAGATGCTGCTGCACCCACCCGACATCTTGTTCGTGCCAGCGCACGTCCTGCCGCTCTGGCACCCGGCGCGCAGCCTGGTGACTGTGCATGACCTTGGGTACCTGGTCTTTCCCGATGCCCATCCGCCGCGGCAGCGCCGCTACCTGGACTGGTCTACCCGCTGGAACGCACGGGTGGCCACCCGTGTATTGGCCGATTCCCACGCAACGGCGAATGACCTGGTGAACCGCCTGGGTACCCCGCGCGACAAGATCCGTGTCGTCTATCCTGGCTTCGAGCCCGACCACGGCCCGCTGACTCCTTCACCAGCGGTTGAGGTCTTGCGGCGTTACGAAATCTGTCCGCCGTACGTCTTGTACATAGGTACCCTGCAGCCGCGCAAAAACCTGGTGCGCCTGGCCCACGCGTTTGCACAGGTGCTGGCTACCTGGCAACAACCTGGCCCGCGTCCCCAACTGGTTCTGGCTGGGCGAACGGGCTGGCTGGCAGAGACCGTGCTGGCCGGGGTGGCACAGGCTGGCCTGGGCGAGGCGCTGCGTATGACCGGGTACGTGCCGGCGGCCGATCTCCCGGTGCTGCTGGCGAACGCTTCACTGTTGGCGTTCCCATCGCTGTACGAAGGTTTCGGCTTTCCGATTCTCGAAGCCCAGGCAGTCGGGGTGCCGGTGTTGACCTCGAACACGTCGTCCTGCCCCGAGGTGGCGGGCAGCGCTGCGCTCCTGGTCGATCCGCTGGACACAGCGGGTATCACCGCTGGCCTGCGCCGTCTGCTGGACGACGAGACCCTGCGTACCAGCCTGGTGCAGCAGGGCTACGATAACCTGCGGCGTTTTGCGTGGGAACGGGCGGCACAGCAGGTGGTGGACGTGTTGGATGAACTTCTTCTTGAGCCGCGACAGGGAGCTGGTCCGGCGCATTGAACGCGGCGCAGAATCTGCTCAGGCAGTGGGATGATGACATGACAAACTCGACCGGTAGTATCGCCTTCGATCGGGCGGCCGAATTTTACGACCGTACACGCAGCCTCGCGCCAGAAGATGCCGAGGCGCTGACCGAAGCCCTGCTGCGCGAGACCGCGGCCACGACGGCGTCGCCCATCCTCGAACTGGGCATCGGTACCGGGCGCATCACAGGACCGCTCATCCAGCGCGGCCTGCACATCACCGGCATCGACCTGGCACGTCCCATGCTCGATGTGCTGCGTCAGAATCACGGACGCGTACCCGTGGCGATTGGTGACGTCACCCATCTGCCGTTTGCCGACCGTACTTTCGACGTCGTGCTGGCGTTTCACGTGCTGCACCTGGTGCCGACCTGGCAGGACGTGCTGGGCGAGGTAGCGCGCGTCGTGCGTCCGGGGGGCTGTTTTGTGCACAGCACGCACTGGCGTAATGCCGACTCGGCCAACATGCGTCTGCGCCAGGCGTGGCGGCAGATGCTGTTGGCACGCGGTGTCGACGTGTCGCGCCCCGGGACGCGCGACGAGGACCAGATTGGCGCCGTATTGGCTGGGTTGGGTGCGCAGGGACAGCCGGTCGAGGTTGCGCACGGGGTGCAGACTACCACCGTACGTGAAATCCTGGAGCACATGGCGGCGCGTACCTGGTCAGATACCTGGCTGGTGCCGGACGAGCTGTTCCCGCAGGCGTTAGCCGAGCTGACACAGTGGGCGGTCAAGGAGTTCGACCTGGACGCAGTGCAGGCCGAGGAGTACCGCCTCGGTTTTGCCATTTACCGGTGGTGAGGACGAGCCGTGCAGTCACTGGAAATCCTGGGTGTGCGCGTCGACGTGTTGACCTGGGAGATGTTCGACGCCTGCGTGGCTGAGTTTGTGGGCAGCGGTCGACCGCACCAGGCGGTTACCGTCAACCCGGAATTCATGATGGCTGCGCAGCACAATGCCAGTTTCCGCCAGGTGCTGAACCGGTCCGACCTGGCGCTGGCCGATGGCTGGGGCGTGCAGGCGGCGGCGCGCCTGTTGGGGCAGCGCCTGCCGGCACGCGTGACGGGGGCGGATGGTGTGCCGCGGCTGGCGGGCCTGGCAGCTGCACGGGGTTGGCGTCTCTTTCTGCTCGGTGCTGCACCGGGGGTGGCTGCCCGCGCAGGACAGATCATGCAGGCACAGTATCCGGCCTTGCAGGTTGTGGGCACGTATGCCGGCAGTCCCAACCCGGTTGACGAGGATGTGATCGTGCCGCAGGTCCTGGCTGCGCAGCCCGATATCCTGTTTGTGGCGTACGGCGCGCCGGCGCAGGATCTGTGGATTGCGCGCAACCAGGACCGGCTGCGCATACCCTTTGCGATGGGGGTCGGGGGAGCGCTCGATTTTGTCGCCGGCGTGCGCCAACGTGCGCCGCGTTGGGTGCAGGACGTGCACCTGGAATGGCTGTACCGTTTGTGGCAGGAGCCGTGGCGCTGGCGGCGCCAGCTGGCGCTGCCGCGTTTTGCCCTGGCTGTGCTGGGCCAGGCCTGGCATCAGCGCAACCGGCGCTGAGGTGAATTGATCCTGGAGAGACGCCGTTGAGTGCAGCAGAGATATCGGCCCTGGTGGCGCGCCTGGCCGGCCAGCGCATCCTGGTGGTAGGCGACCTGTGCCTGGACGAATACGTCATCGGCACGGCCGCGCGCCTCAGCCGTGAAGCACCCGTGCCGGTGCTGGAGTGGCGCGAGCGTCGGGTACTGCCAGGTGCGGCGGCCAATCCGGCACACAATGTCGTGGCCTTGGGGTCACAGGCGATTACGACCGGTGTCATCGGCGAGGATGCGGCCGGCGAGACCCTGCGGTCCGAGCTGGAGCGGCTGGGTATCAGCACGGCCGGGGTGGTGGTAGACGCGACACGCCCGACGACGACCAAAACGCGGATCGTGGCCCAGGGTGCACAGCGTTTTCCGCAGCACCTGGCGCGCATCGACCGCCTCGACCAGCGGCCGTACAGCGAGGCGCAGGTGGCACAGCTTTGCCAGCACATTGCGGAACTGGCGCCGGCCGTGGATGCGGTCCTGGTCTCGGACTACCGGGGCGGCGTGGTCAGCGCCGACGTCGTCGCGGCCATCCAGGACGTGGCACGCGTGCACGGTCTGTTGACGGCGGTCGATTCGCAGGGCGACCTGGGTAAGTTCAAGGGATTCGGCCTGGTTCGCTGCAATGCAGTGGAGGCTGCGGTGCAGGTGGGATGGCCGCTCGAGACCGACGCCGACAGCGAACGTGCCGTTGTACGCCTGCAGAAGGAGCTGGTCGTGCAGCGGTTGGTGGTGACGCGCGGCGCAGGCGGCGTGACGATCCTGGAACGCGGGGATGTGGCGCACCACCTGCCGGCGCTCAATCGCGAAGAGGTATACGACGTGACCGGCGCGGGTGATACGGTGAGCGCAGTGCTGGTATTGGCGTTGTGTGCGGGTATTGATTTGCGGGCTGCAGCGCACATCGCGATGGCGGCGGCGGGTCTGGTCGTGCGGCGGCTGGGCAACGCGGTCGTCGCACCGGACGAGCTGGTGGGTGCGCTGGCATTGCAGACAGCAGATAAACGTAGAGAGCAGCCATGAAACAAGCATGTGGCGGGAGTGTCGTAGACCTGGCAGAGGCACAGCATCGGGTGGCGGCGTGGCGCGCGGCCGGTCAGCGGGTTGTATTCAGCAACGGGCATTTCGACCTGCTGCACCTCGGACACGTCGACTACTTGCAGCGGGCGCGGGCACTGGGTGATGCGCTTGTCGTCGGCGTCAACAGTGATGCTTCGACGCGCGCCCTCAAAGGACCGCAGCGCCCGCTTGTGCCGGCTTCCGAACGGGCGGCAGTGCTGGCCGCGCTCGCCTGTGTCGACCTGGTGGTTGTCTTCGACGAACTGACCGCCGATGAACTGGTGCGTGTGCTGAGGCCGGGCATTTACGTCAAAGGTGGCGACTGGGACCCCGCCGGCGATGTGGCGCGTACGCTGCCGGCGGACCGTGCACCCAGCGAACCGCCCGAGGCGCGGGTCGTGCGAGCTTACGGTGGCGAGATCCATTACCTGCCCTACCTGGCGGACCATTCGACCAGTGCGTTGATTCGTACCATCGTAGCGCGTTACGGGGCACCCATGCCAACTGCAGAAGCGACCTGAAAGACGACGGAAAGCCTGTCACGTGAACACCGCCCGCACAGATCTTGATCCCACCCATTCCCCGGCCGCGCCGGTCGATCCACCGGCGGTGGCGGTCGATCCGGCCATGGCGGCGACCCCCGCAGCCGGGGGTGGCGTCGCGCGCTCGGCGGGCATCCTGGCCATCGGCAACATCCTCAGCCGCACGTTGGGGCTGCTGCGCGAGACGATCATCTCCTACCTGTTTGGTGCTTCCGGCGAGCTGAGCGCGTTCATCCTGGCGGCGCGCGTGCCTACCATGATTTACGACTTCCTGGTGGGCGGTTTGTTGAGTGCGGCCCTGGTGCCGGTGTTCAGCGACTACGCCCGGCCGGAGCGGCGCGCTGAGCTGTGGCGGGTGGTTAGTGCTGTGCTGTGTGTCGTCGGGCTGGGCATGGCGATCCTGATGCTGCTGCTGGAGGTCTTTGCCTGGCCGGTGGCGCGCCTGATCGGTGGCGGCTTCGACGATGACTTGCTGGCCGTTGTAGCCACCTCACTGCGCATCATGGGTCCGGCGGTGTTCTTTTTTGGCCTTTCGGGCATCGTGACCGGCCTGCTGTATGCCATGAAATCGTTTACGTTTCCGGCGATGGCGGCTGCGGTCTTCAACCTGGGCATCGTCTTTTGTGCGCCGTTGCTCACGCCCTGGGTGGGCATCTACAGCCTGCCCATTGGCGTCACCGTGGGCAGCCTGGGGCAGCTGCTGCTCCTGCTGCCAGCTCTGCGGCGGACCGGCGTCAGGCTGCGGCTGGTGTGGGAGCATCCTGCGCTGCGGCGTATTTTGCTGCTGTACATCCCGGTGAGTGTCAGTCTGCTGGTGGGCCAGTTCCAGGTGTTGGTCGACGCCAACCTGGTTTCGCGTACCGGACCGGAGAGTGCGTCCTGGATGCGTTACGCCACCACGCTCATTCAGTTTCCCCTGGGTCTGGTGCCGGTGGCGGTGTCGCTGGCAGCACTGCCAACGCTGTCGCAGCACGCGGCGGCGGGTCGCTGGCCCGACTACCGCACCACCTTCGCCCGGGGTATGCGCCTGGTGCTGGTTCTGCTCGTCCCATCGATCATTGGTTTATACATCCTGGCCGAACCCATTGTGCGGCTGCTTTTTCAGCACGGCAACTTCGTGGCGCGCGATACGCTGTGGACGGCGCGGGCGCTGTATCTCTACCTGTTGGGGCTGGGGTTTGCCGGCGTCGATTTTCTGCTGAACTATGCGTTTTACGCCCGGCAGGATACGCGCACGCCGGCGGTCGTGGGCATTCTGGCAGTGGGTGTCTACCTGGTGGTGGCCCTGGTTTTGATTGAACCCTTCGGATTTTTGGGGTTGGTGTTGGCCGATTCAGCCAAACACATCGGGCATGCTTGTGTGATGTGGGTGTTGATGATTCGCCGCGTGGGTTCGTTACGTGGTCAGGGAATTCGAGGCACGTTGTGGAAAAGTGCGCTGGCCAGTGGCCTGATGGCCATTGTCCTGTGGCTGACCACGCAGTGGCTCGTCGTCAGCCTTCCAGAGTCGTTCGTCGGTCGCGTGTTGCTCGTGGTGGCCGCCGTGACCATTGGTGGAGCCGTGTATGCGGGCGGGCTGTGGCTGCTGCGGGTCGAAGAGGTCACGATCATTGCCGGCATGATACGGCGACGACTAATGTGATTTTGGACTGATTTGTGATTCGGCCATCGTGAGCGAGCCAATGGGGTGAATCGCACATCTGGGGCGCGGCCGTCAACGAATGCCTGCGGCAGAACGAATGAACGGATGGGCCACGTGACATTCGTTCGTTGCCCCCATTCGTTGACGGCTATTCGTTGCCCAAAACTACGATGCACCGGGCAAATTGCGTTGGTTGACGAACAGGGACGGCAGGTGTATAATCGTGCCCTGGTGAAGACCGAGACTTGCGTGAAAGAGAGAAACAATGGCTAAGAAGCAGCGAACCGTTCGCCCGCCGCGTAGTGCGGACATGAGTCGTTACGGAGGCATGACCTCCAGCACGCCTGGTCAGCCGGGGTCGGTGGTGCCGGCCGGGAGTCCTGCGGCAGCCAGCAAGGGAACACCGGCGGCCGCCAGGGCGGCTGTCGAAACCGACTACGCAACCGAATACCGCTACGTCTCCAGCGATCTACGGCGGATTGCGCTCCTGGCGGGCGCGATGTTTGTCGTGTTGATTGTGCTGAGTTTGGTGGTGCGCTGACCGCTGGTTGATTGTTGCGGCCGTGCCGGTGCCGGCACGGCCGTATGACTTATCGGGGC
>CAZXQZ010000056.1:0-11596 GCA_964642445.1 uncultured Anaerolineae bacterium
GGACGATCCAGGAGCACTCATGCCACACTCACCCGATACCCTCCCCGCCGTGCTGGTCGGCGGCCCCCCCCACAGCGGGAAATCGGTCCTCATCTACAGCCTCAGCCAGGCCCTGCGCACCCGCCAGGTCGATCACTACGTGCTGCGCGCCTGCCCCGACGGCGAAGGCGATTGGAGCAACGAAGCCCAAAGTGACCTGGTGCGCGATATCCGTCTCAAAGGCGCCTGGACCCCCGAGTGGGTCGCCGCGATGGTGCGCGATATCAGCCACCGCCACCTCCCCCTGCTCGTCGACGTCGGCGGCAAACCCACCACCGAACAAGCAGCGATCTTCGACACCTGCACCCACGCCATCCTGCTGACACCCGACGAAACCGCCCGCCTCGACTGGCAAACCCTCGTCGACCGCCACGGCCTGCCCGTCATCGCCGACCTCCACTCACAGCTCGACGGTGAAGGCTCCGTCAGCAGCACCTCCCCCATCCTGCAGGGCCGCCTGACCGGGCTGGACCGCCACACCACCGCCCAGGGCCCCGCCTTCGATGCCCTGGTAGACTATCTGACCACGCTGCTGGCCCGTGATCGTACCACCCTGCGCCAGCAGCACCTGGCTATGGCCCCCGTCGAACTGGCCGTCGACCTGGAACGCGTCGCATATACCCTGGGCATCGCCTCCCCCGGCCAGCACTTCCTCTGGCAGCCCGATAACCTGCCCGCACTGCTCGACTATCTGCCCGCCGCCACACCCCTGGCGATCTATGGCCGCGCCCCCGTTTGGGTCTACGCCGCCCTGGCCAGCCTGGCCGCACCCGCCCCCCTCGTCTCGTTCGACGTGCGCCTGGGCTGGGTCACGCCACCCGCGGTCACCTGGGGACCCCCACCACCCTCATCACCCCTGGCCGTGTCGATCCACCCCACCGGTGACCACCTGCGCTACGAGTTCCAGCTGCCCACGGCCTACGTCGACCGCACCGAACTCGACGTCCTTACCCTACCGGAACCACCCTCGCAGCACGGTATCGTCCTGAGCGGCAAACTGCCGCAGTGGCTGTGGACCGCCCTCACTCCCGCCCTCGCCAGCCACGCCCCCTGGGTGGCCGCCTTCTGGCCACAAAGCAAACAACAGGCCATCGTCGTGGCCTCGCGTGATCCAGCGTATGCGATGGGTACCGTGGTCAGCAGCCAGCAGGAATTCTCGATGTGATGGAGACCCTTCGGGTTTTCCTTCGTTGACCACGATCGTTGCCCTGCAAGAATGCTTGCGCCAGCCCAATCGCGCCAATTACCGACAAAAACCCGAAGGGTCTTGCGCCGTGCCCTGGACTTGCGGTACACCACCCGCACAACAAAAAACCGTGGCCGGCGCACACGCGCGGGCCACGGCAGTCAGCTGTCGTGCCTGGAATCGATCATCGGGCGGATAACCGGTCAACATGGTTGGCTCCTGGGTTTCCAACGGGGCATCGAGCACCATGACACCCCACCTCCAAACAAACCCTGGCGGGGTGCACACGCAAAAAATTATAACACGGTTTCTGCAAAAAACGCAACTGCAAGCACACACCTCCCTCCACACAACACCCCCAACCACGCAACCCAAAACTGAGGCAGCGTAAAAGAATACATTCCGACATTATGGCTGGAATTCGCCGCACCGAAGGCGGTGGCGGTGGCACAGTTGCCATCTTTCCAAAAGATGGCAACTGTGCCACCGCCACCCACACACCCCCCCAAAAACGAAACCACCCACGCCACGAACCGCCGACGACGTCAGCCACAGTCGAGAACACACAAAGTAATATAACTTACAGTTTAGAGCAATTTGAAAACGGTATCATGTAACACTGTCAACGCGAAAGAAGCGGTTCGGCCCTTTGATGGCTAGCTCGATTACCGACCGACGCGTTGGCGTGCGTCGGCTGACAGTCTTCCCCAAGCCCAAAGCCACAACCCGACCATCCTGATCCACAATCGGAGATCTGCTCGATGCCAACGATCAATCCGGCGAATGATCGAGTTCGACGCTCCCTGCGCCGTCGTGCGCGGGCGATCCTGCTGCTGGTGGTGGTCGGCAGCCTGCTGCTTGCTGCCGCTGCCCAAACCGGCTGGCTCTCCGCCGTGTTGGCCGCGCCCGCCGAAGCCCGAACCACGGTCATGGCCGCCTGGCAGCAGGTACGCACCACGGGCGCATACCAGTTTACGGCCGACATCGAGCAAACGACGATTCCCCTGCCCACCGCCGGCAACGTCGGTCGCAGCAGCAAAACGCAGCGGCTCTACCTGGAAGGCCAGACCGACCTGCACGCCAAGACGCTGCAGCTGGCCCTCTGGTCGCAGGGCGGCAGCGTGCTCGACCCCAACTCGGCCGCCCAGGTCAAGATGGAGAATGACAAGACCTACGCCCGCCTGGGCAACGGAACGTGGCAGGAGACGGAAAACGTCACCGGTGGCTTTGCACCCGAAGGCGACTTCCTGACATTTCTGCACGCGGCCCGGAATATTCAAGCCGCCAGCCCCGACGATGCCACCGGCCTGACACGCTACACCTTCGACCTCGACGGGCCAGGTTACGCCCGCTATCTGCGCGATCGGACACAGGAGAAGGCGGCGCGCGCCGGCGCTCTGCCACACGGTGTGGTCCTGGCCTTGCCCGCTCAGTACGTGAACATGACCGGTCACGGCGAGCTGTGGCTGGCCGCCAATGGCCTGCCGGTACGCCAGCAGATTCACATGGAACTGCCACCCGCCGCCGATGCCGATTACCGCACCCAGGCCGATATCGCGGTGACGTTTACCTATCGCGACCCGCCCGGTGCACTGCACGCGGCCAATCCGTCGCTGCTGGGAATCGCCATCGAGCCAGTGGCGGTGCGTGGCCTGCTGGCTGGCATCGTGGCCGGCCTGCCCCAGGTCGCCGGCTACCTCTTGCTCGCCCTGACCGTGCTGGCGCTGACCCTACTGCTGACACACAAACGTTTTGCGCGCAAACTGTACGTCGCCATCAGCCTGTCGGTGATCCTGGTCATGCTGGCCACTCCCCTCCTGCAGGCCGCCGAATGGCAGCGCTTCGACGCCTACGTGCAGTCCCAGGCCCCGGCCGAGAAGCCGCAGGACGTCAACGACGCCATCACCGCCTACAATGCCGACCAACAAACCAACGCCCAGCGCACCGCCCAACGCCTGGCCCTCCTGCAAAACGACAACGGTGCCGATCAGGACGGCGATGGCCTGAGCGATGCCCGCGAAGTGGCCATGGGCAGCAGCCCGCTGACCGCCGACGCGACCCCCACCGTCGGGCTCAACCCGCTGGCTGCCGCCCCCGATGACGGCACCGACAGCGACGGCGACGGCCTGACCGACGTCCAGGAGGCACTGCTCGGCACACAGCCGTTCGCAGCCGACAGCGACGGCGATGCCCTCACCGACAGCCAGGAAGTCGTCGGCTTCCTCCAGGGCAGCCAGCGCTGGTACGGCGATCCCCTGAAAACCAGCACGCTGGACGATAACGTGCTGGATGGCCAGAAATGTCCCAACTTCCCCAGCTGCCCCGACAGCGACGCCGACGGCACGCCCGACATCGCCGACCGCGATATCGATAACGACGGCGTGCCCAACCTCATCGATCTGTCACCCTTCAAGGTCGGCGGCCCCGCCTTCAGCGGCAGCGCGCCGTTGGCGTTGACGATCAACGGCCTGACCGCCAATGCCCCGACCTACGTCGAGTTTCAGCTGCGCCCCACCAACCAGGCCCGCCTCTGGTACGCCTTCAACGTCCTGGATTGGCCCAGCGGTGACGCCAAAGGCCAGGTCCAGCGCGCCGACCGCGGGGCCGATGACCCCCAGACCTATTTCGATCTCTGCGCCCAGCAGGCGATCGCCAATGGACAGGACCCCAACGCCGTTTGCAGCATGACACCCGACGACAACGGCGACGTCAAACTGATCCCGATGTTGGAGATCCAGGCCGGTGGTTTCAACAATAACCTGCCCAGCGATGAGGAGCTGGAACAGTTTGGCGGCATTGCCACCCGCAGCCTGGGCGCCTACTACGGCGCACCCAAGGTGGTCTACGTTCCGCTCAACGTCGTCAGCGAGCCCAACTCGGGCGACCGCGTGGCCTTCTACGGCAAGATGCTCTACAAACCGGGCTCCAACTGGGGAACCGCCCAGCAGGTGCGGCTGGTGTGGGTGGTGCAGATGCTGCTGGACGGCTGCGCCGACTACGACGGGGGCGTCTGCGTTGGCTACGACACCTACAACAACATCCAGCCCGCACAGACCTATTACGACAACTGGAAATTGACCGGTCTCAACATCCGCGAGGACCGGGGGACCAGTTTTGCCATCCTGTACGAAGACCCGACCGTCCCAAATCCACCCGAACCCGACAGCGTCCTGACACCACTGAGCGTCGACCTGGACGGTGCCTTCCTGTCGGCCCGTGACTGTGACACCTTCATCAACGCGACCTGTTACGGCGACGGCCAGCCCGACCTGACGGTGAATGGCCGCGGCGTGAATGCCCCCACCCTGGCCAGCCGCCTCGATCGCCTGCAGAATGGCAGCGTGAGCGACGTCCAGCGCTGGGGTTTGCCCAACGTGCTGCGGGTGGTCAACAAGACTTACAGCCACCGCGACGAAGCCTTTGGCAGGATGTCCACCGACGATACGCAGGACCTGCTGGGCAGCGTCTTTACCCCCCTCTGGTCGACCGCCAATCCGATCTCACCCTCGCTGCTCTTTGCGCGTGAGGAGCGTTTCCGCGCCCTGAACCTGGGCCAGGTAGGCACCGGCCAGGCGGCACAGTGGAGCGGCAATACGCTCACCCTCGACTTCCGCGCCGACAACGGTGCACCCCTGCAAACCGTCGCCGGGCTCAATATGGCCAAATATCGTTACAACAGCGTTACCGCCCGCTGGGATACGATGCCGATCGAAGAGGCCTGGGCGGCCTGGGATGAGCAGTACGCCAACGCCGAGCCTGGGGAAGACGTCAACGTGGCCGCCGGCAAGCTGGCGATTCTCCAGCTCTACTACCTCTCGCTTAACCGCGGCTGGGCGCGGCCCGTGCAGTTCGGCAGCACGATGGTCAACGACCCCAGCCGCGCAACCAGCGACGAGGACCTGAAGGCGATGGCCAGCCTGCCCATCGGCGTCGGACGCGTGGCCAACCTGCTGATCATCAACCAGCTCGTGCTGACGTACTACGTCAGTCCGCGTGAGGTGCAGACGTACCTCGGGATTCTCAAGAACACCGACAGTGCCACCAAGACGCTCGACGACCTGGGGACGGTCAACCTGCTGGAAACACTCCGCCGCAAGTTGAACCTGATCAACAACGGCGAAACCGCCTTCCAAACCTTCGTCGGCGTGGGAACCGCGGCCACGATCGTATCGGGCATCGTCGGCATTACGCTGTTTTCCATCGGCGCCGCGTTGGACAACAACCCGTTGAAGCTGGCCGGCGTGGTCTTTCTCGGCCTGGCGGCGGCGGTGGCCACCATCGTAGCACCGCTGCTGGCGCTCAAGACCTACGTGCAGGAAGTTGCGATCGCAACCCAGGTCTCGCAGGGTGCCGCGATTGGCAAGGTCCTGGGGGCCAGTTCGGAGATCGTGGGCCTGACCCGGGTGGCGGCCATCGTGGGCCTGGTGATTGGCGTGGCCATTCCCTGGGGCGTATTCATGTACCAGGCGCTGTCAGGCGACGTCAAGGTGGGTACGACGGCCTTCAACACGGCGTTGGCCTACGCGATTGCCAATACCATCGTTACTATCATCATGTTTGCCCTGTCGCTGACCGTGGTCGGCTTTATTTTGACTGCCGTGGTGGGGTTCGTCGACCTTCTCCTGATGGGGTTGTGCGAAGCTGGCGTTTCCGGCGCGTGTTTCAGCCTGGTGGGCACCATCACCGGCGCGCTGGCCAGTGTGATCTACAACAGCGGCACGACGATCGATTTCGACCACCTCGATGCGTCCGGCAACCAGGACCTGGTCAAGCTCGGCGCGCTCTCGATCAACCTGTCCAGCCCCAACAACGGCTTCGTACACGGCAACCAGGTCAGTTTTGCGGCACCGGTGCAAACGACCCTCTTCAACAAGGTGCCGGGGGGCGGTGCCATCGTCAAGTACGATTCGTTCTTCAGCGCCTATAACCTGCGCTCTTCCACGGTGACCTACAGCCTGGCCGGCGACGGCGCCAGCGCACCATCGGCGGCGCGCGATGCCATGAGCAGCGCCTGGCAGGGCGTACAGTCGTTCCGCAGCAAAAGCTACCGCATCTGGTACGGCCCCTGGCCCGACAGCAATACGATCAACTTCCACACCGGCAACGCGGTGCAAACCATCGCCAGCCCCTGGCAGACCCTGAGCAAGGGCCTGGACCGGCAGATCCCGCTCTACCTCTACATGGCCTATGCGATGCCGGGTTACGAGTGTTGGACCGACTTCTGCTCGGACATCACGCTGCGCGGCGATACCAAGACGTTTCTGGGTGACAACCTCTATCTCGACGTCTTCCCGGCCACGCTGGACGAGTTCGTCAGCCTCAACTGGGACAGCCGCTTCGGCCCGCAGAAGGACCACGACGGTGATGGGCTGCTCGCCGCAGCGTTCGACGGGCTGGACCCCGACGATACGACCTTCGATGACGACAGCGACGGGCTGCCCGACGGCACAGAGGTCCGCCTGGGCACCTCCAACCTCGCGGCCGACAGCGATGCCGATGGCCTCAGCGACTATTTGGAAGCTATCCTGGGCACCGATGCCACCCGGTCGGACACCGATCGCGACGGCGTCAGCGATGCCCAAGAAGTCAACGGCTGGCAGTTCACCTACGGCAGCGGGCTCTCCACCCTGGTCACCACCGACCCGCGCCTGCGTGACACCGACGGCGATGGGTTGGACGACGTCGCCGAAAAAAACCTCGGTACCAACCCCCGCGCCACGACCCCCAACCCGGCGGGCATCGCGCTGTCGCTCAGCGACAGCGACCGCGTGGTCCGCTACGGTAACTCGCTGGTCTATACGGCCACGCTGACCAACGAAAGCCAACCGGGCGTGCCCGACGCCAACGCCAACCTGACCCTCTCCGGCAATTTTGCCAATACCTTTCCCCCCGAACTGGGCGGCACCGTGGCGTCTGCATCGGTGCTGCTGGGCCGCGGCAGCCAGGAGAGCCGGGTCCTGCCCTTCACGATACCCACCGGTAGTTCGTCACGCGCCACGGCGATCAGCGGGCGCGCCTATGGCTCGCTGCTGGCCGTCTACCCCTCCGGACCGCCCGTCAACGTGGGCGGCTTCGACCAGACGCGGTCGTTGGGCCTGCTCATCGACGACGACCGCCCAACCTCCAGCCTGACCACGCAGTTTGTGCCGGCCGGCCGCACCGTCATGCTGGGCGGCCTGGCCGGTGATCCCACGTCGTCCATCGCCCGTGTGGAGGTGAGCATCGATAACGGCGCCTGGCAGGTTGCCGAGCCGGTGGGCGTGCTGCCGCGCGGCAATGCGCGTTACGCCTGGGCCCTGGCCTGGGATGTGCCGGCCGCCGAGGGCGGACACACGGTGTCCATCCGCGCCACCGACGCCGTCGGTTTCGTGCAAACCACGCCCACCACGGCCATGCTCTACGTCGACGGCCAGGCGCCCACGGTGACAGCCACCATCCCGACTGCCATCATCGCCGCCAGCAAGGGTGCCGACGAGCGCTGGATCGTTCACCTCACCGGCACCGCCAACGATCCCGGCAGTGGACCCAGCGTCAGCGGGGTCGAGCGGGTGCAGGTGTTCATCACACCCGACGGTGCCGGCTGGCAGGATGCGCAGGTTACGCCGGCGAGCGGCAACCAGGTCAACTGGTCCATCGACTACACCCTGCCGGACCTCGGCCAGCGCTACCCGACCGGTCTCTACGACGTGCAGGTGCGCGCTGTCGACGAGGCGGGCAACGAGACCCCCAGCGCCGCCTATGCCACCGGCCCGGTGCGCCTGGACAGCACACCGCCCAGCGCTGGCCTCGACGAGATCCCGTCCAACGCACCGCCGGGCGACGTGCCGGCGGTTGCACGCATCGCGCGCACCCTGGACATCAGCGGCGTGCTCACCGAGACCGATACGATCCAGGCCGGCATCGGCGGCGCCGAGATCTCCTACACGCCCGATATCGTCACCGACGTCTACAGCGATACCCTGCTGCTGCTCTACCTGGATGACCTGCCGGGGTCGCGGCTCTTCCGCGACGACTCGGGCAAGAACCGCGTGACGTTGTGCACGACCACCTCCTGCCCCACGGCCGGCGTGGCCGGGCGTTTCGGCCGCGCCATCCAGTTCGACGGCACGGCGGTCGGCGGGCAGATCGTGCGCGCCAACACCGTGGCCGTGCAGCCCGGCAGTTACACCCTCACCGAGTGGTTCAAAGCGACGTGCAGCAACTGCGGGATTTCCAGCGTGCGTACGCTGATCGGCGGCGCCTTTAGCACCGATCGCCAGGTCTACCTGAGTGGTGGCAACGTCTGCGTCGACGTGTTCAACGGCAGCCGCGAGAGCATCTGTTCGGCCGACGTCAACTACGGCAACAACCAGTGGCACATGGTGGCGCACGTCGTCGGTCCCGGCGGCCAGAAGCTCTACGTCGACGGCCAGCTGGTGGCCAGTGGCCTCAAGACCGCATCGAGTTACGTGGGCGAAAGCAGCATCCTCTTTGGCGAAGCCGCCCAGGCCACCAGCACACGCTTGACCGGCGTGCTCGACGAAGTCAAGGTCTTCCCCCTCGCGCTGAGCGCAGCGCAGGTGGCGGGTCTTTACCAATCCTGGAACCCCGTCACCGTCACACCAGCCGGCCCCGGCGTCCTGGCCACCACCTGGACGACGCAGGTCCCGGAGGGGTTGGAGGGCAACTACCAGATCGACCTGACCGGTACGGACGTGCTCAACAACCGCAACGGCGAGCGCATCACCTGGAACCAGTGGCGCGGCGAGATCGACACCACGCCGCCGCGCCTGGGGCTGACCATTCGCTACAGCGGTGTGGGCAGCACCGGCCAGACCACGTATATCGGCTATGCCGAGGACCTCAACCTGACCGAGGACAACCTGCAGTTCCCCTGTGCTGACCCGACCGTCACGCGCACCTACAATACGCTGACGCGGCCGGGGGAGCCGCAGCGGCTGAACCGCGTCGACCTGACGTGCAGCGTCAACGGGATCGAGCTGTCCACACCCTTCATGCGCGCCTGCGACGCCTACGACCACTGTGCGGCGCGGCGTGCACCCACCTACCGCCTCTACGCCGCGACCAGCAGCGGTGTCGTGCGCGCCAACCCCATCGACGGCTCCGAAGTCGAGGTGTTGGTGCCGCCGGCGGCCAGCAACCCGACGGGTGGCCTGGCGCTGGACGAACCGCGCGGCCGTATGTATTGGGTGTCCGGCACCACCATCAAACGCGCCACCTTGGACGGATCGGGCGTGCAGACCGTGCTCAGCGGGCTGAACAGCCCGCGCAGCGTGGCGGTCAACAGTAATGCTGGCAAGCTCTACTGGCAGGAGCCGAACCAGATCAAACGCGCCAACCTGGACGGGTCCGGCGTCGAGACGATCGTCAATTCCGATCGCCCGCTGACCAGTATGGCTCTCGACGCGCGGCGCGGCAAGGTCTACTATGGCACGGCCGCGACGCTGGCGCCCGGCGGCTTTGGTTACTACGAGACCATCTGGTGGCGGGCCGACCTCGATGGTCAGAACGCCGGTGCGGTGACCTTCTGGTACGACGGTGCGCAGGGCGGCGTCAACTTCCAGTGTTTCCCGACGACCGTGCGCGACGTCTTCGTCGATCCAGGCAGCGGTAAGCTGTACTGGATCGTATGGAACCCGACGTGCTGGGTGGGATCGCTGCCCAGTTACATCCACATCTTCTCGTGGGACCCGGCTACCGGCGGCAGCCAGTGGCTTTACCGCGAGCAACTCAGTTCGTACAGTAGCACACCCAACTTCCTGGGTGTGGCGGCCGACCCGCGCGGCTCGGTGTACATTTCCTCGGACAGCGTTCCGCTCTACGCCTCGGTCCGGACACCCGGCCTGCAGCGGGTTGGGGGTGCCAACATCATGCAGGGCACCATTTACGGCGCGGCCTTTACGTTGGTCGACAGCACACCCATCACCACGCCCGACCTGGCCGTTAGCAAAACCGCCAGCGCGCCGATCTTCCTACCCCAGGGTTCGATCGCCTATTCGGTCACCGTCCAGAATACGGGCGCGGGCCTGGCCAGCGGCGTGGTACTCACCGACGCCCTGCCCAGCGGCGTGACCCTCTCGAACGTGACCACGAACCGCGGCGACCCGTGCGCGCTGCAGGCGGGCAACCGCGTCGACTGTGACCTGGACGAAGTGGCGGTGGGCGAGACCGTGCAGGTGCAGGTAAACGTGCAGGCCAACCCCGGCGTGCTCGGCCTGATCGAAAACCGGGCCGGCGTCCAGGGCACGCAGGCCGATCAGAACCCGCTCAACAACAACACCTTCAACCTGGTCAACGGCGTCACGCCGACGCCCACACCGACGTTCACCAACACGCCCACGCCCACCCGCACACCCACGCCGACGCGCACATCCACGCCGACGCCGACCAATACGGCCACCCATACGCCAACCCCCACACGCCGGCCGGTGACGGCGACTCCCAGCGCGCACGGCAAACAGGTCTTTTGGACCAACAACCGCGACTCGATCCAGGCAATCGACGTGGACGGCGGGAACCGGCGCACCATCTACACCCTGGCCAACTCCAACCCGCGCGCCCTGCAGGTCGACCCGATCCACAACAAGATCTACTGGATCGAGTACGCCAACAAGCGCGTGATGCGTGCCAACCTCAACGGCAGCAGCGTGCAACCGGTTGCCTACCCGATCGCCTTTGCGGTGCAGGGATTGGCGTTGGACCCCGTGGGCGGCAAAGTCTATTTCGGTGTCCAAACTGCGTACGCCGGCACCTGGGACATCCAGGTCTGGGACACCGACGGTCCCAACCGGGCAATTGCCGTGTCAGGCATCAGCTTCATCAACACCTCGGGCCTGGCTATCGATGCCGAATATGGCACGCTGTACTGGAGCACCGACTACGCCATCCAGCGCGTCAAATTGAACGGCAGCGGCCTGCAAACCATCTACACCGGCCCGTTCGGTGCTTCCATCGATGGCATCTTCGTGGATGGGCCCACCGGCAAGCTGTACTGGTCGGAAGGCTCGGCGATCAAACGCGCCGACCTGGACGGCAGCAACGTGGAGACGGTCGCGACCGGCACCGAGCGCTTTTCCGGGCTGACCGCGGACATCCCCGGTGGCCGGGTTTATTGGACCGCGCAGCTGGTCGGTGTGCGCCGGGCTGACCTGCCGCCGGCCGGTTCCAACGTCCAGCTGCTGGTGGCAGACAGCGTGTCGGTCGGCTCGGATGCGGAGCTGGCCTACCTGACGCCCACGGCCACGCCAACGAACACACCAACGCCGACCAACACACCAACGAACACACCGACCCGGACGCCGACGGCCACCGCCACTAACACGGCCACGGCCACCAACACGGCCACGGCCACCAACACGCCGACGCCCACCA
>CAZXQZ010000056.1:11696-21614 GCA_964642445.1 uncultured Anaerolineae bacterium
CCACGGCCACCAACACGGCCACGGCCACCAACACGCCGACGCCCACCAACACGCCGACCGCCACCGCGACCCGCGTGCCGGCGACGCCGACGCCGTCCGCCCGCGCCAAATACATCTACTGGACGGACGGCTTCTTCGCCATCAAGTCGCTTTACGCCGATGGCAGCGACCTGCGCTACCGCTACAACGACCAATACGCCGACCCGGCGGGCATCGACGTCGATCCGTTGACCGATCGCGTCTACTGGACCGAGGCCTACTTCAACCGCAGTTATGGCCGGCTGATGCGCATGAACCTGGACGGCTCGGACGTCACCGTGCTGCGCAACGACCTGTTCAACCCTGCCGGGCTGGTGGTCGACAGCGTCCACGGCAAGCTGTACTGGTTCGATTCGTTCTGGAACGGCTCCTGGTGGGGCGGCGCAGTGCGTATGGCCAACCTGGACGGCACCGATCCGGTCACCCTGCTGCCAAACCTGAGCAGCAGCCTGGGCGCGCTGGCGCTGGACATCGAGCGCGGCAAGCTGTATTACAGCGAGGGCGGTGCGATCCGCCGCGTCAACCTGGACGGCAGCGGTCGCGAGGACGTGGTGACCGGCCTGGGCGATACTATCCTGGGCCTGGGTATCGATCATTATGCCGAGAAGCTCTACTGGAGCCAGCGTTTGGCGCGGGTGATCCGTCGCGCCGACCTCAGCGGGCAAAACGTGCAGACACTGGTCACCCGCGGTGCCGACATCTCCGGCCTCAAGCTGGATGTGGCCGGCGGCCAGATGTACTGGACCGAGTTTGGCTCCAGCGTCTTCCGCGCCAACCTGGACGGCAGCGACGTGCAGCCCTTCTCCAGCCCCGACTACACGATTCTCAATAGCCACCCGGCAGTGGTCTACGGGCCACTGCCCACGCCCACCCCCACGGCCACCAACACGCCCACGCTCACGCCGACGCCGACGAATACGCCGACGCTGACGCCGACGCCCACCCCCACGCTGACGCCGACGCCCACCTTCACACCGACGCCGACGCCGACGCGCAGTGGGCCGACGGCCACACCGCCGGGCAGCTTCTACAGCAAGAACCTCTTCTGGTCGCGTTTCAGTACCGGACAGATTATGACCGCCCGCGTGCTGGGTGTGTCGCCCTGGCTCGATCCAGTCCCCGGCACGCAGATTGCCGACGCCTTCAACAACAGCCAGGCCGGCGGTGTTGCCGTCGACCCGGTCAACGGCACTCTCTACTGGGCCGAGCGCAACAACGGCCGTATCATGCGCGCCAACCTGGATGGCTCGGCGCAGACGCTGGTCGTCGGCAGCCTGGACCTGCCCACGACCCTGGTCTTCGATGCAGTCGGCAACCGGCTCTTCTGGATCTCCAGCCCTTACATCCAGTCCTACGACCTGGATACGCTGACCCTGTCGACCCTTCCGGTCTACACCGGGGCCTCCGGCGGACTGGCATTCGACGCCGAGCGCGGCCAGATCTACTGGAGCGTCAGCGGCAGCATCTATCGAACCAACGTCGATGCCGTGGGCCTGCCACAGACCGTCATCTCGGGCGTGGTCGGCTCGATCAACGGCATCTACGTCGACGGCCCCAACGAAACCATCTACTGGTCCGAGAGCGGCTCGCACGCCATCAAACGAGCCGACCTGACCGGTACCAACCAGAACGTCGTTACGATCTCGACCGGCGCGGCGCCCGGCTTCATCTGCACCGACAGCCAGACGCCGTATGCCTTGACGGTGGACACGGCCGGTGGTAAGGTTTACTGGCTGCAGGAGTGCGGCCTCTGGCAGTCCGACCTGGCCCCCGGCTCGCCGGCGGTGAACATCGCCGGCACGGGCGGCGGTGGCCCCATCGGCAGCGGCGTCGGGCTGGTCATCGGCTACCCGGCCATCCCGCCGACGCCGACGCCCACCAACACGCCGACGATCACGCCGACGCCAACCGATACGCCGACGCCAACAGTGACGCCGACGCCGACCGACACGCCAACGCCGACCCCCTCGCCGACGCCCATCGTCGGTCCGCTGGTCGTCAACACGACCGACGACCACAACGATGGCGACTGCACGCTGGCCGACTGCACCCTGCGCGAGGCCATCATCGCGGCCAACGGCGGCGGCGGTCTCAACACCATCGTCTTCGATCCAGCGGTGACCGGCAGCATCGTGCTGACCCTGGGTGAGCTCAACATCACCGACGACCTGATCATCGACGGTCCGGGCTCGGCCACGTTGGCGGTCGACGGTAACGACGCCAGCCGCGTATTCTACCTGCAGGGTGGGGGCGGCGGCCGGCAGTCCAACGTCGCGATTACGGTTGCAATCAGCGGTCTGACCATCAGCAACGGCTTGGGCAACGCCTACCCCGGCGGCGGCGGTCTGTTCATCGACTACCTGACAACCTTCACGGGTGACGACCTGGTGGTGTTTGGCAACAGCGCGCCGCAGCGCAACGGTGGGGGTATCTACAACAGCGGTGTTGCCACTTTGACCAACAGCCGCGTGCACGGCAACTCGGTCGGTTATCCCTTTGCCGACTTCACGCAGTATGGCGCCGGGATCTACAACGACTACGGTGCCGATCTCACCCTGACCGACGTCGAGATCTACGCAAACACCATCGTCGACATCGTGTCGGGCAGCGGGCGCGGCGCCGGGCTGGCCGTCGACTACACCGGCAGCGCCACGCTGGACAACGTCCGCATCTACAACAACCACGTTAACGTGGCGGGCGGCGGCGGCGGTGTCTACTTTGCCGGCGACCTGTCGCTGGTCGACAGCGCCATCTACGGCAACTCGGTGACCAACGGCCAGGGTGGCGGCTTCTACGCCTACTACCCCGGCGGCAGCCTGCTGATCGACCGCAGCGCGGTCACCGGCAATTCGGCCAGCGTATCGGGCGGCGGTTTCTACGTCTACGGCCAGGGCGAGTGCTCTACGTGTGCACTCGACATCCGCAACAGCACGATCTCGGGCAACAGCACCGCCGGCGACGGCGGCGGCATCGCCGCTGGCAGCTTCACCGTGAAACTCTTTAACGCCACCGTCGCCGACAACACCGCCGACAGCAACGCCGATGACAGCGGTAACGGCGGTGGCCTGTGGAGCGACGTTGCCACCGTCAGCATCCAGAACAGCATCGTGGCGACCAACGAGGACCTGAGCACGATCTCCGGGACCAACGCCCCTGACTGCCAGGCCGGGACGGGTGAGATCACCTCGGGCGGCTACAACCTGGTGGGGGCGGCCGACGGCTGCAGCTGGACCAGCGCAACCGACGACCAGGTGGGCAGCATCGCCTCGCCCGTCAACCCACAGCTGGACCCACTGGCCAACAACGGCGGCGGCACGCTGACGCATGCCCTGCAGGCCAGCAGCTCCGCCATCGACGCAGCCAACCCGGCGGCACCGGGCGGCGGCGGCAGCGCCTGCGAACTGACCGACCAGCGCGGCGTGACCCGTCCGCTGGACGGCGACGGCGACAGCACACCGGTCTGCGACATCGGCGCCTACGAAGCGCCCACGCTGGCGACACCCACACCGACGCCGACGGACACGCCGACGCCGACATTCACGCCGACCCATACGCCGACACCGACCAACACGCCGACGGTGACCCCGACGCCCACGGACACGCCGACGCCGACCTTCACGCCGGTCAATACCGTCACGCCGACGCCGACCGTAACGCCAACGGCTACGAACACGCCGACGGAAACGCCGACGCCGACCGACACGCCGACGATCACGCCGACACCGACCGACACGCCGACGCCGACGCCGACCGCAACCGCCACGGCCACACCCACACCGCTGCCGCCGGCGACCATCGGCGACCGCGCCTGGCACGACCTCGATGCGAACGGTATTCAAGACGGCGGCGAGCCGGGGTTAGCTGGTGTGCTCGTGCTGCTGTTCACCGCCGACGGCAACGTGGCCGGCTTTGATACCACCGACGCCAACGGCATCTACAGCTTCACAGCGCCGCCCGGTGACTATCTGCTGAACTTCAGCGCACCGCCCGGCTACCTCTTCAGCCCGCAGAACCAGGGCAACGATCCCTGGGCCGACAGCGATCCCGGTATCGGCAGCGGCACGACCGATGCCTTCACCGTGGGCATGGGCCAGACCGATCTGAGCCGGGACGCGGGCTTCTACCTGGCGCCGACACCGACGCCCACCGCCACCCACACACCAACGGCGGTCGCAACGGCCACCGATACACCGACGACCACGCCGACCGCGGAGGTCACCGCCACGCCGACGCCCACTGCCACCGAGACGCCGCTGCCCACCGACACACCAACCGTGACGCCCACCGCGACCCCGACGGCGACGGCCACGGCCACGCCGGTCGTACCGGCCAGCATCGGCGATCGCGTTTGGGAAGACCTCAACGCCAACGGCATCCAGGACTTCGGCGAGCCAGGCTTCGCCGGCGCCGCGATCGCCCTGCTCGACGATCAAGGCATCCAGGTGGACTTCACCACGACCGACGGCACCGGTGCGTACAGCTTCAGCGTGCCCGCCGGCACCTACCGCATCAGCTTCATCACCCCCGACGGTTACGTCTTTGGCCCGCAGAACCAGGGCACCGACCCGGCCCTGGACAGCGACGCCGATCCCGAAACCGGCCGGACGGTTCTGTTCACCGTCGCGGCCGGGCAAACCGACGACAGCCGCGATGCAGGGCTCATTGTCGTCCCGCCGCCGACCGCGACACCCACGGTGACGCCGACTGTGACGCCAACCGCCACCCCCACCTCGACGCCCGCCCCGCCGGCGGTGATCAGCAGCTTCGTCTGGGATGACCTCAACGCCGATGGGATCCAGCAGGACGCAGAGCCGTGGATCAACGACCTGGCGGTGACGCTGTACGACAGCGCCGGTGTCGTGCTCACCTCGACGGTCACGATCAGCCCCACCGGCCTGGTCACGTTCACCGTGGATCCGGGGACCTACGCCCTGGGCTTCGATCTGATCGATGGCTTCGTCTTCAGCCCGCCGCAGCAGGGTAACAACCCCGAGCTGGACAGCGACGCTGACCCGGTGACCGGTCGCACGGCCAACTTCAGCGCGGCCGGCGGACAGGTGAACGGAAGTTGGGACGCCGGTATGCTGCCCGACTTCGATCCGCTGCCCGACGAACCGCCGGGCAGCCCCATCAGCTACATTCCGCCGCTCATCGACGCGCGGATTCTCACACCTACGGCGGGTACGCTGCTCACGACCCTGGGCGTGGTTGCGATCGAAGGTGCGGCCAGCGCCAGCGACTACCTCAAACAGGTCACCATCACGGTCGACGACAGTCCGGCGCACGTCATCGACTGGCTCAGCGGCGTCACCCGCGATGCGACCTGGAGCTGGGACTGGACGCCGCCTGCCAGCGGTGTCTACGTCCTCAGCGCCTTTGCCGAGGATTGGGCGGGCCGCGTGCAGACCGACACCGTGCCGATCACGCTGACGATCAGCACCACGCCGCCGTCCATCGCCATCGACGACACGGCGTTCAACGAAGCGGACGAGATTGCGTCCAACCAGGTGCGGCTGCAAGGGCCGGCCAGCGCCGCGTCCGCGGCCACCGTCGAGGTCGAGACCGGTGCAGGGGCCGGGTACGTGCCGGCCATCTTCGACGGCAGCCGCTGGACCTACGACTGGCAGCCCGCCGGCGGCGCCGATGGGGTTACCTACGCCGTCAGTGCCCGCATCACCGATGCCGCCGGCCAGGTGATGACCGATACGCAGGCCATCGTCGTGGACCTGATTCCACCCGCGGCCTTCACACCAACCTTGACCTACCGCGACGGCGGCGGCACAATCCATCCCGTCAGCCCCGGCCAGACGATCAGCGCCACCACCCCGACCCTCATCGTCGAGTGGACCGCCAGCAGCGACGGCGCCGGTCTGAGCGAATACCTGGTCAGCTGGACCGACAGCATCACGCCTGATCCGGGCAGCGCCACCAGCGTGGCACCCAACGACCCGCGCCACAACGAGCTCAACCCCGGCGAAGCGCAGGTCGTCTACGTCCACGTCATGGCGCGTGACAATTGGGGCAACGAACGGCTGGCGAGCCTGGGGCCGGTGTTTGTCGATTCACCCGTCACGCCCGACCTGGTCGATGATCCCGGGGCGCGTGGCTGGTTGGACAGCGGCGCCTCGCTGGTTGCCGCCGACAGCGAGCGGCACGTGCACGATGACCGCGTGCCGCGGCAGCTGCTCTACACCTCGTGGGATGCCGATACCCTGGCTGTCACCTGGTCGGGTGCCGACTGGGACTTCGACGGCGACCTCTTCGTCTACTTCGACACGAGCGCCGGCGGCGCCACGGCCCTCTACGACCCCTACGCGACGGGTGGCACGATCGGGCTGCCCGCCACCTTTGCCGCCGACTGGCTGGTGTGGGTGCAGGAGAGCAGCCTGGCGACCCTGCTGCAGTGGAACGGCGCTGCCTGGGTGGTGGATCGCCCGCTGGCCGCGCCCAACTTCCAGTTCGGTGCACCGGCCACCGACCTGCGGCTGCCCTTCAGCTGGCTCGGTTTGACGCCCGCCTCGTCGCTCAAGCTGCTGGCGGTGGCGTCGGAGGACGCTGCGCTCAACCTGTGGGCATCGGCCCCCAACAAGAACCCGCTCAACAGCCCGCGCGTCATCAGCCCCGTGGCCCAGAATCGGGACCTGCGCAGCTATCAGCTGACCCAGTTCATTCCGTTCCCGTCGCTGGGGGCGGGGATTCTGCCCAACGATGCGCGGTCGATCGTGAGCGACCTGCGGTTGGGCATCACCAGCTCACGCAACGGCTTCGATGCCGGCTACCTGGCGGACAACCTGTACGACGTGCTGACGCCGGGCACACCGCTGGACGTCAACCTGGATGGTCAGCCCGACCAGCCGCTGCCGATGGCCGAAGACCCGCAGCCGGTGGGCAACGGCCAGGCGATCTCCTACACCGTGGCGTACCAAAACAGCGGGAGCCAGGTAGCCGAAAACGTGCAGATCGCCATCACCACGCGTGGGGCCCTGCGTCTGACCGACGGCAGCACGAACCGCACCCTCAGCCTGGGTGACGTGGCCGCGGGGATCTCGACCACCGTGCAGATCGAAGCGGTGGTCAACACCAGCTTCAATGGGCAATCGGCCGAGCTGAACGCCGTGGTCTCGGACGACCTGCACGGCCGCGCCTTCGACTGGCTCTGGGTGCTGCATCCGGTGGACAGCCAGCCGCCCACCGACGTGCTGATCACCAACCCGGCCACCTATGTCCGGCCCGACGTGACCTTCATCGCCGGCAGTGTGGCCGACCAGTCGGGTGCCAGCACCATCGAAATCGAGATCACACCGCTGCCATCGGGCGCGCTGACGACGCTCAACTGTGTCGATCCCACGCCCGACGACAACACCTGGAGCTGTGCGTGGCAGCCGGGCAGCCTGCTGGGGCTGACCGGGTTCGACCTGCGGGCGCGGGCGAGCGATCGGTTTGGCAACACGAGTGGGTGGAGTCCTATCCATCACCTGATCGTCGACACCACCTCGCCGGGCATCACGGCTGATCCAGTGGTCGACGACTACCTGGCCGATGGCTTCATCAACGAGGCGGAGCTGACCTGGCGCGGTGAAGCGACCGACGACCGCGAGGTCACGCGGGTGGCTGTCTGCCTGACGGGTGTTTACAACACCGGGTGCGCCAATGCCAATACCTCCGCCGCCGCACCCACCGTCAGCTGGCAGTATGACTTCAGCGCCCTGCTGGCGGGTGACGGCATCTCGCAGACGGTCTCGCTGCACGGGTTCGACGGCGTGGGCAACCGCTCGGCGGCGCCGTTGGTCAGGACCTTCATCCTGGACACGGTGGCGCCGGTCATCGCCGTGCAACAGCCCACCGCGGGCAGCCGCTTCGTCTCGTTCGGGCTGACACCGCGCGAGACGCAGGTCTACAGCGGCACGGTCAGTGACGGCGGCGGGGTGGCGCAGATGATCGCCCTGGTGGTACCGCCCGATGGCATCCTACGCACGGAGCCGGTGGTGCTGGAGGGTCAGGACTGGACCTTCGTCCCGCTGCTGGACCAGCTGGGTGAGTACCTGATTCAGATCACCGCCACCGACCTGGCGGGTAACGTCAGCGCAGTTGGGCCGTTCCGTCTGTTGGTCACCAACCGGCCGCCCGTCGCGCTGGACGACACTTACGCCACCCTGGTGGACCAGGTGCTGGTGGTCGCTGCGCCGGGCGTGTTGGCCAACGACTCGGATCCCGACAACGATCCGTTGGGCGTCGTCGCCCATGATAACCCCAGCACGCTGGGTGCCAGCGTCATCATCTCCGCCGGTGGCGCGCTGACCTACGATCCGACCGGGTCAGCGGTGCTGGCGGGGCTGCTGCCCGGTCACACCCTCACCGATACGCTGGCCTACAGCGTGGCGGACGGCAGCGGGAACGTCGTCAGCGCCATGGTTACCGTGGCGGTCAGCCGGGCACCTGTCTCCAACTGCCGCCTCCTGGATGTCAACGGCGACACGCTGGTGAACATTATCGACATTGGGCTTGTGACCGGCCATTGGGGGCTGACTACGGCTGACCCTGGCTGGGACCCGATTTATGACGTGATCGTCAATGGCGTCATCGACTTGATCGATGTGGTGGCGGTGGCCACCTGTTGGGAATTTCCCGACCAGTAGCTTCGACCCGGACTTGACGGGAGGCACCCCCCGGCCTCCCGCTCAGACAAATTCATGCCATCCCTGCGCGAAAAAAGGCAGGCGAAATTCGTTAACTCCAGGAGTCTACTTCTCCTGGAGGGCCTATGCTCGCGCGCGTCACAAGTTGTGCATTGATCGGACTGGAAGGAGCCGTCATCGCCGTCGAGGTCGACATCACTGCCGGCCTCCCTAAAGTCACCATCGTCGGTCTGCCCGACGCCGCCATCCGCGAAGCCGGCGAACGGGTGCGCAGTGCGATCATGAACTCTGGGTTCCATTTTCCCGGCACCCGCCTCACCATCAGCCTGGCGCCCGCCGACCTGCGCAAGGAAGGGCCCGCCTACGACCTCCCCATCGCCCTGGCGATCCTCGCCGCCACCCGCCAGATCCCGGTCGACAGCCTGGATCAAAGTATGGTCGTCGGTGAGCTGGGGCTCGACGGTGAGGTTCGCCACATCAACGGTGTGCTGCCCATGGCTGCCCTCGCTGCCGAACGCGGCATCCGCTGTCTCTACGTCCCCCAGGCCGATGCCCCCGAAGCCGCCCTGATCGACTCGCTCACCGTGCTGCCGGTCGATTCGCTCAACGCGATCGTTGCTCACCTCAACGGCACCCTGCCTATCCGCCCTTACACGGCCCGCCTGGCTTTCGCCGCAGAAGAGGTAGATGTGACTTACCCCTTCGACTTTGCCGACATTCGCGGCCAGGAGCACATCAAACGCGCCATCGAAGTCGCCGCCTCCGGCGGGCATAACGTGCTGATGGCCGGCCCGCCCGGCGCCGGCAAGACCCTGATCGCGCGCGCCATCCCTTCGATCCTGCCGCGCCTTACGCTCAGCGAAGCGCTCGACATCACGCGCATCTACTCGGTGGGCGACCTGCTGCAGAACAGCAACGGTGTGCCGCTCATCCGCCAGCGCCCGTTTCGTGCCCCCCACCATACGATCAGCCACGCCGGCCTGGTTGGCGGTGGGCGTTGGCCGCGTCCGGGTGAGATCAGCCTGGCCCACCGCGGCGTGCTCTTCCTCGACGAGTTGCCCGAATTCGACACCCGCACCCTCGAAGTGCTGCGCCAGCCGCTCGAAGACCACGTGGTGACGATTGCCCGTGCCCAGGGCAGCCTGACCTTCCCTGCCAACTTTATGCTCATCGGTGCGCTCAACCCCTGTCCCTGCGGCTACTACGGTCATCCCACGGTGGAATGCACCTGCTCGGCGGCCAT
>CAZXQZ010000057.1:0-12033 GCA_964642445.1 uncultured Anaerolineae bacterium
CATTCTCACCGGTCTGCAGGCAGATCTGGTACAGACTGGATAGGTCGCCGCGTTGGTACGAACGGACGACCCCCGTCACACCGCTGTTAGCCGACACTGCACTTTCCCCCAACCCCTAATCCCCAATCCCAACCCCCACCACCCGCACCCGCCACATGCCGCGCACAGCGTTGATCAGGTAGACGTCGGGGCTGTGCAGGACGTCGGTCACGGACACGACCCGCTCGTGAATCTGGCCTTGTGCCAGCAGCCATGCCCGGTGAGTGCCGGCGAGCAGGCCGCAGGACACGGGGGGCGTGCAGAGGCGGCCGGCGATGTCGACCACGACGTTGGCGATGGTCGTTTCGGTGACGTCGCCTCGTTCATTGTAAAGCAGCACGTCGCTGACCTCGGGACGTGCGGCACGTGCCGCGTCGTAGACCTGGCGGTTCGTCGTTTTGTGGTAGAGAAACGGGTCGTGCGCCTCGATAGGTGCACGCGCAAGGGCGATCTCAGGCACGCCGGCCGGGGGAGGTTCAAGCGGGCTGGCCTGCACCTGGCAGGCACCTGCGCGGTTGACCAGGAGGCGCACCTTGTGTGGCGCCGCGGGCAGATGGGCGACGGCACCGGCCAGTGCGTGCTGCACGCGGGCCAGGTCGATGCGGTAGCCGAAGTAGTCCGCCGACTGCGCCAGGCGCGCCAGGTGCAGGTCGAGCAGCCAGAAATCCCCTTCCGGCGTCCAGCGCAGGGTCTCCAACAGGTCGAAGGCGGGCCGCGGCGGTTGCAGCACCCTGGCCTTGACCTGGCTCTCGGCCCATTCCCCGTCGGCGTGCGAGTCCCAGACGATGCCGCCGCCAACGCCGTATTCGGCCTGATGGCTGTCCTTGTGGATCAGCAGTGTACGGATGGCGACGTTGAACTGAGCGCGGCGGTCGGGCGCAATGAAGCCGATGGCACCGGTGTAGATGCGGCGCGGGGTTGTTTCCAACTCGCGGATGAACCGCATCGTACGGCGTTTCGGGGCGCCGGTGATCGAGGCGGCGGGAAAGAGCGCAGTCAAGATCTGATCCAGGGGTGCGGCGGTCTGTGCCTCCACCGTCGACGTCATCTGCCAGACGGTGGGGTAACGTTCGAGCGCAAACAACGCCGGCACCCGAACGCTGCCAACCTCGGCGATGTGCCCGAGGTCGTTGCGCACCATGTCGACGATCATCACGTTTTCGGCGCGGTCCTTTTCCGAGGCGCGCAGGGCAGCCGCTTTTTCCCGATCGTCGGCCGGCCAGAGGCCACGCGGCAGGGTGCCCTTCATCGGGCGCGATACGATCGTGGTGTCGCGCAGCGTGAAGAACAACTCGGGCGACAGGCTGCAGATCGCCCAGTCCCCGGTGTCGACAAAGGCGCCGTACGGCGGATCATCGGCCCGCGCCAGCTGTGCGAAGAGCATCCATGGATCGGCGGTGACTGGGCCGCGCAGGCGGTAGGTGAAATTGACCTGGTAGGTATCGCCGTACGCAATGTGCTCGCGGATGGTCGTGATGGCCCGCTGATAGGTGGCTGGTGAGATAGAGGGTGTCCACGCAAAGGCCGGCCAGGAGTCGGGTGACGCCAGCTGTAACTCGTCGATCTCGTCGGGTGCCGCCGAGAGGGCGAACCACAACAACGGGAAATCGCCCGCGTCGTGTGTCGCCAATGCCCGGTCGAAGGCGGGCGCCGCTTCATAGGCAACGAAGCCGCTGGCGTAGTATCCCTCCACGTTCACGGCGTGCAGTACGGCGTCCAGCGCCGGCAGCACCTCGTCGAGGTGCCGGGCGCTGACCACCCGCACCGGCGGGGCGAACACAAGCCAGCGTGCCGTCTGGCCGTCACGCAGCACGATGCGACCGGATAAATCAGCTTGACGTGCCTGGCTGTGGCTCACCATGGTGTACCCATCTTCTTTGGTCGGGATTGCTGCGGGATTGTAGTACGAACGCTGCGGGCCGTCAATGTTTTGGGAGCAGCTAACTTCGGGGTTATAATAGTCCAACGCATCGTCTCGCGCAAGCGTGGGGTGTGATCAGGTTTTGGATGGTCAGACAGTACCGTTGGCTGGAACGGAGAGCAACCGGAAAATGACTGCGTCAACAAGCCATGTTTCTGTACCGCAAACCAGGGTGCCGCAGCAGCGGATACTCGGGCACCTGCGTACAGAACTATCCAAAGCCCTGGACGATCAACTCGACCGGAATTATTTTGTTCGGTTCGCAGGCGCGCGGCGAGGCCCGTCTTGAATCAGATGTCGATGTGCTGGTTGTCGTGAAGGACGAACAGGACTATGGTGATCTGATCCAACGTACCTCCGACCGCGTTGGTCGGCTTTCCCTGGAATACGATATTGTGATCTCACGCGCCTTTGTCAGCCGAGAACGTTATGATCATGAGGAAAGCCCTTTTTTGATCAATGTTCGTCGCGAGGGTGTCCCGGCATGAAATCTGAAGTGGCAAAACTGGTGGCCAAAGCAAGAGCCAGTGAGAGAGCAGCGCTGCTTCTACAAAGCCAAAGTTACCTGGATTTTGCGGCATGGCGATTACGCCTGCCCAGTTGACTCAACTTCTCTCTCACGCAGCCGAATTTCTGGTCGAGACCGAAAAGGTTCTACAGCCCTAACAATGGAGATCTTGATGACAACGACGTTACACATCGGTGACGCAGCACCTGACTTTGCCCTACCCAGCGACCAGGGCACGACCGTACGCCTGTCCGACTTTCGCGGCAAGCGGGTCGTGCTCTATTTTTATC
The DNA here is from genome assembly GCA_964642445.1 of uncultured Anaerolineae bacterium. Taxonomy (GTDB): domain Bacteria; phylum Chloroflexota; class Anaerolineae; order SSC4; family Amarolineaceae; genus SSC4. Next base: position 2,759 of record CAZXQZ010000057.1, read on the forward strand.
CCAAGGACGACACCAGCGGCTGCACCACCCAGGCCTGCGGCTTCCGCGACGCCTACCCGCAGATCGAAGAGAAGAACGCGGTCGTCCTGGGCATCAGCCCCGACGATGCCAAATCGCACCAGAAGTTCAAGACCAAGTACGACCTGCCCTTCTTGCTGCTCGTCGACGGGGACCATGCCGTGGCCGAGGCCTACGGCGTGTGGGGCGAAAAGTCGATGTACGGCAAGAAGTACATGGGCATCCTGCGCAGCCACTTCGTCATCGACGAAAACGGCCACCTGGCCGATGTCCAGGTCAAAGTCAGCCCGCAAGACAGCGTCAAGCTGGCCCTGGAGAAAATATAGGTACTGCCCGAAGCTCATCCCCCCAACCGTAAGCGGAAAAAGGAGATGTGAGAATGCGTTTTGCCATTGCTGCCTTGACCGTACTGCTCGTCCTGTCGATGCTGCCCCTGGGTGCGCTGGCCGCGCCGGGACCCGAAGCACCGCTGGTCGAAGGGCCCGATCCTGATGCCCGTTTTTATGTCGAATTGACCCTCAGCAACGGCGCCGAGGCGGCCGCGTTGAGCAAACTCATCCCTGACTGGGCTGAGACCCTGGAGGCCGGTTCGACTCGCGTCATCCTGACGCAGGCCGAAATCGATCAGCTGCGCAGCCTGGGGTATACATTCACGGTCACCGGCCCGGCACCGGATGTGCCCGACGCCTGGCCCGCCTGTTACACCCGCCTGACCGACCTGTACGCCTGGCTGCAGTCCTACGCCGCCGCCCATCCCAACTTCGTCGAGCTGATCGACTACGGTGACAGCTGGTGCAAGCTGCAGGGTGGCTGTACCACCACCGGTGGACAGACGTTTGCTGGGTACGACCTGTGGGTGGCGCGCATCACCAATGAAAGTGCGGCGGGGCCAAAACAGGGCCGTCTTTTCGTCGATAGTGGCATTCACGCCCGCGAGGTGCCCACGCCCGAGCTGGCCAAAGCCTTCATCGAAATGCTCGTCGGCGGTTACGGTGTCGATCCCGACATCACCTGGATGCTCGATCAGCGCGAGATTTATGTCGTGTTGACCAGCAATCCCGACGGTCGACACCTGGTGGAGCTGAACACCCTTCCCCCCTACAGTGGCAATCCCTGGAGCTGGCGCAAAAATGGCGACAATGGTATCGCCGGCTCGAGTGCGTGCAGCTGGCCACCCTCTTCGGGCAGCCAGTACGGTGTCGACCTCAACCGCAACCACATCTTCAAGTGGAACGAACCCGGGCACAGCACCTACGTGTGCGATCAGACCTACCGTGGTCCAACGCCTGGATCGGAACCGGAAATCCAGGCCTACGAGAACTTCGTACGCTCGATCATTCCCGACCAGCGCGGCCCCAATGACAATGACCCCGCACCGGCAACCACGACCGGCTTCCTGATCAACCTGCACAACGTCGCCGGTGTGATCCTGGTCCCCTGGGGTTGGACGACCAATCCGGCACCGAATGACACCCAGCTCGAAGCCATCGCCGCCAAGATGGGCACCTACAATGGTTACCCCTACCAAAACGCCCTCTACCCGGTCAGCGGCAATACGCGCGACTGGGCCTACGGTGAGCTGGGCATCCCCGCCTACGTCATCGAACTGGACGGGGACGACTTTTTCACCACGTGCAGCCTGGTGCCGGGGATCATTAGCGACATGCTGCCGGCCCTGAAGTACGCCGCGCGTATCTCCGATCTGCCCTACCAGCGGGTGTTTGGACCTGATGCACGCACCGTGACCGCCACGCCGGCCACGGTCAACTCGGGGGCCTCGTTCAATCTGACGGCGCAGATCAACGATACGCAGAACGGTAACCAGGCCATCACCGCGGCCGAATATTACCTGGTGGGGCGCGGTGCACCGCCGCCCGGCGCACCAGGCACCGGTACCGCCATGGCACCGTCGGACGGCACCTTCAACTCGACCATCGAAAACGTGCAGGCCACCGTCAGCACGGCGGGCCGCGGGCGCGGGCGCTACCTGGCGTTGGTGCGCGGCAAGGATGTGGGCAACAACTGGGGTCCCTTCTTTGCACAGCAGGTGCAGGTCAACTGTTATTTTGCCGACATGAACTGCAACAGCCAGGTAGACATCAGCGACATCAGCGCGACGGCGGCGGGTGTGCAGCAGTTCTGGACCACCGGCTACTATAACTACATCTACGACGTCAACAACAACGGCACAGGTGACGGTGACCTCGACATCATCGACGTCCAGCTCGTCGCCGCCCGTTTCGGCCCGATCGATTAGGAGGGATTGCAACCACCAAGGCACCAAGGCACCAGGTTTTTTGGTCTGTTTTGGTGTCTTGGTGCCTTGGTGGTGCCCCAATCCGAGTAACGTTTTGGTTTGTGTAATGCGCGATGTGATGTCATGAGTGAAACTGTTTTGTCCATCGGCATGGAGACACTGCGTTTGGCGCTGCAGCGGCCGCTGCCGGGACTGGATGCCCAGATGGCGATGATGCCGCGGCCGCGGCCAGGGATGGAACGCGGGGTCGACCCATTTCACCGGCCGCGCGAGGGCGGGGTGCTGATTCTTTTGTACCCGCGCGACGGTGAGCTGACCCTCGTTCTGACGCGGCGCAGCGAGGCGCTGCCCAACCATCGCGGGCAGATTTCGTTCCCCGGCGGGGCGCGTGACGCCGAGGATGCCGATTTCGTGCAGACAGCGTTACGCGAAGGGTACGAAGAACTGGCCATTCCGGAAGAAGGGACGGATGTGCTGGGCATCCTGACCCCGTTGTACATCCCCCCCAGCGACTACCGCATCTACCCCGTGGTTGCGTTGCGGCCGGCCCGGCCCGATTTCGTCCCCAGCCCCTACGAGGTTGCTGAAGTGCTCGAAGTGCCGGTGGCGTGGCTGTTGAGCGACGACAGCCTGCGCGTCGAGACCTGGGAGCTGCGAGGGATGGAAGTCGAAGTACCGTTTTTTGAGTTCCACGGGCACAAGGTGTGGGGCGCCACGGCGATGGTGCTGGCAGAGCTGCGGGCGGTGCTGGCCGGACCGTTTTTGCCGCCATTTCGGGAATGAGCATCATCTTCGATTTTGGATTTTGGATTGATTTTGGATTGAGCGAATGCGCTCTTTGGTAGGGCGAGCTTAAGGTTGGGCCGGGCGAGACCACTGGCACGTCCGATGTATCTCGGTTCAGAATGCAGCACGTGGCATGGGCTACCATCGCCCGTCCTGGCGCAGGGTTCGCACGTTCGTCGTGACATTGGAGAATGTGACTATGCGGAAACTCAAACTGCAGGTGCAGGTGACAGTCGACGGTTACATGGCGGGGCCTAACGGTGAAATGAACTTCCTGGTATGGGCGTGGGATGACGCGTTGAAGCAGTACGTCACCGAGCTCACTGCGCCTGTGGACTGCATCGTCTTGGGACGAAAGCTGGCCGAGGGGTTCATCCCGCACTGGGCCGCGGTTGCGGCGGACGCGGAGAATCCGGAGGTTGCGGCGGGCAGGAAGTTCTCGGAAACACCCAAGGTGGTGTTTACCAAAACGCTCGTCACGTCGCCGTGGGAAAACGCGGTTCTGGCCAAAGGCGATCTGGCCAGTGAAATCATGCGCCTCAAGGAACAGGACGGCGGGGACATCATCGCGTATGGCGGTGCGACCTTCGTAGCGGCGCTGGTCAGGGAAGGCCTGATCGACGAGTTTCACCTCTTCGTCAATCCGGCAGCGATCGGCAGTGGTAAGTCGATTTTCGGCGCCCTCGACCGCAAACAGGATTTGAACCTGGTCAACGCCACAGCATTCGACTGCGGGATTGTCGTGCTTCATTACGCGCCGAGGGGACAGCCATGAACTCAACTGATACGCTCACCACCCTGTTTCACCACAACCGCTGGGCCAACCTGCGACTTCTCGAACAGTGTGCCCAATTGACCGCCGGACAACTCGACAGCACCATGACCGGCACCTACGGTTCGATTCACGACACACTGCAGCACATCGCCACCGCCGAGCGCTCGTACGTCTCGCGCATCAGCACCGGTCAGCCAGTGCGTCGTCCTCCAGGTGCCCCGCCTATGACGTTGGACGAAATTGCTGAGTCGCTGCGTGCGTCGGGTTCGGGCCTGGTCGAGTGGGCCGCCAGGGTGCAGGCCGCAGACACCGTTCAGGTCGACTGGGAAGGCGGGCCCCGCCAGGTGCCCAAAACGATCCTGCTGACGCAGGCGGTCAACCACGCCACCGAACACCGCGCCCAGGTCATGGCAATTCTGACGCAGATCGGCATCCAACCACCGGAGTTGGATGGCTGGACCTATTTTGAGGTGCTCGAATCGTAGCAGCCGTCGTCACTCGAGGTCAGTGCCGGCCCATCTTGTCGCATTCTTTCCCGGCACCGGCACCACCACAACCAGGAGATCGAAACGATGAGCAGTCCTTGGCTGGCATTCAAGGCCGAAGTGATCACGCAGTACCGCGAGCAGAAGGCGCTGGCCGAAACAGCGTTGGCGAAGGTCGATGATGCGGCCTTCTTTGCACACCTCCGCGAAGATGGGGACGAACACACCAACAGCCTGGCCATCCTGGTCAAACACCTCGGCGGCAACTTCATCTCGCGCTGGACCGACTTTTTGACGACGGATGGCGAGAAGCCGACGCGTGCGCGCCCGCGTGAGTTCGTGCACGAGGCGGATGACAGCCGCGCCCAGATCATGCAGCGCTGGGAAGAAGGGTGGGGCGTGCTCTTTACGGCGCTGGAGTCGCTGGATGAAGACGATTTCGCCAGGACGATCACGATCCGCGGCGAGCCGCACAGCGTCGTCAAGGCCATTCTGCGCAACCTGCTCCACGCCACACACCACATCGGCCAGATCGACCTGCTGGCGAGTGCGCTGCGGGCCTGACTGGCAGCGGCGCCGCGAGTGCGTCGACGCTTGGAATCCCTGGGTACCATGACCCATCGTTGGTTTACCGGTTCGGAAGTCGATATGCCCGATCTGAACACTGTTTGGGGCAAGACTGCGGCGCGTGCGCTTGCCCTTGCTGCCACAGCGCACGCTAACCAGACGGACAAGGCTGGCGCGCCCTACCTCGAACACTGCCGGCGCGTCGCTGCCAAGCTTGATGACGACGAATCCAGGACCGTCGCCCTACTGCACGATATCCTGGAGGACACAACCGTGACCGAGGCCGAGCTGCGGGAAATGTTCGACGCGGCCATCGTCGATGCCGTGGTGGCCATCACACGGATCGAGGGCGAGTCACCGCAGGCCTACTACGCCCGCGTGCGTGAGAATCCGCTGGCCCGGCGCGTCAAGTTAGCCGACATCCACGACAACCTGGAACCGGCGCGCATCACCCGGCTCGATGCACAGACCCAGAGGCGTCTGCTCTCGAAGTACGGTGCCGCTCTCGTGGCGTTGGCCGGATAGGGTCGGAGCAACAAAAGATGGCTCACATCATTCACGTCTATGTCGAAGTTGGCAGCCGGCGCACCTTTGCAGCCGCGCTCGATTGGCCGGGCTGGTGCCGCATGGGCCGCGATGAGGCCACGGCCCTGCAGGCGCTCTTTGCCTACGGGCCGCGTTATGCGCGCAGCCTGGGTTCAGCGCCGCTGGGTTTCGCGGCGCCGGACGATAGCGCGGCGTTTGCCGTCGTCGAACGCCTGACCGGCAGCGCCACGACAGACTTCGGTGCGCCTGATCAGGTCCCGGCCGCCGATACGAAACCGCTGGACGGCACCGAACTGCAGCGCCTGCAGGCGCTGCTGCACGCGTGCTGGCAGGCGTTCGATGCGGCTGTGGCACTGGCCAGCGGCAAGACCCTGCGCACTGGTCCGCGCGGCGGCGGACGAACCGTGGACGGGATTGTCCAGCATGTGCTCGGCGCCGAGACGAGCTATCTCGCACAGCTGGGCGGGAAGGCCCCGTCGTCAGGCTCTGCGCCGCTGTCACCCGACCCGCTTCGCCAGGTCATCCTGCAGACCCTGGTGGCCTCGGCGCAGGGCGAGATTGCCCCGCTGGGGCCACGCGGTGGAAGACGCTGGTCACCCCGCACCTTTGTGCGCCGGGAGACCTGGCATGTTCTGGACCACGCGTGGGAGATCGAAGATCGAAACGAATAATTCGATGGTCATTGCCCGCTGTGCCGGCAACCCGGTGGCGAGTAGTTTTGTCCAGGATTAAGGTCAACATGTCACAATTCGCAAACGAGACCACGTCCGTCGAGGTGTCGCCCGGAATCTTCCATGGCAACATCTCAGGCAACTGGTCGGTCAATGGCAACCCCAACGGCGGGTACCTCATGGCCATCATGGTCGATGCGGCCCTGCGCCAGAGTGACAAGCAGTCCGTCCCCATCGTCACGGCCAACTTCATCTCCCGCGGCGTGCCCGGACCGGCCGAAATCATCGTGGAAGAAATATCCGGTTCCGGGCAGTTCCAGCGGTTCCAGGTGCGCCTCCTCCAGGCGGGCAAGGAGAAAGTGCGCGGCCTGGCGACTTTCGCCGGCCGTAAGGAGGACTGCGCCAACGACCGCTACGAAACCAGTCCGGCACCACTGCCACCACGCGACCAGTGCGTTCCCCTGCCCGGCCTGCCGACCTACACCCTCTTCCAGGGCGTGGAACTCCTGCTCGACCCGGGCTGCGCCGGGTGGCTGCACAACCGCCTGGCCGAACGCTCGGAAATGCGGGGCTGGATGCGGCTGCGGGAGGATCATCCCTACGACGTGCCGTCACTGCTCATGCTGGCCGACGCCCTCCCGCCGGCGGTGCTCGCGTCGTTTGGCATGGTCGCCTGGGTACCCACCATCGAACTGACGGTGAGCATCCGCAACCTGCCCACCTCCCGCTGGCTCAACTGCGCCCTCAGAACCCGCTTCGTCACCTGCGGGCTGCTCGAGGCCGACGGGGAGGTGTGGGACGAGGCGGGTAGACTGATCGCCATTTCGCGCCAGATCGCCCAGGTACGGGCAGGTGCATGATTTTTGTGTGATCCCGATGCAGCAGAACCCCCTCGGTTGCCGGTCCAGGTCAGCCGTGATCGCACCCCAATTCAAAGAAACATGATTTGCCGACGATAGCAAGATATGCTATCATCCACCTGTGAACAAACGCCATCAAAAGACTCTCGATAAGATTTTCCAGACACCGGTACCGGCGACATTGGGGTGGGGCGATATCGAAGCGCTCTTTCTGGCAGTCGGCGCGCCAACCGTGGAAGGCAGCGGGTCGCGGGTGCGCTTCGAGTTGAACGGAGTTGTGGCCACATTCCATCGGCCTCATCCAGAGAAAGAAGCCAAGCCGTATCAGGTGCGCGATGCACGACGTTTCTTGGAACAGGCAGGGATCACATCATGAATACGATGATATTCAAAGGATATGCAGCCCGCATCGAGTACAGTGACGAGGATCAATGTTTCATCGGCCATATCGCGGGCATCAATGACGTGATCGGGTTTCACGGTGACTCGGTGGCCGAACTGCGCGCCGCCTTCGAGGAAGCGGTGGAGGACTATCTGGCTACCTGCGATAAGTTGAATCGTGCGCCTCAGAAACCCTATTCTGGCCGGCTGATGCTACGCGTACCGCCCGAAGTTCACGCCGCGGTTGCGGCCGCTGCGCAAGTCAGCGGGAAGAGCATCAATCAGTGGGCGGTCGAGGCATTCAAACGAGCGGTTCGTTCTTAAGGAGTATCGCATGGCTGAACTGACATTGACTGCGTTCGTGACACTCGACGGTGTCATGCAGGCACCGGGTGGCCCCACCGAGGACACCCGCGGGGACTTTCCCTACGGCGGCTGGGTCGTTCCCCATTTCGACGCCGATATGGGGATGGCGATGGACGATATCTTCACCCGGGCGGACGCGTTTCTGCTGGGGCGATTTACGTACGATCTGTTTGCCGGCTACTGGCCGCTGGTCACCGATCCGGGCGACCTGATCGCCAGCAAGCTCAACGCACTGCCCAAGTACGTGGCCTCGCGCACGCGCACCACGTTCGACTGGCAGGGGACCTCGCACATCCAAGATGTTGTGCAAGAGGTGCTCGACCTGAAACAACGCTTTGCCGGTGAAGTGCAGGTCCACGGCAGTATCGGCCTGGCCCAGACGCTCATCGAAAACGACCTCATCGACGAATACCGGCTGTTGACCTTTCCGGTGATCCTCGGCACCGGCAGGCGCCTCTTTGGTCCCGGTACCGTTCCCGCGGCCCTGACGCTGGTGCGCTCGCACACCACGGGCTCAGGCGTGGTGATCAGCGTCTACCGCCGGGCCGGGGATCTCAAAGTCGGCGCGATCGAGCCGCTGGCTGCTGGTAGCGCGGACATCTGAGAGGTACTGCACGAGGAGAACACAAGCGAACTCCTCAGCCGGCAGCACCACCGGGCGAGTGGGTCACTTGCCACGCCTGTAGCCATGGATCGGGCGTAATCAATGGCTGTGCCCCGGCCGAGTACGAGTACCGCCCTACTCGTACTCGTACTCGTACTCGTACTCGTACTCGATCCTTGCCGCAAATCCGAATAGCATTGGGTCACTTGCCACGCCTGTAGCCATGGATCGGGCGTAATCGATGGCTGTGCTCAAGTCGAGTACGAGTACGAGTACGAGTACGAGTAGGAGTAGGAGTACGAGTACGAGCGAGCAGCCGAGGAGATGAGAAGTGAGGCCGATTAGCCCATGCCGCACGATGACCCGGTAGACCCGACGAACTGTGTGCATCTGCGGGATGGTCGAGCCCTTGCGTATGCCGAGTACGGCGATGTGCTGGGCAATCCCGTGTTCTTTTTCCACGGCCTCCCGCCGGCCGACCAGGTCCTTTTGCGGCGTCCAGACGTGCGCGCCATGTTCCTTGCGAGCTACGCCGAGGCGACACGGCAGGGGATCGACGCATTTGCACACGAAGTCGAGCTGGCAGCCAGGCCATGGGGCTTTCCACTTCAGGCGATTCAGGTGCCAGTAACCCTCTGGCATGGCGAGCTCGACAACAGCACTCCCGTGGGCATGGCGCAGGCGATGGCAGCAGCCATCCCCAATGCGACGCTGCGCATTATACCCGGTGAAGGTCACCTGATATTTTTGACCCGCTGGCACGAGATCGTGGACGATCTGCTGCGCACCTGTACGACTGGCGAGCTATGATCGATCCGTCGGCGCGGTTGACAACTCTCCCTGCTTAAGGTATGCTTGCGCCACCTTCGATCACAACCACAGAGGTAAATGAAAAGGTAATATTAGAGGTAGCAATAAAGAGGTAGCAATAAAGAGGTAGCAATAAAATGGAAGCACGC
>CAZXQZ010000057.1:12133-21532 GCA_964642445.1 uncultured Anaerolineae bacterium
AGAGGTAGCAATAAAGAGGTAGCAATAAAGAGGTAGCAATAAAATGGAAGCACGCACCATCTACATCACGGAATACGATCTCGAGCGTTTGCGCGAACTCATCGACGAAGCACGACGCCTCGACCGCCGCGGCAACGAGTATTTGGACAGCCTCGACGCCGAACTTGCGCGTGGCATCGTGGTGGCCCCGACAGAGGTTCCCGCCGACGTCATCACCATGAATTCCACCATCCATCTGCTCGATCTGGATGCCGACGAGGAAATGGTCTACACCCTCGTCTTCCCGCAGGATGCCGACATCACTCAATCCAAGATTTCGGTCCTCGCCCCGATCGGCACCGCCATGCTGGGTTATCGCGTGGGCGACACCTTCACGTGGGCGGTCCCCGATGGTGTGCGGCGCCTGCAGGTGAAGGCGGTCTTGTACCAGCCCGAGGCCGCCGGCGATTTTCACCTGTAGGTCGACCAGCCAGCGTACGCCGGTTCGACGGTGTGGTGGTACGGTCAGTCGCGGCATGATTCGTCCTTGAGCGGCCCTGCACAAACCATCAGGCTCGGCAAAGGTCATGGTCTACTTTCTCATTCGCCTCATTGTGAACACGCTGGCCGCCGCCATCGTGATGAACGTCGTCCCCGGTCTGCGCCTGGTTCCTTTTGCCTACTTCGGGGAACCTTTCGCCGAAGTATTTTCGTACATCGTGGTCGGGCTGATCTTTGGGGTTCTCCACGCCTTCGTACGCCCGGTGATCCTGTTTTTCACCGGGCGCTTGTACATCTGGTCGATGGGCCTCCTGGCGCTGGCCATCGATACCTTCATCTTCCTGCTCCTGTCCTATGTGGCCCCCACCGTGTGGCAAGTCGGTGGCACCCGATTGTTCTCAGCCATCCTGGGTGCCCTGCTGATGGGTGTGATCGTCATGGTCCTGGAAGCATTGACCGGCCTGGATAGCCCGCTTGTCATGGAAGGGCGCCGCAGTCCCTTCTATTGGCGTTGGCTGGGCATGCTGCCGACGGGGCGTCGCAACCGGATCGTGGAGAATCTGCGGACTCAGCAGATGGTGAGCACGATTCAGCGCTATGCGGTGGATATCGTGATTGGCGTCTCACCCCTGGGCGGCCTGCGACGTTGGCTGCAGCCGCTGATCTACCGCCGCCGGCGGGTCCTGGCCGATCAAACCCCCATTGCCAAGATTCGCCTGATGCTGCAGGACCTTGGTCCCACGTTCGTCAAATTCGGGCAGATGGTGGCGAGCCGCAGCGAGTTTTTGCCCGTCGAATGGCAGACCGAGCTGAACAAGCTGCAGGATGAGGTGGCGCCTTTTGCGTATGCAGAAGTGGTCCAGGTTGTCCAGCGCGAGCTGGGTAAACCACCCGACGAGGTCTTCGCCACCTTCGAGCCGCAGCCGCTGGCCGCGGCCTCCACCGCCCAGGTGCATGCCGCCACCCTGCCCACGGGCGAACGTGTCGTCGTCAAAGTCCTGCGACCCAACATCGAGGTGACGGTCAAGGGTGACCTCAACGTGATGCAGGACGTGGTCGACCTGGTCGAACGGCGGGTCGCGTGGAGCCGCCAGTTTGGAATGAGCGCGCTGTTCAACGAGTTCGCCGAGAACGTCGTGACCGAACTGGACCTGACCAACGAAGCCTACAATGCGCGCCTGCTGGCGCACAACATGCGTCCGTTTCCTTCGGTGCACGTTCCGACGATCTACGGCGCAACCAGCACGGGCAAGGTCCTGACCCAGGAGCGGGTCGAGGGGACCAAAATCTCCGACGTTGCGGCGGTGACCGCCGCGGGCCTCGATTGCGAGCAGCTGGCGCACACGTTCTTCCGGGCGCTCTTGCAGCAGGTGCTCTTCGACGGGTTCTTCCATGCCGACCCGCACCCCGGCAACGTGTGGGTCAACGTCGAGACCGGCCGCATCATCTTCCTCGACATGGGCTTGATGGGTTACCTCAGCGCTGAAGACCGGTTGGCCCTGGGAGAACTCATTTGGGCATTGCAGGACCAGGATGCCGGCGCCGTGGCACGCGTTCTGGTGGCCATCTGCCGGCCCGCGCAAGCTTACGATTCCAATACGCTGCGGCGCGACATCGAACGGCTGATGAACCGCAATCTGCGTTTTGCCGACGCGACCCCCTCACTCACCTCGGTGATGAGCGACCTCATCGAGGTGCTCCTGCGTCACGGCTTGCAGCTGCGCAAAGAATTCACCCTGGCGATCAAGGCCATCGCGCAGGGCGAGTCGATCATGCGCACGCTGGTGGGCGATAAGCCGATGGATTACATCCTCGACGTCGCCTATGCCCAACTCAAGGAGCTGCTGCGCCAGCAGCTCGCACCGGGCGACCTGCTCGATCGCACGGCCAAACCGCTGGCCCGCGGGTTGATGGGACGGCTGCCGGCGCTGGTCACGGCGACGACCTCGCTGCTCGACGATTATCAGCGGGGAGAGTTGGCGTTTCAGGTCAATGTCAACCGTATCGACCAGCGGGTACGGGTCGTGCAGGCAGCGGTCGAGCAGGGTGTGCGCCGGATTGTCGTCAGCGTCCTGCTGGTGGGTTTGCTGCTCGGCTCGACGCTGACCTTGTTGATCCCGCTCGAAGGCAGGATGAGTGAGTTCGAGAGCCTGGCCATCCGACGCGTGGCCGAGTTTGGATTTGTGCTGGCCGCCGTGCTGATTTCGATCCTGCTGCTCTATGCCCTGTGGCAGTCGATACGCAAGCCGACGCGCATTTGACGCGGCAGTCAGCAAGGCAAAAGGGAGATACGTATGCCACCTGTTCAACCTGACGGGTACCTCGCCCTTCCGAACACCGGTGAAGGCCGCGCCGTCCTGGTCCTCCACGCCTGGTGGGGGCTGAACGATACCGCGAAGGCGTTCTGCGACAGGCTGGCCGCGGCTGGCTTCGTCGCCTTTGCGCCGGATCTCTACCATGGCCAGGTCACCGACACCATCGCCCGCGCTGAAGCCCTCAGCCAGGCCCTCGACCATGACCAGGCCGCGGTCGATCTCGGTGCGGCCGTGCGCTTCCTGGGGGAACGTGCGGGCCAGGCGGGTCGTGGTCTGGCGGTGATCGGCTTCTCGTTGGGCGCCTTTTTCGCCCTGGAGCTCTCGGTCACCGATCCCGAACACGTCGAGTCGGTCGTCGTGTTTTACGGCACCCGTCCCGGCGACTACGGCGCGTCCCGCGCCGCCTTTCTCGGTCACTTTGCCGAAACAGACCCGTTCGAGCCAAGATCCGAGGCGGATGCGCTAGAGGACGCCCTGCGCCATGCCGGCCGCCCGGTGCGCTTCTATCACTACCCCGGCACCGGTCACTGGTTCTGCGAGCCGGATCGCGTCCAGGCCTTCGACGAAGCCGCAGCCGGCCTGGCGTGGGAGCGAACGCTGGCGTTCTTGCGGCGTTCCCCCACGTTGTGAAGCACCGGATATGAACGGGCGCCATCACCTACTCCAGCAGATTGACTCCGAGATCCAGGCCTGCGTGAGCAGGCGCGTGACCTTCGTGGGTATCGATGGTATCGACGGGGCGGGCAAGACCTGTTTCGCCGACGAGCTGGCGGCCTGCTTTCCCGACTTCGAGGTGATCCGCGCCTCGGTCGATGGCTTTCACAACCCGCGGGCGGTGCGTTACGCCCGGGGCAAAGACTCGCCAGAAGGCTATTATCTCGACTCCTTCGACTACGATCAGTTGAAGCGTGAGCTGCTGGATCCGCTGCGCTCAAGCGGCCCGCTGCGTTATCGCACGGTGGTCTTCGATCACCGTCGCGATGCGCCGGTGGCTTCACCCGTCCGTGTCGCCAACCCCCCGTCGATTCTGTTGTTCGACGGCATCTTCCTGCACCGGCCCGAACTTGCCAGTTACTGGGATTATTCGATCTTCCTGCAGGTTGACCACCGCGAAGCCCTGCGTCGCTGCAACGCACGCGAGGGTGCCGCGGATGGGTCGGACGATCCCACTGATCCCCGGAACACTCGTTATGTCAATGGTCAGGCAATCTATCTGTCACAGTGCCAGCCATGGACGCTGGCCACGCGGGTCATCGACAACGATGACCTGGCACGGCCTCGCCTACTGATCACGCGAAGCCGCGACGATCGCGAAGAGGAGAAAACCAACGCCTCAGGTTGAGATTTTTCGCGTCTTCGCGCCTTCGCGTGAGACAGCGCCGACCTGATCAAATAGCTTCTCATGAGAGTGTCGTCTCATTCCAAAAATGACCGCAGCAGAGAAAGGAGGCGCGATGACTGATCCAGATTCGTGGTACAGCCAGGATGCTTTTTGGGAGATCTTCGGACCAATCCTGTTCAGCCAAGAGCGACAGGCGAGTGCGCAGGACGAAGTCACCAAGATCGTGAAGCTGCTGCAGATCGACGGACCGGCCAGGATTCTCGATCTGTGCTGCGGGCCAGGCCGGCACAGCCTGGAATTTGCCCGGCGCGGTTACGACGTCACCGGCGTCGACCGCACGGCGGCCTACATCGAACAGGCACGTGCCGACGCAGCGCGGCGCAACCTGAGTGTAGACTTCGTCCTGGGCGACATGCGTGATTACTGCGCACCTGAACGCTTCGACGTGATCGTCAATCTCTTTGGTTCGTTTGGCTATTTCGACAATGAAGAGGACGACCGCAAAGTCATCAGAAATATGGCTGCATCCCTGCGCCCGGGTGGAAGATTCCTGATCGAAACCGCCGGCAAGGAGATCGTCGCCAGCCATTTCAAGGAACGGGAATGGAACGAAGTGGGCGACTTGCTGATTCTGTCGGAGAAGAAGGCCAGCCAGCACTGGCGCCGCATCGAGACGCGTTGGATCGTCATCCAGGGCGCGCAGCGTTTCGAGCAGCGCGTGTCGGTGCGGTCCTACTCGGCCGTGGAGCTGTCAACGCTGCTGCGCGACAGCGGCTTTGCCCAGGTCCATGTGTATGGCAGTATCGATGGCACGGACTACGACCTGCATGCCCAGAGACTGGTCGTCGTGGGGCAAAAGTGAAGACGAACAATCCCGTTACGGTCGTCAACGTCGGTTACCGTTCCACCAACTATTGGGTGGTCAGCGCCGGCACGTCGCGCCTGCTGGTCGACATCGGCTGGCCGGGGACGCTGGGCACCCTGCAGGCCAACCTCAAGCGCATGGGCATCCCGCTCAAGGAGATCCGCTACGCCTTCGCCACGCACTACCACATCGACCACGCCGGACTGGCCCAGGAGATGAAACTGGCCGGGGTGCCCCTCCTCGTGCTCGACGTCCAGGTCACGGCCATCCCCCAAATGAAGACGTGGACCAAACCGTGGGACAACTACCTGGACATCACGCCGGAAGGTAACGTCGTCATCGCGTTCGAGCAAAGCCGGCAGCTGCTGGCCGGCCTCGGCATCCCCGGCGAAATCGTGCACACGCCCGGCCACTCCGAGCACTGTGTCTCGCTGCTGCTCGATGACGGCTCGGTCTTCACCGGCGACCTACCGCCTGAGGTCTATGCGTTCGACAACCCCGTGGCGCTGGCAACCTGGCAGCTGCTGCGGGCGCACGGCGCCCGCGTCGTATATCCGGCACATGGCCCGGTCAGGCCGATGGATGAGCAGCCGGCAGGCTAGTGGGGCACTTGTCACGACAGTAGCTATTGATTGAGGGTGGTCGATGGCTATGCTCGAGCGAAGTGACCGAGTAGGACGAGTACGAGTAGGAGTACGAGTAGGGGTACGAGCACCGTCCTACTCGTACTCGTACTCCTACTCGTACTCGATCGTTGCCGCAGATCTGACATGAACGTTGGCATGGATGCTGCGGCTGGCCCGTCGCTGTCCAGGGTTTTTATCGTGAGTCTCGCGCTTGGGTACCGGAAATCTTGGCAATTGACGCCAATCCGGCTGGCAGGTATAATCTCGTCAACAATACGGGTCGCCTTGTTGCGTCCAAACCAATGAAACAGAAATCCCTGAAATCTCTTGGGTGGCACAATGAAAGCAACCGTAGAATGGGATCCGAACAAAGCCAATACGAATCGCCGCAAACATGGCGTCATGTTTGAAGAAGCCGCCTCTGTATTTGCTGATCCACTTTCATCCACGATCCCTGATCCATTGCATTCGGAAGATGAAGAACGATACATCATCGTTGGTCAATCCATCCAACAACGTTTGTTGGTCGTTGTACATACTGACCGGGGAGATGTCATACGAATCATTAGCGCGCGAGTCGCCAACGCGCATGAAAGGAAAACCTATGAAGAAGGAAACTGAGGTCGAGCGCGACCTCGATATGTTGGACAATTATGATTTCAGTCAGGGTATACGCGGCAAGTACGTGGAACGTTTTGCACAAGGCAGCAACGTAGTCGTGCTGTCCCCGGATGTAGCTGCCATCTTCCCTGATTCGGAATCGGTTAATAGGGCATTGCGAATGCTGATGGAAATCGCGGGGAAAAGCGTCGCAGGAGTGCCCGCCCATTGACCCGACCTCGTTATGTTTACGGTGCACGAGTGTGCCCTTAAAGCGTGAAGCGATGCCTCTCTCAGCATCACTGAGGTCGTTCGCGTGATGATCGAAGTTTGCTTTGGAGGTGCCACGGATTGGGCTGGCTCTGAGCTGGCGCGGTCGAAGTCATTTTTGGCCTGTCCGATCAGGAGCTGACCCTCCGCCACGACGCCGGCAGCAGCGCCCACCCCTACGTCGACGGTGCGCTGCTGGCGATCCGCAAGGTGTCGACGCTGGCCGGTCTCCACCGCGGTCTCGACACCGTGCTCAATCTCGGTATGTGACTGTGATGCCGGACGAGCCAATCAGCAAACCAGTACTGATCGCCCAACTCCTGGAGATCGGCGTCGTGCCCGGCGCGGTGCTCCTCGTGCACACGTCCTTTTCCAGAATCGGTCCGGTCGAAGGTGGGCCGTTGGGGCTGATCGACGCGCTGCACGCCGCGCTGGGGCCGCGTGGCACCCTCGTCATGCCCAGCATGAGCGATGACGACGAGATTCCGTTCGATCCCACAGCGACACCCTGCCACGGCATGGGCGTGGTGGCCGACACGTTCTGGCGTCTGCCCGACGTGCGGCGCAGTGACAGCCCGCACGCGTTTGCCGCCCGCGGACCGCACGCCGCGGCGATCACGGCGGATCATCCAATCGACGTGCCCCATGGGCTGGACAGCCCGGTCGGCCGGGTTTACGAGCTGGACGGGCAGGTGCTGCTGCTCGGCGTGGGCCACGACGCCAACACCACCATCCACCTGGCCGAAGCGCTGGCCGGCGTGCGTTACCGGCGCCAAAAGTCGGTCGTGGTCGTGCAGGATGGGCAGCCGGTGCGCCTCAGCTATGGGGAGATCGATCACTGTTGTGAACGGTTCAACCTGGTGGATCGATGGCTCGATGCGGAAGGAAACCAGCGCCGCGGTCGTGTGGGGTATGGCGAGGGACGCCTCGCCCGCTCGCGGGCCGTGGTGGCGTCCGTCTGCGCTCGGCTGCGCGGCCATGAAACCCTGTTTTTGCACGAGCCCGGTGTAGACGAACAGTGCGACGAGGCCCGGGCCAGCATCGGGCTGGCGCAGGCGGATTGAATTTCACCGCCCCGTTCCCCAACGGACCTGACCCACCAGCGTTCCGTGCCGTGAAGTCGCCGCAGCGTGCGGCGCACACGATTCGTTCTACAGTTGAGAGGAGGAAAGACCCATGAACGGCAAGTTCTCAGGTTTCGTGATCGTGCTGCTCGGCGCGACGCTGCTGCTGGCGGCGTGTGTGCCGGCGGCGTCCGTCGCCCCCACTTCCCAAACCCAGCTGCCGGGGTTGTGGCAGACCTACGAAAACGTCTTCAAGGATGCCCGCTACGTCGACCTGACCCACGCCTTCGAGCCGGTGCAGGCGGTTTGGCCGGGGTTTGGCAACGCCGTGTTTAAGCCGGCGGTCGCCGGCCGCGACATCGAGGGGTACGTCAAGGCGGGCGAGGAATTCACCTACGAACAGCACGGCTTCATCGCCACCGCGTACGACCTCACCACCGACCAGTACGGCACGCAGCTCGACCCGCCGGCGCACTGGGACCCGTTGGGGGCGACGATCAGCGACCTCCCGGCCACGTATGCCATTCGCCCGCTGGTCGTTATCGACATCAGCGAGCAGGTGGCAAAGGACGAGGGCTATCACCTCCAGGTGCAAGACGTGCTCGACTGGGAGGCCGAACACGGGCGCATCCCGGAGGGGGCCGTAGTCATGGTGCGCTCGGACTGGTACAAAAAGTGGGGTGACATTGCGCGTTTCGGCCAGGCGCCGTTTCCGGGGGTGAGCCTGGATGCGTTGAAGTTCCTGCACCTCGAACGCAAGATCCTGTTCCACGGTCACGAACCACTGGACACCGATACGACGCCGACGCTCGAAGGCGAAGCCTGGCTGATGCACAACCATTTTGCGCAGGCCGAGGGTGTCGCCAATCTCGACCAGGTGCCGGAGGCCGGTGCGCTGATCGTCATCGGTTTTGCCAAACCCAAGGGTGGCACCGGCGGTTACGCACGTTACGTGGCGGTGGTGCCCAGGGACTGGCCGCACGGCGTGTCGGTGACCGAGATGCCCGGCGCACCGCTGCCCACGCAGACGGCACCGCTGACGCGGGACGAAAACGGCGTACTGCGGCCAACGCCGTAAGTTGGCAGAGTTGGCATCTCCCGTTCCAGCGCCGCACTAGCTCCGGGATTGCTGACTCATTGGGCGCTGGAACAGGAGATGCCAACTCTTGACGAACATGAGAATCTTCTTTGCGCGGCACGGCGAAAGCCAGGCCAACGTGCTGCACGAAATGTCGTGCCGTGGCCTCAAGCATCCGTTGACCCTTGCTGGCCGCCAGCACGCCGCCGACCTGGCGCGCCGGCTGGCCGACCGGTCGATCACGACCATTTACAGCAGCCCGGTGCTGCGCGCCATCGAAAC
Source organism: uncultured Anaerolineae bacterium (assembly GCA_964642445.1). Taxonomy (GTDB): domain Bacteria; phylum Chloroflexota; class Anaerolineae; order SSC4; family Amarolineaceae; genus SSC4. The sequence continues at coordinate 21,056 of CAZXQZ010000057.1, forward strand.
GACCGTCATCGTCGCCAACCAGCTCGGCCTCGACTACGAAGTGGTCGAAGCCCTGCGCGAATACGACGTCGGTGTGCTGGAGGGGCGGGCCGACGACGAGGCCTGGCGGTTGTGGCGCGAGTTGTTCGACGACTGGACGCAGCACCAGCGTTGGACGCGGTGCATCGACGGGGGCGAAACGTTCTATGATGTGCAGAACCGCTTCGTCCCCTTCATCGATCAGCTAATTCAGCAATACGGAACCACCGACGCCAACCTCCTGTGCGTCGCGCACGGGGGGTTGTACTGGATGGCGCTGCCGTTGGTGCTGGCGAATGTGGACACCGCGTTCATCGCGGCGCACGGCGGGTTCGATTATGCCGCGCTCGTCGTGGCCGAGCTGGGTGCGGGTGGGCTGCGGTGCGTCGAGTGGAATGGGGAACAGGCAAAATGATCCTGCATCATCAATAGATCGTCAGTTCGCTCGTACTCGTACTC
>CAZXQZ010000058.1:0-21365 GCA_964642445.1 uncultured Anaerolineae bacterium
GCAAGCCATGCTTGCGCTTTGGCCCGGCGGCGGTGGGGGAACAGATTGAACGGATGATTTGGAGTGCGCAAGCCATGCTTGCGCTTTGGCCCGGCGGCGGTGGGGGAACAGATTGAACGGATTGGGAGCGGGGAAATGGGAACAACACTGATTACCAACGGCATTGTGGTGACGTTGGGGGCGGCCAACCAGGTCATCAATAATGGGGCGGTGGTGGTCGAGGGTGATACGATTGTGGCGGTGGGGGCGGCGGCTGAGTTGGAGGCGGCCTATCCGGCGGCTGTGCGGCTCGATGCGCGGGGGCAGGTGATGATGCCGGGGCAGATTTGTGCGCACACCCATTTTTATGGGGCGTTTGCGCGCGGGTTGTATATTCCGGGTGATCCGCCCAGGGATTTCCCGGAGATTCTGCGCCGGTTGTGGTGGACGCTGGATAAGGCGCTGGATGCCGAGGGGGTTTCGCTGAGCGCGCTGGTCTGCCTGATCGATGCGATCCGTCACGGCACTACGACGCTGATCGATCACCACGCCAGCCCCAATGCGATCGACGGTTCGTTGGACGTCATCGCCGATGCGGTGACACAGGCCGGGCTGCGGGCCTGCCTGTGTTATGAGGTCACCGACCGCGATGGTGCGGCACGGGCGCAGGCGGGTATCGCTGAGAACGTGCGGTTCTTGACACGCGTGCGTGAAGCCCGTGCGGCCGGCAGTCCCGCGGCGGCGCGCCTGGCCGCCACCTTTGGCCTGCACGCCTCATTGACCCTGTCGGACGAAACGCTGGCCGACTGTGTGGCTGCCGCAGTGCCGCTAGGGAGCGGCTTCCACATCCACGCCGCCGAGGGCATGGCCGATCAGAACGACAGCGCCAGCAAATACCAGCTGCGCACCATCGACCGCCTGGCCCAGCGCGGCATCCTCGGCCCGCAGTCGATCGTAGCGCATGCGATTGCCATCGATGCCTGGGAGATGGCGCAGCTGCGTGACAGCGGCACCTGGGTGACGCACCAGCCGCGGTCGAACATGAACAATGCCGTGGGTGTGGCCGACGTGCCGGCCATGTTACGCGGCGGGGTCAACCTGGCCCTGGGCAACGACGGGTTCTCGAACAACATGTTCAGCGAGATGAAGGCGGCCTATTTGCTGCACAAGGTCTGGCGCAGTGACCCGCGCGTGGCTAGCGGCAGCGAAATCGCGCAGATGGCGTGGACCAACAACGCCCGCCTGGCCGGTCTCTTTTTCGACAAACCGCTCGGTGAATTGACGCCGGGGGCGTATGCCGATATCATCCTGCTCGACTACGTGCCGATCACACCGCTCACCGCGGCCAACCTGCCGTGGCACGTGCTGTTCGGCGCTGATGGCAGCCACGTCACGACCACGATGGTCGCCGGTCAGCTGCTGATGCGCGACCGCCAGCTGCTCTTCCTGGACGAGATGGCCATCGGAGCGCGCAGTCGTGTGGCGGCCGCCGCCACCTGGGAACGTTTCTGGGCCTTGTCGGCCCAGGCCTGACGAAAGGATCGATGGTTTGTGACTGAACTTCTCGAAAAAACGATTGCTGTGCTTGGCGGCACCGGCGCCGAAGGGTCTGGCCTGGCCATGCGCTGGGCACGCACCGGTCTCAAGATCGTGGTTGGCTCGCGCCAGGCCGAAAAAGGGGCCAGTGCCGCCGCGGCGTACAACACCCGCATCGGCCCGGTCACCCACCCCATCACTGGCACCGATAATCACAGCGCCGCCGCACAGGCCGAAATCGTCGTGTTGACGGTGCCCTACGCCGCGCACCTGACGACGTTGGGTGACGTCAAAGACGCGCTGGTGGGCAAAATCCTGATCGACGTCACCGTGCCGCTGAAGCCACCCAAGGTCAGTGTCGTCCAGCTGCCCCCCGCCGGCTCGGCCTGCCAGGAGGCGCAGGACTTTCTCGGCCCAGACGTGCAGGTCGTTGCCGCTTTCCAAAATATCTCCGCCGAGCACCTCGGCGACCCCGACCACAGCGTGGACTGTGACGTGCTCGTCGCCGGGAACAGCAAGGAGGCCAAACAGGTCGCCATTGAGCTGGCCCGCCTGGCCGGCCTGGACGCCTTCGACGCCGGACCGCTGCAGAACGCCGGGGTGATCGAGGGGCTGACGTCGATCCTGATCGGTCTCAACATCCGGCTGAAGGCCAAGGGGACGGGGATTCGGTTGACGGGCGTGGGGAGATTTTAGATTTTGGGTTTTGGATTTGGGATTGGTGAGGCTGCTGAACGCTGGATCTGTGGAAGGCAATTTTGCACCAAATTGTGATTACGGCCCTACCTGGGATCCCCCTGGTTCGTCCTGGCGATGACCTGGCTGAGTTCATCGTGCAGAGCCTGGTGCGCGCCGGGATGGGGCTGCGTGATGGTGACGTGCTGGTCGTGGCGCAGAAGATCGTCTCGAAGGCCGAAGGTCGCCTGGTGCATTGGCGCTCGCTCGAGCCGTCTGCCCAGGCGGTGGAGCTGGCGGCGGTCACCGGCAAACCGCCGGGGCACGTAGAGGCGATTCTATCCGACAGCGTCGAGATATTGCGCGTCCGTCACGGCGTGTTGATTACGCAGCAGCGGGCGGGTTGGGTCTGCGCCAACGCGGGGGTCGATCACTCCAACGTCGATGGCGACAGCGACGACTGCCTGGCGCTGCTGCCGGAGGACGCCGACCGTTCGGCGCACGATCTGCGCGATCGGCTGTATGCGGCAACCGGCGCACGCGTGGCGGTGGTCATCAACGATACGCATGGCCGCGCCTGGCGCAACGGTGCGGTCGGCGTGGCGATCGGCGTCGCCGGCCTCAAGCCGGTCACCGACCTGCGCGGCCATCCCGATCTGTTTGGCATGACCCTGCGCAGCTCCGAGGTCGGCACCGCCGACGAGATCGCCTCGGCGGCCTCACTGTTGATGGGACAGGCCGACGAGGGCCGGCCGGTGGTCCTGCTGCGCGGCGTGCCTTTCGAGGCGGCGGAAGCCAGTGCGCAGGAGATCGTGCGCCCGAAAGAAATCGATCTCTTCCGCTAATGGATACTGGGATACTTGAAGGCAAGCTCGCGACCGCCCGATTCGGGTTGGCTGTGGGCGGGCGCCTTGGGCGCCTTGAGTGCCTTGAGCTCAAGCTCAGGCTTAGAGCTGAAGCCCGCTCAAGCGGGCTGGTTCGCCAGATACAGTCGTATGCGGCACCGTGCTGAGCGGCGCGAGCGCGCCTGGGCTGTGATCGTCGGTCTGGCGCCGACGGCGCTGGTGGCCCTGGTTTTTGTGGTGGTTCCCCTGGCCATTTCGGCCTACGTCAGCCTGTGGAGTTGGCCGCTGCTGCGCACGGGGCGGACCTTCGTCGGGCTGGGTAACTATGCGCGGATGCTGCAGTCGCCCGACTTCTGGCAGGCCCTGGGCGTGACCGTGGCCTATGCGGTGGGCACGGTCGGGTTGGGGCTGCCCCTGGCGTTGGGTCTGGCCCTGCTGCTGAACAGCATCGGGCGCGGGCGCAGTTTCTACCGCACGTCGCTCTTTTTGCCTACTTTGATCACGGCGGTCATTGCCGCGATCTTCTGGCGCTGGTTCTACCAGCCCTACACCGGGCCGCTGGGTGCGCTGCTGCGCGGGGTAGGGCTGCCGCCGGTGGCCTGGCTCGACGATCCGCAGTGGGCGCTGCCGGCCCTGGTGTTGATGACGGTCTGGAAACAGACCGGCTATTTTATGATCGTCTTTCTGGCGGGGCTGCGCAGCATTCCACCCGAAATCAACGAAGCGGCGCGGCTGGATGGCGCCGGTTGGCTGGCCGAGCAGCGGCACGTCAACCTGCCGCTGCTGCGCCCGGCGACGACCTTCGTGCTCATTACCGGTACGATCCTGGCGGTCGAGAGTTTTGGCGCCATCTACGGTTTGACCGGTGGCGGTCCGGCCGGCGCCACGACGACGCTGGTGGTCTATTTGTACGAACGGGCCTTTGCCTTTTCTGAGCTGGGTTATGCCTCGGCGCTGGGCTGGGCCCTGTTTGCCCTGCTGTTTCCCCTGGTTTGGCTGCAGTTTCGGCGTTGGGGCCGCGAAGGGGCGGGGTGATGACTAGAATCGTGGCTGCTTCGGTCTCAGCCCGGGGGCGTTGGCGGGCCGGCCGCCTGGCCATGCACGGCATCCTGCTGGGTGCTGCCCTGCTGGCCCTGCTGCCGTTTGCGTGGATGCTGCTCATCTCGGTTTCCAGCGGAACCGCCGCGGCCCTGGCACCGCGGCTGACCTGGACCTGGCCACCGGACTTGAGTCACTACCTGGAGGCCTGGCGGGCGATTCCGCTGCTCAGGTATTATGTCAATAGCCTGTTCGTGGCGAGCGCCGTCGCCACCGGACAGGTGATCACCGCCGTTCTGGCCGGGTACGTCTTTGCCCGCCTCCAGTTTCGCGGGCGCGACCTGTTGTTCGTGGTCTTCCTGGGCACGCTCCTGGTACCCAATGAGGTCACACTGCTGCCGGCCTTTTTGCTGCTGCGCTGGCTGGGCTGGATCGACCGTTACCAGGCGTTGATCGTGCCCTTCCTGGCGTATCCAACGGCCATCTTTTTGCTGCGGCAGTACTATCTGGGTGTATCGACCGAGCTCGAAGATGCGGCGCGCATCGATGGCTGCACGCGACTGCAGGTCCTGTGGCACCTCTTCGTGCCCCTGGGGCGTCCGGTCATTGCGATCGTCGCCCTGTTCGGCTTCATCTGGACGTGGAAGGCGTTCTTGTGGCCGCTGGTGGTGATCCAAACCCCCGCTCGCTACACGATCCCGGTCGGTCTGGCGGCCCTGCAGAGTGAGCTGGGCACCAACTGGCCGCTGTTGATGGCGGCGACGGCGATTGCGACGGTGCCGGGGTTGGCGCTGTACGTGGTGGGGCAGCGGTGGATGGGGGATAGGGAGTAGGGAGTAGGGAGTAGGGAGTAGGGAGTAGGGAGTAGGGAGTAGGGGCGGACGATATTTGATGTGGGAGATCGATATGGTTGAAGAGATAAAGCTCACGCGAATGGCCAGCGTTCTGGTGTTGGTTCTTATGGTTGTGGCCGGCTGTGTGCCGGCGGGCAATGGGGCACCGGCTTCGCCGGGGGCCGGTACGGCTGCCGCGGTGACGCGATTGACGTTGTGGCACGCGTATGGCGGGGCTTTGGGCGAGACGTTTACGGCGTTGGTGGACGAGTTTAATCAAACCCATCCCGGCATCCAGGTCGAGGCGAGTTATGGGGGGAACCTGTTTACGATGCGCGAGAAGCTCGTCACGGCCATTGCTGCGCAGGCTGGCCCCGACATCTCGCAAATCGACCAGTTCTGGTCGTCGGAGTTGGCCGATGCTGGCGCGCTGGTGCCCATCGCAGACTTCATCGCCAACGACCGCGAGTTTGCCCGCGACGACATCTGGGACAAGGCCTGGGAGACCGCGACCTACAGCGACACCATCTGGTCGATGCCCTTTGCCTTGAGCAACATCGTCCTCTACTACAACCGCGACCTCTTCACCCAGGCCGGTCTCGATCCCGACCAGCCGCCGGTGAACTGGGACGAGCTGCGCGCGGCGGCAGAGAAACTGACCATCGATGCTAACGGCGACGACACGCCGGAGCAGTGGGGGTTGACCTTCCCGCTCAAGGCCAACGAGGGTAACGTCTACTACTGGCTGGCCTTCCTCTGGCAGAACGGCGGTGCCCTGTTTGGCGACGACGGGCAGTCGCTGCGCTTCAACGAGCCGGCTGGCGTCGAAGCCTTGCAGTACTGGATCGACCTGGCCAAAACCGACAAGTCGCTGCCCCTCTCACCGCCCGAAAACGGTTTCGAGACCGGGCAGGTGGCGATGACCCTCGTCTCGACGGCGCGCCTGGCGGCGATGCTCAAAGCGCTGGGGCCAGACAAGCTGGGCGTGGCGCCGCTGCCGGCGCAGAAGCAGGCCGCCACCGGTGTCGGCGGCGCCAACCTGGCGATCCTGAGTGGGTCGCAGCACCCGCAGGCGGCCTGGGAGTTCATCCGTTGGATGACCAGCCCTGAGGTGAATCTGCGCTGGAGCAAAGCCACGGGCTACCTGCCCCTGCGCCAGTCGGTCATCGACGCGGCCGATTACCAGGCGTACCTGCACGAGACGCCGCAGGCGCAGGTCATCCTCGACCAGCTGCCGGCCGCCGTCGTGCGGCCCAACGTGCCGGCGTACACGCCGCTGTCGCGCGAGATCGGGCTGGCCATCGAGGATGCGCTGTTCAAGGACGTGCCGGCGCAGGCCGCGCTGGATGCGGCAGCGCAATAGAGTTGGCATCTTGGTCCCAACGCTGCGCGTTGGGACCAAGATGCCAACTCTCTACTTCAGAATCAGCGGCAAATACACCGGCCGCACCGGCAGCGCCGTCGGTGTCGGCGTTGGACTCGGCGTCGCCGTTGGGGTACTTGTCGGGGTACTCGTCGGGCTTGGTGTCGCCGTCGGCGTCCACGTCGGGCTTGGGGTGGTCGTCGGGGTAGTCGTGGGCGTCGGCGTCACCGTCGGCGTGACCCCGCACGGCGTCACCTCGGTGGGCACGTAGTCCGCCTGGTTCGACAGTGCAATCCGGTCCAGCCGCGCATTCGCCTCCCGCGTCTGGAAACGAATCGTGTGCACCCCCGCTGCCAGCTGGTATGGCTGCGCCCGTGCCTTGAACCACCCGAACGTCCAGTTCCCGTTCACCTGTGGAATCTCGAACGTCCACGGCGGCGGGTCGTCCACCAGCACCTTGAACGAGTTCTGCGTCCAGCCCAGCCCCATCGCCCGCGCCCACAGGGTGTACCTGCCTGCCACCGGCACCTCCACCGTGAACGTCACCTCGCTGCCCGAATTGGCCACGGGGTCGTACACGTATTGGCACGCCGAAGCGCCGCTGCTCTCGCCAACGGCCATGCTCCCACGGCGCGTGCCCTGCTCGGCCTCCAGGTGCCAGGTGAAGGGCGTGGTCGGGCTGTAATGCAGCACGCGCCCGCCGCCCACCGCCCAGCCGTCCGTGGCCGAGATCATGCGAATATGCTCCAGCCCCGCCGTCGTCGGGCTGCTGACCGTGGACCACGTCGCGCCATCCCAGTGCAGAATCGTGCCGGCATCACCCACCGCCCAGGCATCGCTGGTCGAGACGACGTCGACCGACTGCAGGGTCTGCGTAACGGGTGACGCCACCTCAGCCCAAGACGTGCCATTCCAGTGCAGAATAAGTGAGTCGTAAGGGCCTACCGGGTAGTTGTCAATCCTGGTGCCGACAGCCCAACCCTCCATAGCCGACAACATGCGGACCGATTTTGGCGCGCCGTGAATCGGTGGGGTGGAATCCCAGTCCCAGGTGCTGCCATCCCAATGTCCAATCATGATGGGCACACCGCAGTACTCCATAGGGCCAACTGCCCAGCCATCCGTGGCAGAGACCGTGTGCAAAGATGAAAGCTCGCCGCAGATAGGTGCGGGCAATGGGGGTGACGCGGTCCACGCTTGGCCGTCCCAATGCCACATGTCCCATTCCGCCCCAGACCACTTCACGTAACCCATGTGCCCATCAGTTTCCGATACCATTGAGATGGTCGTTGGGTCATTTTCGATGTAGGTCGTGGAACCGACTGTTGAGGTTAGTGTTTGACCATTCCAATGCCAGACCCGTGGAATGTATTGAATTGCACCATATGAGTAGACTAGTTCTCGCCCAGCAATCCACACGGACGTGGTTGACAAGGCATCTACGTCATCGAACTCGCGCGCACCAGGATCCAATCCATGGCGCCAACTGTGAATCGTCCGGCTAGTCAGTGGGAGCCAGGTGCGTCCATTCCACTGCCAGATGGCGCTTTCGGGACCAGCTCCCCACCCTGCAATCGGCGATATGAAATCGATTCGCTGCGGGTCGGTGAACAGAGCAACCGGCTGCTGCGCCCAGGCGTGGCCATCCCAGCGCACGAATGCATTGCCATCTCCTACCGCCCAACCGTCGCCAGCCCCAAACAAGTCGATGGATGACAGGTGAAACACCACCGACGAAACCAGGTACCACGCCGTGCCATTCCAGCGCAACAGCGTACCGCCATCGCCAACAATCCAACCGTCGTTAGGAGAGACCATCGCAACATCTCGAAGGTGATTGTTTGAGGGACTATCCATGGTGGTCCAGGCACTGCCGTTCCATCGTAGGATCGTACCGGCATGTCCTACCGCCCATCCGTCTGCAGCTGATAGAAATGTGACTGCAGTCAGAGTTTGCACTGTTCCACTCTGTATCATCGACCACGTCATGCCGTTCCAGTGTAGAGTCGTACCAGCCTCACCCACCGCCCAGCCATCATTAGGCGAAACAAAGGCCGCTGCCAACAGGCTGCTTGTGGTCGGTTTGTAGTATTCCCAGGAAGTCCCATTCCAATGAGCGATCGGTTTTACCCACGAGGCCTCCGAATTCGAGCCAACAAACCAGACATCGGTCGGTGCCGCGATAGCTACTCCGTACCAATCCCCGTCCTCAAAAGCGGACCCGAATGGCAGCCATTGTCGTCCATCCCAGTGTATGATCAGCTTGTAGTGACCAGGCATATCCGGGTCGTACTTGTACCCGACTGCCCATCCTTCTGTGGTCGAGTTCATTTCAACGGCGTTGAATTTGGTATATGAGAATTCACGTGTTGCAGACCAGGTATAGCCATCCCAGCGCCAAAGGATGCCAGCATCTCCTACCGCCCAGCCATCTGTGACTGACGATAGCGAAACTGCGCGCAGCAGTTGCGGTCCAGCTACGTTGCCACTCACAACCCGCCAGCGGGTACCCTCCCATCGTAGGATAGTACTACCGGAACCAACGGCCCAGCCACTCGCCGATGCACCGAGGACAACACCGTACAAGGCCACCATGGAGTCAGTCCAACTAGCCCATTCGGAGCCGTTCCAATGCATGATGGCACTGCTGCATCCTGAAGTAGACCAACAAGTATCGTCGTCACGCCCGACGGCCCAGCCGTCGCTCGCTGAAAGCATATGCACCGAAAAGAGTTCAAGTGCCCTTTCGAAGTCGATGCGACTCCAGGAATGGCCATTCCAGTGCAAAATACCGCGGCCAACCGCCCACACGTCCGAAGGAGTCGCTGCCGACACCCCACGCAAGGTCATATGGGTGGGCGTAGCCACGACTGACCAGGAAGTGCCGTCCCAATGCAGGACAATGCCGTTATTCCCATCATCGCCAACGATCCAAGCATCGGTAGTTGATACGGCAGTGACCCCGTGCAGCGACTGTGCGTCTAGTGGCGTGATAGTCGACCAGGTCGCCCCATTCCAGCGCAGGATCGTGCCGGCGGCACCCACCGCCCAGCCATGGCTGGCCGAGAGCATCGCCACCGCATACAGGTCCTGCGTCGTCGGGCTGCTCACGACCGACCAGGTACTGCCGTTCCAACGCAGGATCGTGCCACCATCGCCCACGGCCCAGCCGTCATTGACCGTCACCAGCGCCAGGCCACGCAGCGTGCGGCCGGTCACCGCCGGCATCTTCGTCCACACCCCATCGTGCCAGCGCAGCATCACGCCGTCCTCGCCCACGATCCAGCCGTCACTGGCTGACACCAGGTCGACCGCCATCAGCGTGTTATGGCACGGCTCCACACTCAGCGGGTCCCAACATTCCCACGTGCCCGTCACCGGTGTCGTGTCGGTCGCAGCCGGTGCCACCGGCGCCCCGCCTGCCATCAGCGACACGAGCACGAGCAGCACCAGACTCCACAGTACTTTCGCTTGCATGGGGTCATCCCTCCCATCAACGCAGCCTGGCACCAGCGCAGGGCGACGGTTCGGTCTTGTTCGCGCACGATTCCGCAACCACCTCCAGCAACCTCCTGCGCGGCAGCCAACAAAAAAGCACTGCATCCCCGACCGCGGCATTGGCAGCAGCCAGGTGCAGTGCTTCTTCAATCGAAAAATGTGCGCCGTGACATCGGAAGAGACCTGCCACGGCAATGCGATCACCAGACAACCAACCGTGCCAGGCCGGCACAGGGCCGCACGCCCGTGCGCCACCCACCAGTCTGGGTTGCCAGTTACGCATCCAGGGCGCTCGCGCGCCCGCCACGAAGCCGTATTGCATAGTCCGGAGACGGGCATCGTCGGGGTCCTCTCTGCCCAGCCTCAACGCCCGGCCCGCCGGCTGGCCAACCACTACAGCCAGTTACCCGGTCCGTGCGACCGCCTGTTCCGCCATCCCATGCCTACCATCAGGCATCGTTTCTCTATACAAGCGGCATCCTCAGTATACTACCACTTCCCCTCAAAATCAATACCCTCTTGATCACCAGGCGGGCGTCGCAGGGCCGGCTTCCTCCTGGCGATAGGGTGCCCAGACGAGCGCGACCAGCTGCGGATCGATGCTGGTCTTTTTCGGGCGTACCTCGAGCGTTTCCAGGGTTTCGGTGACCGGATCGATCTTGCTCTCCAGGGTCGCGACTTCTTGCTCGAGCTCCGCTTCCAGCTCGGCGATCTGCTGCTGCACGCTGCGCACCGTCTCCTGGGCCCGGCCCACGTCGCCACCCTCATCTACCGACCGCCCAATCCCGCGCGCGGCCTGGCTGATGGCGGTCGTGCCACGGCGCCGTCCAAACAGCGCCCCCAGCAGCGTCGAACCCACCGATACCGCGGTATTCATCTGGGCCTGGCGCGCCTGGGACTCCTGCTTGGCCACAGTCTGCTGTGCTTTGAGCAGTTTCTCCTCCAGGCGGTCCAGCTTGACCGCGTAGCGTTTGCGCAGCGCCGCGGTGGCTTCATCCCGTTTTTCGCGTGCGGCCTGCGCCGCGCGAATGCGAAAGTCCTGTTCGGTCTCCGCTACCCGCGACGTCAGGCCGGTGCTGGGGCTGCGGTAGAGCTGCAGCACCTGGTTGCGGTATAGCCAGTCGACAAAATCGCGCGTCCAGTCAGTATAACTCTTGGCGCGCCCGGCGGCCACGGGCAGATCGATGAAGCCCGTGCCATCCACCGGCTCTTTGTCCAGGTCACTGATCGCCACCTCGATCGGCTCTGCCACTTCCCAATCGACCGGTACGGCCTCGGCGGTGATCGGCGTGGCCCAGACGCCTGATTCGGTTGCATCCACTTTGAGTTTCGCATCCGCAAAATGAACCTTGGCTGCGCCCACCAACACCGGTTTGTAGACGATCCCCTCTGTGCGGCCGCGCAGCGGCACAAAATACTGCTGAATCTCCGGTGCCAGCGAGGGGCGCCCGCCCGTCGCGGCGCCGGCCGGCGGTGCCGCCGTCACGGCCAGGGGCGCGGCGGTGGCCGCAGTCGCCGGTGCCTGTGCCGCCTTGTAGGGGTCCATCAGGCTCTTGATCTGGTTGCGCGTCAGGGGGCCACGCAGGTAGGACATCACCCAACGCGTGCTGAAGATGACCGGCGCGTCATCCCCGACGTTGTTCATCAGGAAGACGCGGTTGCCCAGGCCGGCCAGGGTTTGTTCCATGGCCTGGCGATCGAACCGGCCAGCCGAACCGGCGGCTGCGCCTTCCAACCCGTCCAGCACACGGGCTTTGTCGCGTTCGGTTTGCAGACGGCCAATGAACCACGTGCCGGCATTGGACAGCGCCTTGTAGTCCAGGTCCACCGGGTTCTGTGTGGCCAGGACCACACCCAGCCCAAAAGCACGGGCCTGCTTGAGCAGAATCAACAACGGCTGTTTGGACGGCGGAGCCGCCGTGGGCGGGAGGTAACCATAGATCTCGTCCATGTAGAGCAGCGCCCGCAGACTGGTCGTGCCCGATTGGGCGCGCATCCACCCCACCACCTGGTTGAGCAGGAGCGAAACGAAGAACATGCGCTCGGCATCACCCAGGTGGGCAATCGAAAAGATGGCCACGCGCGGCTTGCCCTGGGGTGTGTAGAGGATATTTTTGATATCCATCGGCACACCTTCCAGCCAGGCACTGAAGCCAGGGGAGGCCAACAGGTTGTTCAGGGACATTACCAGCGCAAAACGCTCCTTGGACGGATAGAACGATTCCAGGTCGAGCACGCCCACCCTGGTCATCGGCGGATTTTGGATATCCTGGATCAACCCGGCCAGGTCGACGTTCTGTCCCGCCCGCCAGCGGTTGGCCAGGATGTTGGACAGCAGAATGTGCTCGCGGCTCTGCAGAGGGTCCGCATCGATGTTGAGCAGCCCCAGCAGGCTGGTGACGGTCGTCTGAATCCGTTCCTGCAGAAGCTCACCGTCTTCGAGGATATCGGCCGGCGGGGCGGCGAACGACGCCAGGATCGATACGGGAATGCCAGCCGAGCTGCCCGGTGTGTAAATCGCGAGGTCGACCGTGTTGCGCAGGCGCTGGATACGCGCCCCGTCCTGACCCCAATCGCCCAGGCCCTTGGTCCACAGCTGCGATTGCTGCGCAGCGAACGCTTCGGGCGTCAGGTTCTTCTTCTGCGCATCCTCCACGTTGATCCAGGGCAGAAAATCCGCAGGCTGCAGGTTGGGGAATGTCAACAAAAGATTCCCAAGATCCCCCTTGGGATCGATCAGAATCGCAGGAATAGCATCGATGGCCGCCTCTTCGATCAGGCCAACGCACAGGCCGGTTTTGCCGCTGCCTGTCATGCCGACGACCACCGCATGCGTCACCAGGTCCTTGCTATCATACAGCAGCAGGGATTCCTTGAGCTGCCTGGCCGCCAGGTCGTATTCGCGACCCAAATAAAAGACACCCAGTTTTTCGAAGTCTTGCATCTTTCGATATCTCCTGCCAGGTGAGATAGAACAAATAGCCGCACGCTTGGCAAACGTTTGGATGTATTATAGATGCTGCGACGTGAAACGTAAAGCGGTGGGGGTTGGGGAGTTGGGGAGTTGGGGGCTGGGGGTTGGGGAGTTGGGGGCTGGGGGTTGGGGGTTGGGGAGTTGGGGGTTGGGGAATGGGGAGTGGGGTGAGTGTGAAGGGTGGGTAGGCGGTGTTATGTGCCCATTCGATACCGTGCGTATGATGCACGGCATGGTTGAAGGGATCGGGATGTGGTATGGTTACACACACTGACCGTCTGCCAAGATTTTCTCCAAGGAGTTGTACGATGCCTCTCAGCAAAATCGTAGTTCCTGAACTGGCACGCCTGCCGGCGTTTTGTCACGCCGTGGTGGCCGGTGATTTCATCTTTGTTTCCGGCACCCTGGGGACGCGTCCGGGTACCATGGAACTGGTGGCTGGCGGCACGGGGCCGCAAACGACGCAGGCCCTGCGCCACATCGAAACCATCCTGCATGCCTGTGGGGCGACACTGGCCGATATCGTCAAAGTCAACGTGTTTCTGGCCGACATCACCACGTTCCCGGACATGAATGCCGCCTATCTCACGGTCATGGGAAACGACCCGCCCGCGCGCATCACTGTGGGGCGCGGCGCGTTTGCCCTGGATGCAGCGGTCGAGATCGACTGCATCGCCTATCGACCCGCGTGAGTCATGGTAGGGTGCATCGCATGTCTGGGGCACAATACAAGACCCTTCGGGTTTTTCCCCCCAATCGCCGATAGCTGGTACTCCATGGCAATGCCTCCCGGTGCTGAATCCCGGCCATTGACGAAAACCCGAAGGGTCTGCCCCCAATCTGAAATGCACCCGTCATGGCAGATGACTTGATTGCCCCTGCCAGCCGTGGTAAAATCTGAATCACCATGACCCAGGACAAATCACGCATTATCACGACCCTGCGCGAACGCCGCGCCATCGAAGCAGCCATTCGCGAGCTCGGTCACGTCGAGGGCGAGAACGAGCTGCGCAGGCACGCACGACGCATTGCGCGCCAGGGAGACCAGGTGCTGCCCGCCGTACTGGCGATGCTCGATACATCCAACCCGCAGGTGCGCACCGGCCTGGGTTGGGTCGCCGTCCATCTCCACGAAAAGGACCCGCACACCGTGGTCGACGCCCTGCGCGCGGCGGCCCTGGACCGGCAGCGCGGTGACCAGGCCCGCGTGACTGCCATCACCCTGCTCGAACGTTTTCTCCAGCAGCCACCCGACGAGACCCTGTATGCGCACCTGGCCAACCCCCAGGCGCTGATGCTCAACTCGCTGCACGAAGTACTGGCCGCGGCCCAGGATTCGCCCTTCGTCTATCTCGACTATCTCAAACAACTCGAAGCCCAGCCCCTCGAAGTCGCCATCGACCTGATCGATGCCATGAACGGGCTGGAGCCGGTGCAGCGCCTGGACCTGCTCCACCTCCTGGCGCAGGACCCGCGCGAGCTGGTGGCCGTCAACGCAATCCATGCCCTGGGGCGGATCCGTTTGCCACAAGCGGCGCACACACTCCAGCTGCTGCAGCCGGTCGTGTCACCCCTGGTGCTGCCACAGGTGGCGCGCAGCCTGCGCAAGCTGCAGCTGAGCGGTGTGGCCAGCCAACTCCTGCGCGAGGTGCCGCCAGGTTGGCGTGCCCTGGTCAGTGCGATGGACGGTCACGGCAACTACGCCATCTGGTTCATTGCCCCGGCACCGATGCCACCCGGCTCCCTCTACAAACCCAATGAAGTCGATTTTATCGGCATCGTACTCAGCGACGACCTGGGGGTTCGGCGCTGCTTTGCCAATGCGACGATGCCCGACGTGCGTATGCCGGCGCCGCTGACGATGGGCACCCTCGGCCAGATCTTGATCCCACATAGTGACCAGCCCTTGACCCTGCTCGAAGTGCCGTTCGACTACGCACGTATCCTCATCAGCCGCGCGGCCCAGCGCAACGTGGACAGCAACAACCCCGCCCCCTACGAGTACCGCCTGCTCAACCAGGTCATCTGGCAGTTCGCCCCGCCGCAGCTGCCGGCCCTGCCCGACATTCCGCCGATGCCGTCGGACCTGGCCGTCGCCAGTTTGCGCCACCAGTCGACCACCCTGCTGGCGCAACGGGTGTTCTCCACCTGGTTCCTGCACAGCATCAGCGTGTACGATGCCGCCGAACAAGTGATGCGCGCCTACCCCAACACTTCCCCACCGCTGGATGAGATTCTCATGCAGCTCGTGGTCAGCCACTTCAACGAAGCCAGCGTCACAACCTACCGGCGGCGCCTGCAGATGATGGTGGGCTGGCTGGCCCTGGCCGGCGATCTGTCAACGGCAGCGTTGGCCCGTCACCTGGCCACCAGCCTGCGCGAGCCCTCCGATTTGACGCACCCGTTCTTTTTCGAGCTGGCCTTCATCGGTGTCGAGCGTGCGATCTACAACCTGCGTGCCGGCTATGACCTGCGTGCACATCCGGAATGGCTGTAGGGGCGTTGCGCTTCACCACACCATGTGGTATACTGGATACGTGTTGCATGGCCTGATGATACCACCCTCGGAATACCCGTTGTTGTCGGCTCTGTGTTCGTTGTGTGCTCAAGGAGGAGGAATTCAAACACATGAAACGTATTCTGAATTGGGCCTGGCGCGGCCTGTTTCTCGATCCCGACGTGTACGAGGAAATGCGCCAGGATAACAACCCGTTCGTCGAGGGGTTATTCCTGATCGTCGTCGTGGCCGTGATCGTGGCGGTCGTCGGAGTGATCGGCACGACCATGGCGTGGCTGTCCGCACCCAATCCGGTTGCACTGCAGGAAACCATCATTCGCGGGCTGGAGAACATGGACTGGTACCGCCAGATGGCCGAGTTCGGCGGCGCCGAGGCCATCGAGCAGTTCCGACAGACCTTCAACCAGATCTGGCAGGGGGTGATCAGCGTGGTCTTCCCCAACCCGGCCACCGCCGCCCTGAACATCATCCTGCTGCCCCTGTCGATTATCATCAGCTGGTTGGTGTACGGGGTAGTTGCCCACCTGGTCGCCCGATTGCTGGGCGGTAAGGCCTCTCTCAGCGAAACCCTGGGCACGACCGCATTTGCCGTGACACCCCAGCTGTTCAACCTGGTGCTGCTCTTCCCCAACGTGGTTGTGGGCGGCGTGGTCAGCACCTGGACACTGCTCTGCCGTTACACGGCGCTCAAAACGGCACACCAGCTGAGCTGGGGACGCGCGCTGACGGCCACGATCCTCCCGCTCATTATCCTGGGTCTGATCGGCTTCGTATTGGCGGCAGGTCTGGCGGCGTTGGTCGGCAGCACGATTGCTGCCGTTATGACGGAGGGTTTTGCACAATGACCACCGAATTCAACCAGGCCAACCTGACGGGGTCGCAGCCAGGCAAAACCAACTGGCTTCACGTCGTGCGCGACATCTTCCTGCTCAAGACGCCGGTTTTTGTCTATTTCCGCGACAGCAAAAACGGCTTTCGCAGCGCGATCCTGCTGCTCATCGTGGTGACCCTCATCGCCAACAGCCTTGTCTTCATCACGAGTGCTGTGCGTAACCCCGCCGCCGAACTGGAGTCGGTCCTCGACGGGATTCGGCAAAGTATCGAGATGTCGAGCCAGTTTGGACAAGAGGTTCCAACCGAGTTATACGACTTCATAATGCGCCAGATCGAAAGTGGATTCGACATCGCCCGTAACATCATGGCCCTGCCCACCACGCTGCCGCAGCCCATACCGCGTATCCTGGAGGCCCTGGGCGCCTGGCTGTCGACACCATTTGCCCGCCTGGGTGCCTGGCTGACCTACTCTCTGTGGGTGCTGCTGTTTGCCCGGCTGTTCTTGGGCGGCATCGGCGGCCTGCGCGGCTTCCTGGCGGCCACGGCCCTCTTCAGCGTGCCCAACCTGTTGAGCATTCTTTTGCCTTTGCCCTGCGTAGGCCCACTGCTGGGGCTGATCGGGACGTTCTGGGGTTGGGCAGTCTACACGAAAGGTACCGCAGTGGCCCAAGGCTGGGTCACCGAGCAGGTGGGCGCGGATGGTTTGGTCGTTGGCGAGGATGTGCAGTGGAGCCGCGCCATTCTGGCCGTGATTCTGCCCGCCGTCTTGTTGATTCTCCTGGTCGGCACGATCGTCGTGGCAGCACTGCTGCTCGGCGCCGGCAGTGTCAACCGTTAGGCGCCCGGACCTGGGTTCGCGGCATGCCTGAGCTGTTTACGGTCCACACGCCACCCGACGCGTGGGAGACCTTCCGCCAGCACGTGCAGCCATTACGCCGGACAGAGATCGTCGCCGCTGTCGATGCGCTCGACCGGGTGCTGGCGGAAGCGCTCACAGCTCCCCACGATCTGCCGAGCTTCGTGCGCTCCACGGTGGACGGTTACGCCGTTGCGGCACATGACACCTACGGCGCATCCGCCAGCCTGCCCGCCTTTCTGACCGTGGTGGGCGAAGTGCCCATGGGACAGGCGGCAGCCCTGTCCCTGGGGCCTGGCGAATGCGCGGAGGTGCACACCGGCGGCATGCTGCCCCGCGGTGCCGATGCGGTCGTGATGCTGGAACAGACCGAAATCGTCGATGCGGGTAACTCGCGCACCCGCGCACGCAGCGAGCCAGGTTTTCCCTACGACATCGAGGTGCTGCGTGCGGTGGCCGTTGGTCAGAACGCCATCCAGCCTGGTGAAGACGTGCGCGCCGGTGAGCCAATCCTGGCCGCCGGCCACCGCCTGCGCCCCCAGGACCTGGGGGGACTGCTGGCCCTGGGCATTACCCGCGTCACGGTCGCCGAACCGCCGCGGGTCGCCATCCTCTCCCAGGGTGATGAGGTGGTGCCACCAGATGTGACCCCCGGCCCTGGTCAGATACGGGACATCAACAGTTACACCCTGGCAGCCCTGACCCGGCGGGCCGGTGGCCAACCCCACTTGCTCGGCATCGCCCCCGACAGTTACGCCAACTTGCAGGCCCTGGCCCAACGCGGATTGGAGACCGCCGACGTGCTCGTCATCTCGGCCGGCAGCTCGGTGAGCGTACGCGATATGACGGCCGACGTCATTCGAACCCTGGGTGAACCCGGCATCCTGGTCCACGGGCTGAGCGTACGGCCCGGCAAGCCAACGATCATGGCCGTGTGCAATGGCAAACCGGTGTTTGGGCTGCCCGGCAACCCGGTCAGCGCGATGGTCATCTTCGACCTGGTGGTGGCGCCGACGCTGCGTGCCCTGCACGGCGAACAGGCGCCACCCCCGCGCACGATGCGCGCACGCCTGGCACGCCCCCTGGCTTCGGTGAGTGGACGCGAGGATTACGTGCCGGTACGCCTGGACTGGCACGCGGGTGAACCGTGGGCCATGCCCATTTTTGGCAAATCCAACCTGATCTACACCCTGATCCAGGCCGCGGGCATGATCCGCATCCCCCTCGACAACACGGGCATCGACGAGGGCGAATGGGTCGTCGTGTCCCTCTACGCGTGAAACGGGTATGATGGTTTCGAGATCCAATCCACCAGCTGCGCCGCCTGAGAAAGACTCCCTGGACGCAGCCATGCCGTTCGGAACCCGCCTCTTTCCCCAGTTCAGCTACGAGCTGGGCCGACGGCGCGTCCGCCGCTTTCTGCATGCCTGCGCCGCCGCGCACGATCTTATCATCCTGACCCACAACGATCCTGATCCCGACGCCATCGCCAGTGCCTGGGGCGTGCAGACCCTGCTGGCAGCGACGGTGGGTATCAGTCCCCGTCTCGTGTATGGAGGGATCATCGGGCGTGCCGAGAATCGTGCCCTGGTCGAGCAGCTCCAGGTCGAACTGACCCACGTCGATCGCCTGGACTGGCAGACGGTCCAGGGCGCCATCCTGGTCGACACACAGGCCCGCGCCACGAACCACGCCCTGCCGCCGGGCATACCACCCGTGGCTGTGCTAGATCACCATCAACGCCTACCGTCACCGCCATCTGGCTCGTATCGGGATGTCCGCTCATCCTACGGTGCAACGTCCACCCTGATTACCGAATACCTGGTTGCATCCAACCTGCCGCCCAAACCGGCCCTGGCAACCGCCCTGTTCTATGGCATCAAAACCGACACGCTGGGATTGGCCCGCCGCGCCACCGACTGTGATGCCTGGGCGTACATGATTCTGCTGCCGCTCATGGACCGTACGCTGTTGGCCGCGATCGAGCATGCGCGTGTGCCGCGCGCGTTCTTCCAGGTTTTCAACGATGCCCTGGCGCGTACGGTTCTGTATGACAATGTCGTGCTGGCCAGCCTGGGGGACATGACGCGTCCCGATATGGCCGCCGAAATGGCCGATGTGCTGTCGCGTCTCGACAACGCGGACTGGGTGATCTGCATGGGGCGCTACCGTGCGCACGTGGTGTTGGCCGTGCGCACCTCACTGCCGCAGGCCAATGCGGCACGCGTCGTACAGCACGTCGTGGGTGACCTGGGCGGCGCCGGCGGGCATGCCCACATGGCAGGGGGCCGGGTTCCCCTGGGTGAGCAGCCGGAACGGCTCGAGCAGCTGCTGCGCAGCCGCTTTCTGTACGAGCTCGGCGTTGCCCAGGCCGTAGCCCAGCCATTGATTACGTGAAGGACATCACCGTGGCACGTAACGTTTATCTCGAAGATATCAGCCTGGAAGACGCCGTGGCGCGTTGGTGGTCAGCCCTGGCGCGCGCAGGGGCCGACCAGCCGCTGGCTGGCGAATGGCTCCCCGTCGACCAGGTCCTGGACCGGGTGACCGCCGAACCGGTGTGGGCAACGATCTCCTCGCCGCACTACCATGCGGCTGCCATGGACGGTTACGCCGTGCGCGCAGCATCTACGCGCGGTGCCACCGAAACAGCTCCCCTGCGGTTGCGCGTACCTGAAGAAGCTCGCTATCTCGACACCGGTAATGCGGTTCCAACCGGTTTCGATGCCGTCATCATGATCGAGGACGTCCACGTGCTGGATGAGCCGGCAGGTGGCCAACAGATCGAGATTCTGGCTGCGGTGGCACCCTGGCAGCACGTGCGCCCGATGGGGGAAGACATGGTGGCCGGCGAGCTGGTACTGCCGGCCAATCATCGTCTGCGGCCGCAGGATCTGGGGGCCGCGGCCGGCAGCGGTCACAGCCGGCTGTTGGTGCGGCGCCAGCCACGGGTTGCCATCCAACCGACAGGCAGCGAACTAGTGCTCCCCGGCAGCGAGCTGCGGCCGGGCAACGTCATCGAGTACAACTCCATTGTGCTCGCCGCCATGGCACAGTCATGGGGCGCCCTGGTCACGCGCCTGCCGGCCGTGCCCGACGATTATGAGCAGATAAAAGACGCGGTCAGCCAGGCACTGCTGACCCATGACCTGGTCGTGATCAACGCCGGTTCGTCCGCCGGCTCGCGCGATTTCACCGTCGAGGTCCTGCGGGCATTGGGCGAGGTCCAGGTGCACGGCATCGCCATCCGGCCCGGACATCCGGTGATTCTTGGTGTTGCGCAGGGCAAACCGGTGGTGGGTATTCCCGGTTACCCGGCCAGCGCGATCATCACCTTCGACCTGCTGGTAAAACCGCTGCTGGCCCGCTGGCAAGGCACCCTGCCGCTTCAACGTCCCACCCTGACGGCCAGGTTGACGCGCAAGGTCCTGTCGCCCATGGGCGAAGACGAATTCATGCGTGTGGCGGTCGGTCAGGTGGGCGAGCAGGTGGTTGCCACACCGATCGCGCGCGGGGCTGGGGTCATCATGTCCCTGGTCAAGGCTGACGGCATCGTACGGGTGCCACGCTTCAGCGAAGGTCACCATGCCGGTGACACGGTGACGGTCGAGCTGTGGCGTGAGCCGGCCGCCATTGCGCGGACGATCGTGGCCATTGGCAGCCACGATCTCACGCTCGACGTCCTGGCCGATCACCTGCGCCGCCAGCATCCGCACCTCACGCTGGCCTCGTCCAACGTCGGTTCGTACGGCGGGCTGCTCGCCCTGGGGCGCGGCGAGGCGCACCTGGCCGGCTCGCACCTGTTGGATGAAACCACCGGCGACTATAACGTCGATTTCATCCGTAAGCTGTTGCCCGACCAGCGCATGGTGCTGCTCGGTTTCGTCGAACGCACGCAGGGGCTGATCATCCCGCGTGGCAATCCCCGGCAGATCACAACCCTGCACGACCTGGCGCGGCCCGGCGTGGAGTTCATCAACCGGCAGCGCGGGGCTGGCACGCGCGTACTGCTCGACTACCGCCTGCGGCAGCTGGGCATCGATCCACGTCAGATTCAAGGGTACGAGCGGCAGGAGTTTACGCACCTGGCGGTGGCTGCGGCGGTCAAGAGCGGCGCGGCCGACTGCACCCTCGGTATCCTGGCCGCGGCGCACGCCCTCGATCTCGATTTCATCCCCCTGGACGAGGAACGCTACGACCTGATCATCCCGCTTGACTTCTACCGCAGCGAGCTGCTGCAGCCGCTGCTGGCGGTGATACGGAGCGCACCCTTCCGCACTGCTGTGGAGGGACTGGGCGGTTACCGGACCTCACAGATGGGCGATGTACTGGCAGAGCTGTAAGGTTTGTAGAATTGTACAACTATACTCATGTTCTGGAGAAACCATGAGTTTCGTGCGCCTCATGCCGCCTCAA
>CAZXQZ010000059.1:0-21253 GCA_964642445.1 uncultured Anaerolineae bacterium
ACCACCACCAGCCGCGCGAGGGCCACCACCACCACCAGCGCCACCACCACCAGCGCCACCAGGGTCGCCACCAGCCCCACCAGATCCAATTGATGCCCCACCACCAGGGGCGCAGGCTCCACCAGCAGTGCCACCACCAGGGCCACCAGAAGCCGCCCCACCACCAGGGCCACCAGTACCAACCAGTCCACCAATACCAGGGGCCCCACCACCAGGTGCCCCACCACCAGGCACGCCAACGCCACCACCAGGGCCACCACCAACGGCCGCCCCACCACGGCCACCAGCCCCAGCTAAACCACCACGGCCACCAGAAGCCGCCCCACCACCAGGGCCACCACCACCAGCCCCAGCCTAACCACCAGGGGAACAGCCAGCCGCCCCAGTTGACCCACCACCAGGGCCACCACCAGCCGCCCCACCACCAGGGCCACCACCAGCGCCACCACCAGCCGCACCACCAACTCCATTTGAACGGCCAGTCCCACCACCAGTGCCACCAGCCGCGCCACTTGAACCACCACCAGGGCCACCACCAGCCGCCCCACCACCAGGGCCACCACCACCAGCCCCAGCTAAACCACCAGGGCCACCACCACCAGTGATGGTGCCACCACCACCAGGACCAGCCAAAGTGGCCCCACCAACCGAACCACCAGCCGCCCCACCACCAGCGCCACTGCCACCACCACCAGCCGCCCCACCACGGGTTGGCCGGCCACCACCAGCGCCACCACCACCAGCGCAGTCCAAACCAGCCCCACGGCCCGTACCACCAGCCCCACCAATGGTAGGGGTAGTACCACCATGGGCCGACTGTCCACCACCAGGGGTGCCAGAACCACCACTGCTCACCGGTGGGATCGGTGTACGTCGCCGGGTTGTTGCCGACGTAGGCGTACAGCGGCATGACCGACCGCAGCTCCAACGGGCTCTGCCAACAGGCCGGACACGCCGCCAGGATCAAGCCCTGGTAGATCGGGTCGGTCTGCAAGAAGCGCCCATCGGCCGGGTCGTAGGTGCGTGTACGGAATTCGTAGAGACCGCTGGTCGGATCGAGCCGCCGGCTGGCGAACAGAATGTCGTTCGGTAGGCCAGTCACCTGGCTGAAGATCTTGCCAAAGGCCTCGTACTCGTAGTCGTTGACGACCGCACTCGCCTGATCGATGACCTGGCGGGTCGAGCCAAGGGCATCACGCAGGAAGAAGTGCACCTGGTTGCCCGCCGGATCGATGCGCGCAACCTGGGCATCGATTTCCTGGCCAAACAGGTAGGTTGCCTTGAGCAGCGGGCTCGTTGTCGCGTTGCTGTATTCGGCCACCACGTTGGGACCATCGTAGAGGTAACCGCTGCAAGAGCCGGCCGCCGGGCCGCAGGCGATGACCTGGTTGCCCAGGGCATCGTAACGGTACAATCGGGTCTGCCCCGCCAGGACGTTGGTGTACACGGACTGCTGGTCAGCCCCGGTGTAGGCAAACTGCTCCAGCAGCGGTGTTCCCGACACGGCCTGGCGCTGGACGAGCCGGCCCATCGGGTCGTACGTATGCGCTACCACCTGCGACGGCGGACCGCCACCGGCCGCAAAGTGCATCTCCTGCGCCGTTTGGTGCGCGGGATCGTACGTGGTCGTCGTACGCGGGCAGGTGGTGAGTGGAACACACCCGGGCACGCTGCGGTCTTCACGCATCAAACGGTTGCCCACCAGGTCGTACTCGTACCAGAAATCGTACGACGGCGGACCCGGTGGCAGGATCGGCTGGCGCGTCTCACGCACCAGGCGGTTGAGGCTATCGTAGACGTACTGGACCATCTGCTGATGGGCACCGTTGTCTTCGCGGATCTGCTCCGACTGCCGGTTGCCGTTGACGTCGTAGGTGTAGTTGAAACGTGAGATTTCGACTGCACACGCGACATCGGCGCAGTTGCGGATCTGGGTGACCCGTCCGGCGCCGTCGTAGGTGTGGAAGACAACCGCCGCCGTGGTAGCACCCTTCTTGAGCACCGACTGGCTCTCGCGTCCTTCCGCATCGTACGATTTCTCCTGGGTAGTCACCAACGCGCCAGCATTGTCTGCACGTACGATCTTGCTCAGCCGGTTGTTGGAGTCCCAGGTCTGCGCCACCTGGGCCGGCGTTGGCAGGCCGGGCAGACTGTACGTCTTTTGGATCGGGTTGCCAACTTCGTCGTACTGGTAGGTCATCGTCGCATTCAACGCCGGCGCAACCTGCGTCGATGTTTGGGTGATCTGGTTACGCGCGTCGTAGGTGAAGGTCGTCTTGGCCAGGATGGTTCCGCCAGCATTACGACTCGTGGCCTCGCTGACGTTGCCCGCCGCGTCGTACACCTGGGTGTCGTAACTGCCGTCGGGGTAATCGGTGCGCTCGATGCGGTTCATGCTGTCGTAGGTATACTGGATGATCGAGCCGTCTGGCTGCACCTTGTGCGTCAGGTTACCCAACAGATCGTGCTGGTAACCAGTCACGCGACCGAGTGGATCGGTCGTGGTGGTCAGGCGGCCCAGGTCGTCGTAACCGTAGAGCCACGTCTGGCCGTTGGCGTCGACCATGCTGGTGCGATGGCCAGCGGTATCGTAGCCGTATGTGGTCACCGTCGGTCCCTCGTGGACCTGGGCGACGCGGCCCAGTGGGTCCAGGGTCAGGTCGATCCGTCCTCCGCTCGGTGCCACCATCGCCGTCTGTTTGCCGGCGGGTGAATACTCGAGCTGTGTCGTTTCGCCGGCACCGTTGGTAACGGCCACCAGGTGGCCCTGCGGGTCGTACACAAACTGCGTGGTGAGGCCCAGGGCGTTGACGATGGTCGTCGTGCGCCCCAGGGGGTCACGCAGCAGCTGCGTGGTGCCACCCAATGGGTCCATCACGGTGCTCATCCGGTTGTTATGGTCGTAGGTGAAGTTGGTCGTATGCCCGCGGGCATTGGTCAAAGCGACCAGGTTACCCACACCATCGTAAGCATACGACGTGGTGTGCCCGAGCGCGTTGGTTTCAGCCAGCTTGTGCCCGGCGGCGTCGTAAGTGAACGTCTCCGTCCGGCTCAGGGGATCGGTGACGCTGAGCAGGTTGCCGGCCACGTCGTATTCGTACACCGTGGCAAGGCCCTCGGCAGAAGTGACCTGGGTGACGCGCCCGATGCGATCCAGGGCGAAGGTCGTCGGAATACCCACGGCATTGGTCACGGTGCGGGTCTGCGCCAGGTCATCGTAGCTAATCTCAGTGGTCTGGCCGAGCGGACCCTGGACCATAGTGACTCGATCCTGGGCATCGTAGGTGACGTCGGTCATCTGGCCGCTGGGATCGATTGTGCGCACCAGGCGGTTGGCGGCGTCGTACTCGTACGTGGTCATGTTGCCCATGGCGTCGCGGACCGAGACTTTGTTGCCACGGCCATCATACATGTACTCGGTCACGGCCTGATCGGGATCGGTGACGCGCCGCAGATTGCCCACCGGGTCGTAGGTCATCAGCGTTGTGGCGTTGGTCGGTGCCATGATCACCTGCTGGCGGTCGAACGGATCGTACTCGAACGTCGTCACCAGGCCCAGTGGGTTGGTCTCGCCCACCTTACGGTTGAGGCCGTCGTACATCATGGTGGTCGTGTTGCCAGCCGGGTCCGTGGTCTGCGCCAGGTTACCGACCCCGTCGTACATGTTGATCGTGGTCCGTCCCAGGGCATCGGTGATTTGCATCGGCTGCCCGCGGGGATTGTTGACGAACGTCGTTGAATTGCCCAACGGGTCGCTGGACTGCAGCAAATGACAGGTTGTCGGGTCGTAGACGTTTTGTGTCACCGCCCCCATGGCATCGATGATCGAGACCTGGTTGTTGCATGCGTCGTAGGTGATCACGGTTTCGAGGCGGCTGGCCACCGCCGGGTCGGGGTGGGCACTGGCGATGCGCACCAGGTTGCCGCGGCTGTCGTATTCGTAGTCGTTGCCTTCGCCGCCGCCAAGGTGCACCAGGTTACCGCGCGCGTCACGCGCATAGGCGATCGTCATACCGGTGGCCAGCTGCGCCACCGCCACGACCTGGCTGGTGCTCATGTCGAACTGTACCTGGGTGGGACGTGACAGCGGATCGGTGACCAGGGTTTCACCGGGACCGTAGGCGTAGGTTTGGGACGACATCCAGCCGGGCCGCTGCAGTGTGACCAGGCGTGACATGCCATCGTAGGTGTACGCGGTCGTGTCGCCGTTGGCGTCGGTATCGGTCAGCAGCAGGCCATTCGCATCGTAGCTGTACGTGTGCCAGGGCATGCCATAACGTTCCACCTGTGTGAGGTGCCCGGCGCCGTCGTAACCATACAGCACCATACGACCGGTGTGGTCCTGCACACGTTGGAGCGTGCCGTTGGGGTTGTACAGGAAGAAGAGCTGCATGCCCGATGTACTCTGTGCGCTGTCCAGGCGCCCGGAGCTGGGAGAATAGTTGAGCTGGTAGCCGTTGCCGCTGCGGTCACCCACGCGACTCAAAAAGCCGGGGGCGAAGGGGGCATCGAGCGGCCGGAACTGGTAGATCAAACCATCACGCAGAAGCATCTGTGGACCCGCCGGGTCAGCCACCAGGCGGCTGTAAACACCGGAGGCGTTGTATCCGGTCCACCAGGCATGGGTCAGGTCGACGTCGGCACACGAACGGCCGAAGGCAGCCGTCACCCGACCGATGTCGACACTGTCGATGTCGCTATCCAGATCGACGTCGAAAAAGACATCGAAGAACGGATCTCCCACCGGCGTCGTACGCCAGTGTTCGGCAGTTAGCTGGATGTCGACGATGTCGATCAGCCCCCCGGAGCGGTTGACGTCCACGGGGCAGGTCAGGGGATAGTCGATCGTTTCACCGTCTCCCTTGTGCAGGCGGAGGGCGCCCAGGCTGAGTGGTTCCAGGAAGACGTGCAGGTTGTGCGTCCACTTCATTCCAACGGTCGTGACGATTGGCGGAGCCTGGCTGTTATAAGCGATCTGCAGGCCAAAGGTCGGGCCGACGCCCTGGAACTGGAAGTGGGTATCGCTGGTCAGGAGGTTACCGTTGATGGTATTGACCCCGTCCAGCATGTGGACCGGGACGTCAGCCGGGTTGCCGTTTTCGGTACCACCCATGCCCAGCCCATTACGGCCAGGTGGTGGCAAAAGGGTCGGGGTTTCGGGTGCCTGTTCGGGCACTTGGGCCGGTGACATCGCCTGGGCCACTGGCATGAAAACCAGAGTGGCGATGACGAAGAACGACAGGGCGACGTATAGCTGGCGCTTATGAAGCGACATGGACTCCCTCCTTTCGCCAGGCGCAGCCAGCACGAACACAACGAGCTTATCAATCAGGTGGAACAGCGAGAGGGCGGTATCAGTTCACATTGAATGACGGTGCAAAGACAAACGATGTTACAAGATAATATTGGAGAATCACGAGAATCGAGGTGTCTGTGGGGCAGCGGGGGGTCAACACGAGGGGACCGGTCGTTTCCAGCGGTCCCCTCGGTTTGGACTTACTGGGCTTGGAGGGCCTGTTCGATGGTTTGCTGGAACGCTTCCAGCGGCTGGGCGCCGACGAGCACGCGCCCATTGATGAAGAAGGTGGGCGTACCGGTGACGCCGGCCGCACTGCCTTCCTGTGTATCGGCCTGCACGCGGGCCAGGGTTTCGTTGTTATTCAGGCACTGTTCGAACTTGGCCATATCGAATTTCAGTTCGGTGGCCATGGCGATCAGTTTGTCCTGGTTGAAGGCGCCCTGGTTTTCGCCGTCCTGCCGCTCGAACAGGATGTCGTGAAAGTCCCAGAAGCGGCCCTGGTCGGCGGCACATTCGGCGGCCTGTGCCGCCCACACCGATTCCTGGCCGAGGAAGGCCGAATGTTTGTACACGATGTTGGCTTGACCCGTCTCTACGTACTGCTTGATGATTTCCGGCTTCACGAGCCGGTCGAAACGTCCGCAGAACGGTCACTGGAAGTCGCTGAACTCGACGATGGTCACCGGGGCGTCGGGATTGCCGAGGCGGTTGGTCTCGCGTACCGCAAAATCGACGTTGACGATGGCCGGGGTGGGGGTGACATTGGGCTGGGCAGCGGTTGGCCCGCCCGCCTGCAAGGTGGCGATGGCGTCGAGCGTGCCGGCGCGTGCGGCGTCGCGCATGGCGACAGCGTCGGGCGCTGGGGTGGTGGTCAGGCGTGCCACAATGGCAAAACCCAACACACCGGCCAATACACCCAAGAGAAACAGGGCAATACCGCTCCAGTTACGCCCGCTGCTGCGTGCCGCTGCTGCTTGCGCAGTCGCGGCAACGCTGGGCGGCGGGGATTCGGCAGGTGAAGCTGGCGGTGCGGTCGCCGCCGACTCCGTATCGTTCGACGTGACGATCTCTTCTGGTTCGTTCATCGAATCTGGTATCTCCTCCTTTGGGTAGAGTCATCGATGTTGGTTCATGATCGAAACGAGAATCAGGTGGGGGCCAGGCGTTCGGCGAGCTCCTGGGCACCACGCTGATCGGTGACGGCGAGCACGTCATCGTCGACCTGGAAGGTGGTGATGCCGCGTGGCACGATGACTTCGTTATCGCGCACGATGGCGGCAATCACGCAGTGTTCGGGCAGCTTCAGGTCTTTGATTTCGATACCGAGCGCCCGCGATCCGGGCAGGATGCGTTGTTCGACGACGGCATAGGTGCCGAGGCGCAGCTTGAGCAGGGTGGTCATGTCACCCAGGGACATCTCCTCTTGAATCAGCCCCGCCAGGATATCGGCCTGGCTGACTGCCACGTCGACGTGGAAGGTGTCATCGAACAGCCAGCTGACGCGCGGGTTGTTGACGCGGGCGATGGTACGCGGCACCTTGTAGCGGTCACGCGCCAGGAAGCAGAGCGCCAGGTTGTCCGCATCGTTGTTCGTGACGGCGGCCAGCACGTCGGCCCGTTGAATGCCGACGAATTCGAGGAATTTTGGTTCGGTCGCCTGCCCTTCGAAGATCACTTCGGTGGGCAGCTCGTGGTGGATGCGCGCCAGGATATCGGTGCGATTGTCGATCAAACGCACCTCATGGTTCTGGGCCAGCAGCAAGGAGGCCAGCTGCGTACCTGTCCGTCCACCGCCTGCAATGATGACAAACATGGTCTTCTCCTACCTTCCTTGCAGTCGTTTGCGGATGGACTCGATGCCTTCGAGTGTTGCGCTAATGTGCACGACGTCGCCGGCGGCGATGCGCGACTCAGCGGTGGGCAGTTCGGCGCGGCCGGCGCGCGTCACGGACACGACGACACCCATCGTGGTGTCGACCAGGTCTTGGGGCCGGCGACCGGCCCAGGTTTCGGGGATGAGTACCTCGTACACCTCGACCTCGCCGTTGCCGGCTGAAAAGACCGTGTGCATGCCCCCTGGTTCGAGCAGTTCCTCGATGCGTTGTGCGCCCCAACTGCTGGAGCTCACCAGCTGCAGGCCGAACGCTTCGTGCATGGCACGCCAGCGTGGTTCGTAGTTGCGCACCACGACGTGCGGCACCTTGTAGACGGCGCTGGCCACGTGGCCCACCACCGCATTGAGCGCATCGGAGCTGGTAACAGCCGCCAGGGCGGTGGCCTGGCTGATGCCCATGCGGTACATCATGTCGGACGTCAGGACGTCCCCCTCCAACATACGGCCGCGAAAGTTGGGCGGCAGATTCTGGAAGGCCATGGGATCCTGGTCGACCACGGTGACGGTATACCCTCTTTCGAACAGCCGGACGGCTAATTCGGAGCCCATCCGGCCACTTCCTACGACAATAGCATTCATACGACCTCGACGCGTTACGGGTTGCTCAACTCAGTACTGTTGGGTTGTATCTGGTACGGCACATCGGTAATGACGATGCCTGGTTTGTTACGGAAGGCGATCCGCAGGAAGAAGGCCGCCTGGGTATGCAGCAGATTCTGCCACCAGTGGTTCGGAATGAACTGGGGCACGACGACCGTGATGACCTCGTTGGGCTGGCGCTGCGCCGCGACGTCGGCGATGTAGGCCATCATCGGCTCCATCAGCAGCCGGTACTGTGACTCCAGGATCACCAGGCGCACGCCTTCACCCCACATCTCCCACTTTTGTTGCACCTTGACCGTGTCTTCGGGGTTGACCGACACGTGCACTGCGGTGACGTCGTTGGAGAGCGAGCGGGCGTAACGGAGGGCCGCCAGGGTTCCGCGATGGACACCGCTCAGGGGCAGGATCACACGCTGGCGTCCCACGCGCGGTGGCTGGCCGTAATTTTCCAGCGACAGGGCTTTGGCCAGGGTGCCGTAGTGCCGGTGAATGCCCTGGAACATGAAGACGATCGCGGGAATCAGGATCAACACGATCCAGGCGCCTTCACTGAATTTGGTAAAGGCAAACACCAGCATGACAATCGCCGTACAGATGGCGCCAAAGCCGTTGACGACCATCTTGACCGACCAGCGCCGGTCGTAATGGAGCGCCGAACCCCGCTCGCGCAGTTCCTGGCCGGGTTCCAGATATCCCGATTTACGCCAGCGGCGCGCCATGCCGGTCTGTGAGAGCGTGAATGAAAGGAATACGCCGATCGCGTAGAGCGGGATCAAGGCAGTCACACTGGCGTTGAAGATGATGATCAGGATACAGGCAATCACGGCGAGGGCTACAATGCCGTTAGAGTAGACGAGGCGGCTGCCGCGAAAGGCCAGCTGTCGCGGTAGGAAACCGTCAGCGGCCAACAAGGCACTGAGGCGCGGAAAGTCGGCGAAGGAGGTGTTCATGGCCATGATCAAAATCACGGTCGTGGCCAGGATGACCAATCCGTACATGATGCCGCGGCCATCATAGACCGTCCGTGCCAGCTGCGAGATCACGGTCTCGGTTTCGGATGGCACGGCGCCGATGTTGACAGCCAGGAACGTAATGCCCAGGAAAAGGGTGCCCAGGATGAGCGACATCCACACCAGGGTGATACCGGCATTGCGGCTGCGCGGTTCTTTGAACGCTGTGATGCCATTGGAAATGGCTTCCACACCGGTCAAGGCGCTGGTGCCGCTGGAAAAGGCATGCAGCAGCAGGAACAGCGAGACGGTTGCCATGGTCTGCGTGATCTCGATCTCCGGCGGATCAACGACGGTGCCCAGGGTGCCCGTCGCATACCGAAACAGGCCGATGCCCACGGTGACAAACATCATGACCACAAAGAAGTAGGTGGGAATTGCAAAGGCGGCGCCCGATTCTTTCACCCCCCGCAGGTTGACCAGCATGACGAACAGCACCAGCACAACGGCCAGCTCAACGCGCCAGGGAAACAGTGTCGGCACAGCCGACGTGATCTGCGCCACGCCTGACGACACCGAAACGGCCACTGTCAAAATGTAGTCTGTCAGCAGGGCAGCGCCGGCAATTTGTGCCGGGAGTTCGCCCAGGTTGTCACGCGAGACGATGTAAGCGCCACCGCCGCTCGGATAGGCGTGGATCGTTTGCTCGTAAGAGATGGTCACAATCGCCAACAGGATGACGATCGCAATCGAAATTGGAATACCCAAATAGAAGATGCCAACGCCCGCTGCGGCCAGGATGACCAGGATTTCCTGCGTGGCATAGGCGGTCGACGAGAGGGCGTCGGAGGCGAAAACAGCCAGGCCAATCCGTTTGCCAATGGTTTGATGGGGGGCATCAGCGGTCGAGAGCGGCCGGCCTAACAGCCAGGAACGCCAGGACCGGGGCGGCTTGTATTCGACCTGCGGTCGAATGATCGTGGTTTTGGCTTTGTCATCAAGGGTGGGCATAGGTTGTCAGGTTGCTCCGCGGACCCACAAGTGAATGGGGCACCCACCGGTGTGCGTGCCCCTGAAAACTATGGATAATGCCATGTCTTGAATATCGTTAGATGAAATCCACGACAATTATACTACCGGGAGCCAGAAACGCGAAACCACGTAAGACGTATGAAGTCAAGCCTGGTGTAGTAGATCATCGTTGGCCTGCTGGAGTTGGTAGGGGACATCGGTAATCACAATGCCTGGCATGTTACGGAAGGCGATGCGCAGAAAAAAGGCGGCCTGAGTATGCAGCAGATTCTGCCACCAGTGTTGTGGCACAAATTGAGGCACCACGACGGTAATGATTTCATTGGGCTGACGCTGTGCGGCAACTTCTTCGATGTAGGCCATCATCGGCTCCAGGAGGAGCCTGTAGTGTGATTCCACAATGACAAGACGCACCCCCTCACCCCACATGGTCCACTTCTGCTTAACTTTGACGGTGTCTTCAGGGTTGACCGAAACATGCACCGCGGTGACATCATTGGACAGCGAGCGCGCATAGCGCAAAGCAGCCAGTGTGCCACGATGCACTCCGCTCAGGGGCAGGATCACACGTTGGCGACCCACGCGCGGTGACTGACCGTAGTTCTCCAAGGAAAGCAGCCGCGCCAGGTCGCGATAGTGATGGTGCACGCGTTGAAACGCGAATACGATGACCGGGATTAAGATCAGAACCAGCCAGGCGCCGGTGGTAAACTTGGTTACGGCAAAGATCATCATCACGGTGGCTGTACAGATGGCACCAAACCCATTGGCGGCCATTTTCAGCCGCCAGCGCGGATCGTACTGCAACAGCGAGCCGCGTTCAGCCGTTTCTGCGCCCGGTTGCAGGCGGCCTGCTTTCCACCAGCGACGCGCCATGCCGGCTTGCGAAAGCGTAAAAGACAGAAACACACCAATTGCATAGAGTGGAATCAAGGCTGTCACACTGGCACTAAAAACCACAATCAGCACGCAGGCGATTAGGGCAAGGGCCACGATGCCGTTGGAGTAGACCAGCCGGCTGCCGCGAAAAGCGAGCTGGCGTGGCATGTAACCGTCGATGGCCAGCAGCGCGCTGAGACGCGGAAAACCAGCAAAGGATGTGTTCGTGGCCATAATCAGAATGACAGTGGTTGCCGTAATCATGGCCAGGTATAAGATGCCTTCACCGTGAAACACGGTGCGGGCCAGCTGGGAGATGACTGTCTCCATCTCTGAGGGCACCGCACCCACTTGCACGCTCAAAAACGAAATCCCGAGAAAGAGAACTGCCAGTATGCTAGCCAGCCACACCAACACGGTACCCGCATTGTGGCTGCGCGGTTCTTTGAACGCGGTCGTTCCATTCGAGATGGCTTCGATACCGGTTAACGCCGTGGTCCCGCTGGAGAACGCGTGCAGAATAAGGAATAGGGTTACGGCACCGAGTGTTTGTGTTACCTCCATCTCTGGTGGGTTTGTGACAGTGCCCAATGCGCCGGTCACGTATTGGTACATGCCCGCACCGACCGTGAGAACCGCCATGACCAGGAAAAAGTAGGTCGGCACGGCAAATGCGGCGCCTGACTCGCGCACACCGCGCAGATTGACCAACATCACTGCGAGCACGAGGCCAACCGCAAACACGACGCGGTACGGAAACAGCAGCGGAAACGCAGAAGTTATCTGCGCAACGCCGGAGGAGATCGATACGGCCACCGTGAGAATGTAATCGGTCAGCAATGCCGCGCCCGCAACCTCGGCGAACAAATCCCCCAAATTATCACGTGATACGATATAGGCGCCGCCACCGCCGGGGTATGCGTGTATGATCTGCAGGTACGAAATCGAGACAATGGCCAATAGCACAACGGTGGCAATCGAAATGGGAAAGGCAAAAACGAATGCACCCACGCCGGCCATGGCCAGGATGACAAGGATTTCCTGGGTTGCATAGGCCGTGGACGACAGGGCGTCCGAGGCAAATACGGCCAGGCCAACCCCTTTGCCAATGGTTTCGTGTGGGGCATCGGCCGTTGAAAGCGGACGACCCAGTAGCCATGTACGCCAGGAACGCGGGGGGTGATAATCGATGCGGGGTCGAAAGATAGTCGTGTTGGTTTCATCATCAAACTGCTGCATTGGCTGCGGGCTCCCTCCAACGGGCATAAAACATGGCGGGTGTGCGAGGCACCCAATTTGAGCGATTATACTCCGGCATCGTACTAATGTAGAAACCAGAGGGACGGCACCATCTCAACGTATGCCGCTGTCGTAGACCACCTCCACCGAAACAAACTCACCCGCCGGTACATTCACCGGCTGTTCCTGGGCGTAGGCGATACCCGCTTTGGGGGGCTGCGGACGGATGATGTACGAACCAGGGGGCAGCGTGATCTGAAAGCGCCCCGCGGCGTCGGTCGTGACCTGCCCCACCTGCTCATTCTGCGCCGTCAGGATCGTCAAGGTGGCCTGGTAGGGTTGGTCAGGGCACGCCGAATCGACCGTCACCGGTCCCGGGCACGCCGGGCCGATCAGTACCTGACCCTCGATGCCGCTGGCGCCGGGGACGGGGGGTTCGCGTGACGGTAGAATCGGTAAGACCGTCGCTTCGGGCGACGGGGTGCCGTCGAGGGCTGGCTCTACCTGCCGGTAATTGGTACCCGTTTGGTCGGCATGGATTGCGTAGCGTCCTTGCGGTGTGTCGAACACCAGCCGATAACCGGGCGTGATGACCTCGGCGCACATTTCATCGGGCTGCGGCGCACCCAGGCAGGCGTCGGGCCAGTCGACCGCTTCCACCTCGACGATCCGAACCTCGGCGACCGGCAGGCCCAGGGTGCCGGCCAGGGTTGTTTGCAGCAGGGTCACCGCTTTGGGCACCACGACGGTGGCCGTGGCATCGACCTGGGCCGTTGCGGGCACGGGGGGTGCGGGGGTGCGCGTGCCGCCGGTCGTCGTCACCGGCGTGCAGGCGGCGAGCAGGAACAGCAGCAGTCCCACCAGGGTCAAGGTAGTTCGAATGGACATCGTACACTCCTGTTTTGGCGTCGGGCACCGCTCAACCATACGGCGCCGGCCCTTGGGACGGTGTTGGCCTGCCCAAAGTTCCGGTCGCTGCGGCCTGAACTTGAGCCAGGCTCTAGCCCGCCCCGCTTGCACCACCGCCCGCGGCCCCCGCCGCCGCACCCGCCGCTGCGGAGGAGCCACCCGCCGAATTCGTGGCGGCCATCAAAGCAACGAAGACGGCAATCTCACTGCCATCACCGTCGGCGACCGCGTGGAACCAGGCCGGCGCCTGGGTGAGGCCCTGGCGTTTGAAAAACTTGACCCACGCCTCGGCCAATCCAAACGCTGCGGCATACGGGAGATAGGCCTCGAAGAGCTCTGCCGACGCCTCGACGCGGTTTTTGGTGACCGCCTTGAGGTGGTCGCGAAAGGCCTGCCATGACGGCTGGACGCTGCGCCCGGTCGTCGACAGCAGACTGGTGCTGGACCCGAGCACGAACGCCACCAGACCGAGCAAAAACAGCGCGCCGACCACAAAAATCGGTGGCCACATGCCGCTGCTGACGATGGCCACCATGGTTAACAACAGTCCAACCAGGCCGGCCAGCACCAGAATGAAACCGAGAACGACCAGTCGAGTCTTGTGCTGTTTTTGATTCGGATCGAGATACCCCGCCAGCTGCATCTCGTCACGCAGTGAATCGCCAAACAGCTTCCACTGTTTGCTCAGGTGTCCGCGCAGCGCCGACAGGCGGACGGTCGGCTGCCATCCATCGCGGCCGGTGAACAGGAGGTCTAACAAGCCACGCTCGTGCGCGCGCAGATCACCGGGCTGCTCGAGCAGCTGGACCTCGAAGTCGCGCGATTGGTACCACTTCTTTTCGGTGACCTCTTCGATGCGCAGCACGCCGCGTTGGGCCAGGTCGAACAGGGTGCCGATGGCCTGCGTCCAGTTGCTGCTGCCGTCCTGGATGAGTGCACCCGCGAGCGCGGGCGGCAGCGAGTCCGGGGGGGCTGTGCGCACGCCAGGGGCACGGTGTGCCGAGCCGGGGCTGGCTGGCTGCCGCGTGTGCCACAACAGCAGCAGCACCAGGCCCGCCACGAAAATCAACGAGCCCAGCCCCAGCCACTCCGGCACGGTGTTCAGCACACGCTGCTGTTCGGTCTGCCAGCGCGGTGGTTCCTGGATGATGCTGCCGGGTGCAAACGGCAGCGTCAGAATGATGAAATCGTCTTCACCAAGGTCACTGGCTGTGATGCGCACCTGGCCGGGTGCGGTCGCGACGTCGGCTGGCCAGCGCTCGACGACGGGTGCGGCGACCAGGTCGACGTCGCTGGGATACGTCACGGTGATCGTCGTGGCCGCAATAGGATACTCGTGGTCTTCCGGCAGCGCCTGCCAGGTCAACACATCCGCATCGGGCGTTTGCTGGACCACACCTTCCACCAGGTAGGTGAGGCCGAAGGTGGCCTTTGTGTCCTGCATCGGTACAAAGCGCCACGTCACCTCGATCGGATCGCGTCCCTGGAGATCGATCTCACCCGGCTCGATGCCGCCGGGCATGCGCAGCCCGTTCATGGTGCCTTCCAGCACGGTCACACCGTCGGTTCGGTCGGTCGGCAGCTCGCGAAAGACGTACGTAAACGGCCCGCCTTCGAAATCGAACGTCACTGTTTCGGTAACGATAAGCGAACCATCTTCCCGAACGACGATATCGACGTCGAATCGTTCGGCAGAATAGGATCGGGCACTGAGCGCGGCGGCCGGCACGAGCAGCAGCCCGGCCAACACCACGATCGCCCACAAGACACGCCTCATGGGTTCTCCTTGCGGCACATGGTTACGCCGCATCCTGGTCGATGACCATCTGGGTCTCTTCGACGACCTCGTCGAACGTGGCGCCGCGCGCCCGTTCGATACGATCGATACGTCTCTGGAACTGGTGCAGGGCGTAGTTCGTGAACTCCTCGATGTGCAGGCCGAACGGCATCGGGTCGTAGCAGGCAAAGGTGTCGCCGATCACGCCCAGCGCCGGCACCAGCAGGTCGTTCATTTGGGCTTCGACCACCGCCCACAGTGAATCGTCGTCGGCCACCAGCCGCGAAATCAGGTAGATGCCGTAG
This sequence comes from uncultured Anaerolineae bacterium, assembly GCA_964642445.1. GTDB lineage: Bacteria > Chloroflexota > Anaerolineae > SSC4 > Amarolineaceae > SSC4. The sequence continues at coordinate 14,888 of CAZXQZ010000059.1, forward strand.
GCGATGTGACGTGATTCGTCCTGTTTCAGGAGGGTGATACCGTGACATTGGCCGGGCATCAGGTGGTTGCGGGCGAGCGCACTCAAGTACGCGTGGTAGCCTGTCTCGGCCAACACACCTTCGACGATCATGTTGTACGTGACCGACGCCGCCACCTGGGCGGCCGGTGAACGGTCGACCAGCAGGCGGTTCATGACGGCGGGCAGGGTGTCGTAGAAGAGCGTACGATAGTTCGACGTATGGTACTGGCTCAAGTCAACCGGGGCGTGTGCCACTTCGTCCAGGAAGCGGCGGAAAAAATCGACGTGTTTAGCCTCTTCCCACAGAAAGCTGGTGAGGAACATTTCCTCTTCCAGGCGACCCTCCTGGGCAATTGCCATGACCAGCGGCAGGAGGTCGAGGGTGACCGCCTCTTCACCCGCCTGGAACATGGCGGTCAGGCGCAGGATGGTATCGCGCTCGATGTCATTGAGCCGCAGCCAGTCCACTTTGTCCTGGTGCAGGTCGATGTCGCTGGGGTTCCAGATGCCGTACTTTTTGGCCTTTTCGAAGAGCCGCATGGCCGGGTTGTCGCGGTCGAGCCCGCGGCTGGTGGTCGTGAATGACGTGTGTGACACAGGCATTTCTCCTTAAACCAGGGTCCGTTCGTAATACCAATCTTCGGCGCGCAAATACGTGCGGATGCCGCGCGCCGCCAGACTGCCCAGCGGTTCGGGCGGCCATGGGATGACGCTACGATTGACGAATGGGCACGCCAGCAGGTCACTGGTACGGTCCAGGACCATGTCACGAATGACCTGTGCATTGAGGTGACTCGTCGACACACCATGACCAATACAGCCCACGCTGTACACTGCCTGTTTGTCGTGGATGTACCCGATCGCCGGCGTCAAGTCCATTGTCACCGAGAACGGTCCGCCCCAGTGGTGGCTGAAGCGCACGTCGTGCAGTGACGGGAAAAGCCAACGGACGTGGTCTTCGAGGTGCTGCCAGGCCGCGGCGTCACGTTCGCCCTCCAGGCTGCGTCCCCATGTCAGCCCGACGGGGCCGCCGCCCATGACCAGGCGCCTGTCGGGTGTCAGGCGGTAATAATGGATGAGGTTGCGCGCATCTTCGATCCCTTCGTAACCCTGCCAGCCAATGGGCGCCAGCTGGCGTTCGTTCAAGGGTTCCGTCGCCACCATGTAGGTAAAGGCAGGGATCTGCCGGCTGCGCAGGGCGGGGAACAGGTGCGTGTAGGCGTTGGTGGCAAAAACCAGGCGTTGGGCGCGCACACGCCCGTGCGGCGTCACCAGGTCGAACCCATGTTGTCTTTGGATCGACAACACGGGGGTGTTCTCGAAGATCTGCGCACCCGCACGTACGGCGAGTTCGCGTTCGGCGCGCACCAGTTTGGCCGGATTGACCAACACCAGGCGCGGCTCCCACAGGGCACCCAGGTAGCGGTCCGAGTTGACACGCTGGCGCACGGCGCTGGCATCGATCCAGTCGATGCCCTGGAAGCCCAGGGACTGCATGAGCTGGATGTCGTGCTGCAGGCGGCGAATGTAGGCCTCCGTGGTGGCGACACGCAGGAAGCCGGGCCGCAGGTAGTCGCAGTCAAGCTGTTCTTGTACGATCAGCTCACTCATGCGGTCGACGGCGCGCTCCATGTAGGTGTGCGCCGCTTTGACGAACTGGCGACCGCGCAGCATGGCCGTGGTGCCAAAGCCCAGGCCAACGACGGTCATGCCAAACGAGCCGTTGCGTCCGCTGGCGCCGTAACCGACGGTGCGTGCCTCCAGGACAGCCACACGTGGGGCCTGGGGCGCGCGCCGCAGCTCGTAGGCAGTCATCAGGCCGGTGAAGCCACCGCCGATGATGGCGACGTCGACGTCCAGGTCATCCAGGAGTGGCGGTGCCGGCGCATACGGCCCATAGGTGTCGAGCCACAGGGAGAGGCGAGATTCAGGCAGGGTCATCATGGGTAGACCTCCGGATTGGCGCAGTGCGGCAGCCGCTGCCCGGCGAGGCCGGCCAGAAGGTTGGCACAGGCCAGTTCGGCCATACGCCGGCGGGTGCCGTGGGTGGCCGAACCGATGTGGGGCACGATCAGGCAGTTGGGGAATTGATAGAGCACGTGCTCCGGCGGCAGTGGTTCGGGGTCGGTGACGTCCAGGGCGGCGCCGCCAATCCACCCCTCGCGTAGGGCTTGAACCAGCGCGTCGGTCACCACGACCTGGCCGCGTGCTGTGTTGATCAGGATGGCATGGGGTCGCATGCGGCGCAGGGCCGCGGCATCGATCATGCCACGGGTTGCGGGCGTCAGCGGGACGTGGAGACTCACGAAGTCGCTGGTGTGCAGGAGGGTGTCGAGGGGCTGGTAAGTCGCATCGAACCCGGCCGGTCCTGGGCTGACGGGTTGGCGCCCGGCATACACGATGCGCATCCCAAACGCGGCCGCCCGCCGCGCCACGGCCTGCCCGATGCGGCCCGGACCCACGATGCCCAGCGTAGTGCTGGCCAGGTCCTGGCCGAGCCACCGCGTGGGCGACCACAGACCCCAGCGCCCGCCCGCAGCATCGGCGGCGGCTTCGGGCAGACGGCGGGCCGCCGCCAGCAGCAGCGCCATGGCCAGGTCGGCTGTCGCATCAGTCAGGACACCGGGTGTGTGACCGACAGGAATGGCGCGCCGGGTGCATGCGGCCAGGTCGACGTTATCTACGCCAACGGCGACGTTGCTCACCACGCGCAGGTGAGGCGCCAGGGCCAGCAGGTCCTCGTCGACGCGTACAGTCAACAGGGTGAGCAGGCCGGCGGCTTCCGGCAGGTGCTGCGCCAGCTCCGGCGCCAGCCCGGCACCCATCGGCGGTCCGATCCGCAGCTCGCAGTGGCCAGCGAGGCTGGATATCCAATCATCGGGCAGGGCATGGCTCACAAGGACCAGCGGTAAGGTCATGGACAGGCTCGTTACGCAAGGTTGTGGCAGCCACCTGGTTATACAAAGAAGATGGCGGCATAAAAATAGAAGTGCACGATAAAGGCCGGCCAGATGGACCGGCATTTGAGTACGATGAAGCCCAAAATGACCGCACCTGCAATACTCGTCAACGTTTCAATTTCTGGTTTGTGCAGGTGTGCCAGGGCAAACGGGATCATCGGCACGAACACGGCCAGGCGACCCAGGGCCGGCTCCAAACCAAAGAGGCCAAACCCGCGCCAGAAGAATTCCCAGGCCACCATTTCGATCGCCAGCAGCACCAGCCAGGGCCAAAACGACGCCGGGGATGGCCGGAGCGGCCGGTAGAAGGTTTGCAGTGCCGGTAGCTCGCGGCAGAGGACCAGGAGCGCGGTGGCGCCCGCCAGGCCGGCCAGCGTGAACCCCAGCGTCCAGCGCCAGTGGCCCAATCCCAGGCCCCACTGGCTGGGTCGCACGCGCATCACGGCCATGACGACCAGGGGGATGAGGAGGAAGAACACGACGCAGGTCCAGGCCCAGGGTGCGGAGAGTGGGTGATAGCGACTCAGGCAGTAGGCGAGGGTCATGGTCACCATGACCACGGCGGCCTGTTCGCTGGGTCCAATGGCCAGGCGCACGCGCTGCCGGGCGACGGTCATCGATCCTGGCAGGGCCATAGTGCCCTCCTTCTGCGAACCGTTGGTTACACAAAGACACGCTGACACACTTCACTCTGCATTATATAGCGGGGGGCGACCGGATGTCAACGCAGCACTGGGGGTGCGGGTGTACCTCAGATTAGGGGCAGACCCTTCGGATTTTCGTCAACAGCCGGGATACAGCACCGGGAGACTGCCATGAAGTACCAGCTATCGGCGATTAAGGGTCTTGTGTCGTGCCCCAGGTATGCGATGCACACCTGGGGTAAACTGCGGGTCCGGGGCAGCGTACGCCGGGGTAGATGCGCAGCGGGCGGCGGTTCAGGTTTGGCTCTTGACCGGTTTGGTGCGCTTGCGTTGTTCCTTCTTCTGGCGAATGTAGCGCAGCTGGCGGGCGGCCAGTTTGCCGTAGTCGGGCAAGTTGTCGCGGTACAGCAAGGCCTGATGGAAGTAGCGCTCGGCCTCGTCGAGCAGCCCACGGCGGAAGAGGATTTGTCCCAGTTCGATGGCCGCGGCGGAGTTGGCGGGGTCTTCGTCCAAATCACGGATCAGCTCGCGTTGTACCTCGGCGTAGCGGTTGCGGTTCAGCACGAAGCCGATGTCGAACACCTGGCTGGGATCGTAACGTTCGGCGCGGTGGCGGATCAGCGCATGGCTGCGGGGCACGATCCAGTCCAAGAACCGCACGACTTTGACACCGAACTCGATCTCGTCGGTCCGCGTGCCGGGCGGGACCTGGATCGTGGTGCTGTCTCCTTCATCGAGTACGGCATTGACCGGTTTCGTCTGGTCTTTGATGCGCAGGTACTCGATGTAAAGGGGCGCGTGGCCGACATTGGCGAAGGTGTACTCGTCGGCGCCGCGCGTCACTTCGATCTGCTCTTTGACCTGGTCGGGCTTCTCATCATCGGCCGCCAGGGTGGCATGCATGGGATAATGTACGTCGAATATCTCGAGAAATTCGGCGGTGTAGTCCTTCAGAATACCGACATGTTCGTATACCACACCGTCTTCGGTCACTTCGACCACGACCTTGGTGCCAACGTAACCCTCTAACAGGGGATCGTAGCTGGTACCAACGTAGCCGACGATGTTGGCGCCCAGGCTCTTGATGTATTCCTGGCTTTCTTCGGTGATGAAACGTGCCGCGGGGGTGCGCACACGACCGACGACCATGCCGATGGCCTGGCTGATCGATTCGGACGTCATGTTGATGAAATTGCGCGTCTCTCGTCGCATTCGCCGAAACGGACCGGGATGGATCGTCTTTTGCAGGATGCGCTGCCGTTTGTCCCATTCGGCGTCGGGCAGGTTGTCGCAGTACCGGTAGATCGCCTGCATCTGCGGGTACTCGTCGCGATAGATCAGAAAGCTGGTTTCGATGTGATATTCGTCACGCAGATCCTCGTCGTAGACGATTTCCAGGCCGGTCGATTCCAGGTGGAGCGTCCCCCAGATCAAACGCCCATCGACCATTTCAACCGTCACGTGCCTGTCATCGAAGTGGGAGAGCACCCGGTCACGCTGGCGTCCGCGAATGTAGCTGCCAAACACGGCGCTCAGCATAATCAGGCCCAGCGTAATCAAAAAGGCGGTGTCGAACATCTGGCACTCCTGCAAGAAGTGATGGGGAAATATACCACAGGGTCGGGGTTGATGGGAAATGGGGGGGAGGAAGCATGACGCGGGGAGCAGGTTCTACTCCCCCTGCGCGCTCCCTACTCCCGCCGAGGCCGACTATTGTCCCATAACACCGGTTTGCCCAACGTAGCCTGGTCGACCTCGAAGCGTACCAGGCGTCCGGGGGCGCCGCAGCCTGGGTTCTGGCTGTCGGCCGCCAGGACCTCGATGCGGTAACGGAGCGTGTCCGGGGCAGTGCTCGCTCTCAAGGTGTCCTGCCCACACAGGCTGTTGTTGACATAAGCGCTGATGATTGCACCGGCTGTGTTGCCGGCAGCGGGAATCGTGTCGTAGAAGATGGCTGGCGGGGTTCGCACATCCAGGGTGATGGCCGGGGTCGCGCGTAGGGTGGCCGCTGCTTCACCCATCTTGTCCAGGGATGGCACACCCATGGACAGCGTGACCGGCTCGGTCACGTAGATCCAGTACCCATTGCCAAACGTCAACTCGCTGAGATCGTTGACCCAGGGCGGCGCCGCTGGATCGAACACGCGCCAGGGGTCGCGAGGGTTCTCGCGGTCGAAGCCCACGATGGTCGTGTAGGACGATGCGATCGAGCGCAGGCTCTCGGTCACGGTTCGGGTGTCGGGCAGGGGGTAGGCAAACAGGTTCCAGCCCGGGGCAAAAAACGGCACATCGATCGTCGATGCCAGCACGTAGAGACCCGAATTGTCGGCCGGACCGGTGGCCATGTTTTCGTCGACGTCCAACCGGGTCGGCAGCCGGTTCCAATGCTGACCTTCATCCGGCGAATGGTACAGCCTGAGCGTGTGCTCGTACCCATCCGGTGCCTCGCGTTGGAGATAGTCGAAGGCGATCGTGCGGCTCACCGGTCGGCTGGCCACGAAACGATACCCCTGGCCCACCTGTTCCAGCCAGGGCGGCAGGTTCGGAACCCGGGACAGCGCTTCCAACGACGCTGTCCCGGCCTCATCCAGATAATCCTGGGCGTTGAAAATCGACACCTGGCCGTTGGACGAGGCAATCGGAGCCCCAAACAACCGCCGGCTGGCATTCCAGCCGCGCAGGTCGACACCGCCGCGCTGGTTGACCCCACCACGTTGGTTGACGCCACCGCGCTGGTTGACC
>CAZXQZ010000060.1:0-18983 GCA_964642445.1 uncultured Anaerolineae bacterium
TGCCTGGCCCGAAGACCCCATGGGGCAAACCGGCGTTGGGCTACAAGACGCGCAAGAACAAAGCGACGTCAAAAATGATCGTTCGCCGGCGTGGGAATCGTCGCCGTTAGGCCTAGGTACGGAGGATAAACAGTGTCACGTTCGCTAAAAAAGGGACCGTATGTCGATCCCAAACTGCTGCACAAGATCGAGGCCATGAACCGCCGCGGCGAAAAACGTGTAATCAAATCGTGGTCGCGGGCTTCGACCATCTTCCCGCAGTTTGTTGGCCATACGATTGCTGTGCACGACGGCCGGCGTCACGTGCCTATCTATGTCACCGAGAACATGGTCGGCCACAAACTGGGCGAGTTTGCCCCTACCCGCTTTTTCCGCGGCCATGCCGATAAGGAAAAGGGTACGAAGTCAAAGGGACGGTAGGTATGGCAAATAACACGGTATCGGCCACAACCAAACATGTCGGACTGTCACCGCAGAAGGTGCGCCTGGTGATCGACCAGGTGCGCGGGCTGCGTGCGGTCGACGCCGTGGCCTTTCTCACGACGATGCCGCAGGCCGCGGCGCGACCGGTGGCGGCGACGATCAACTCGGCGATGGCCAACGCTGAAGAAAACTTCGGCCTGGCCAAAGAAGATATGTGGGTTGCGGAGATTTGGGCGGACATGGGATCGATCCGCAAGTGGCGCCGTTTTGGTGCCCGCGGGCGCTTCAAGCCGCTGCTGCGCCGCTCGTCGCACATCCGGGTCATTCTCGAAGAACGCACGGCGTAAGGAATAGGGTTCTGGGACCTTACCCAGACATGGAGGGTGCTTTGGGGCGGAAAGTTCATCCGATTGGTTTTCGGTTAGGAATCGTCAAAGATCACAGGACACGTTGGTACGCGACCGGGCGGCAGTACGCCAATCAGTTGGCAGAGGACCGCCGGATTCGGCTCATGGTGCGCAAAGAAATGCCGGGGGCGGGCATCTCGACCGTCGAGATCGAGCGTTTCCCGAACCAGGTTGCCCTGCGGGTGCATGCCGCCAAGCCGGGCATCATCATCGGACGTAAGGGCCAGAACGTCAACGTGCTGCGCACGAAGCTGCAGCAGCTCACCGGCAAGAAGGTCAAAATCGACATCGATGAAATCGAGCGGCCGGAGCTGGATGCACGCCTGGTGGCCGAAAGCATCGCCGAGCAGTTGGAGCGTCGTATCTCCTACAAACGTGCGATGAAACAGGCGGTCACCCGTGCCATGCGCCTGGGTGCCAAAGGGATCATGATCACTGCCAGCGGGCGCCTGGCCGGGTCGGAGATGGCGCGCCGGGACACGGTGCGCGATGGGCAGATTCCCCGCCATACGCTGCGCGCCAATATCGACTATTCGCATGCCGAGGCGCTGACCACCTTTGGCCGGATCGGTATCAAGGTCTGGATCTACAAGGGTGAGATTCTGCCAGGCATGGCGAAACCAACGGAGACAAGGTCGGTTTCGACCATCGAGGGGTAAGCCAGCAGCTGGCACACCCGGTGGGACGAACTGCGGGAGCGTTGAACGATGTTAATGCCAAAACGTGTCAAGTATCGCAAGATGCATCGCGGTCGCATGACTGGCATGGCCAGCCGCGGCAACCAGGTCTCTTTTGGTGACTATGGGCTGCAGGCGATGGAGCCCTGCTGGATGACGAGCCGCCAGATCGAGGCGGCACGCCGCACCATCGTGCGTTTTATTCGCCGCGGCGGCAAAATCTGGATTCGGGTCTTTCCGGACAAGCCGGTGACCAAAAAGGCGGCCGAGACCCGCATGGGTAGCGGTAAGGGAGCCGTCGATCACTGGGTGGCCGTGGTGCGGCCCGGTTCGATGCTGTTCGAGCTGGCAGGTGTGCCGGAAGCGACCGCGCGCGAGGCGTTTCGCCTGGCGTCCTACAAGCTGCCCATCAAGACCCAGGTAGTGTCGCGGGCTGCTGAGTCGGCGATTGTCGAAGCGGCGCCGGAGGAATAGGAGGTCCCGATGCGAAGCAAAGAGGTTCGGGCGTTATCGACCAACGAGATTGGTACCAAGCTCGACGCGGCCTATCAGGAGCTGTTCAACCTGCGCTTCCAGATCTCGACGGGCCAGCAGAAGAATACTGCGCGCCTCACGCAGGTGCGCCGTGACATTGCGCGCATGAAGACGATCCTGCGCGAACGCGAGTTGGAAGCCTGGTACGCCTCGGAGGGTAGGCAGTAATCATGCACGAACAGCGCAAGGTTCTGGTTGGTCGCGTGGCGAGCAACAAGATGGACAAGACGGTGGTGGTGGTCGTGGAACGCTCCCGGCGCCACCCGTTGTATGGCAAGGTCATTAAGGTGTCGCAGCGCTTCATGGCGCACGACGAGAACAATTCTTGCCAGGTTGGCGACATGGTGCGCATCCTGGAGTCGAAGCCGCTCAGCCGCCACAAGCGCTGGGTCGTGACCGACGTGCTGGACCGCACCACCGCAGACTAAAGGACCTGGTGGCGATCAGGCCAGGGCCTGGATCAGCCATGGCAAGGAGACAACGATGATTCAACAGGAAAGCAGGCTGAAGGTTGCCGACAATACCGGCGCCAAAGAAATCCTGTGCATTCGCGTCAAGGGGGGCTCCACGCGACGCTACGCCACGGTGGGTGACATTATCATTGCGACGGTCAAACAGGCCGCTCCCAACAGCTCGGTCAAAAAGGGTGACGTCGTGCGGGCCGTGGTAGTGCGCACGGCACGCGAATATGGCCGGCCGGATGGCTCGTACATCAAGTTCGATGACAACGCGGCCGTGATTATCGACGATGCGAAGAACCCTAAGGGCACGCGCATTTTTGGCCCGGTGGCACGTGAGCTGCGCGAGCGGGGCTTCATGAAGATCGTATCACTCGCCCCGGAAACCCTGTAGGCCGGTCGTGCTGGAGGTAATCGTATGAAGATCAAAAAAGGGGACACGGTCGAGGTCATTCGCGGCGACCACCGTGGCGAGCGCGGCAAGGTCAATCGTGTCATTCGCAAGCGTGATGCGTCGGGCGAGCTGGATCCCAACCAGGTGTATGTGGTGGTGGCAGGCGTCAACCTGATCATCAAACACCAACGACGTACGGGTGACGTACGTACCCAGACCGGTCGCATCGAGCGAGAGGCGCCGATTCACGTCTCCAACGTGATGCTGGTGGCACCCAAGACCAACAAGCCGGTGCGGGTTGCCTATGTGGTGCACGATGATGGCAGCAAATCGCGCCGCATTGCGGGCACCGATGAGGTCATCGACTAGGACACGGCTGTAACTGCGCAGCGTTGATGGGTGGTGCGGCGATAAACTGCCGCACGGAACGCCGGGCAGGGGATGATTGTCGACCGGCGAGGAGTAAAAAATGCTTGAAGTGAAGCTGAAGAAACGCTATCAGTCCGACATCGTACAGGCGATGCGTGAAGAATTCGGGTATGACAATGTAAACGAAGTGCCGCGCATGGAAAAGATCGTGGTCAACATCGGGCTGGGTGAGGCCCTGCAGAATGCCAAGGCCCTCGAAGCGGCGGTGGGCGATCTGACCATCATCACGGGGCAGCGGCCGGTTGTCACCAAGGCGCGCAAGTCGATCGCTGCGTTCAAGCTGCGCGAGGGCAACTCGATCGGGGCCAAGGTCACGCTGCGCGGTGCGCGCATGTACGAGTTCCTGGATCGGCTGACCAACATTGCCCTGCCGCGGCAGCGCGACTTCCGTGGCGTGTCGCCGGATGCCTTCGATGGGCGCGGCAACTACAGCCTGGGCCTGCGCGAGCAGCTGATCTGGCCGGAAATCGACTACGACAAGATCGATCGCGTGCGTGGGATGGAAATCACGATTGTGACGACGGCCGCCACGGACGACGAGGCACGCCGCCTCCTGCAGCTGTTTGGCATGCCATTTCGGGCGCGTTAGGCGCTGCGTGAACTGCGGAAGGAGAAACCATGGCAAAAACATCCATGATTGTGCGCGAAACACGGCGCAAGTACCCGGTGCGTGTACGGAATCGATGTAAGGTGTGCGGGCGGCCGCGTGGTTACATGCGTCGCTTCGGATTGTGCCGCATCTGCTTCCGTGAGCAGGCCCTGCAAGGGAACCTGCCGGGCGTGGTCAAGTCTAGCTGGTGAGACGGCATCGCGTGTTGAAAACGAGCATGACGGCCGCCAGGAGCGCCCGTAGGGCGCTAACCAGTGTTGCCTTAGGAGTGAGAAAGCATCTATGATTACTGACCCGATTGCGGACATGTTGACTCGAATTCGCAACGCCTTGTTGGCTCGGCATCGCCAGGTTCTGATCCCGAGTTCCAAGATGAAGGTCGCGATCGCCCGCCTCTTGAAAGAGGAGGGCTTCATTCAGCACTATGACATCACGCGCGATCGTCCGCAGCCGATGCTGCGCATCATTTTGAAGTACGACAAGAACCGCAAGCCGGTTCTATCGGGCTTGAAGCGCGTCAGCAAGCCCGGTCGCCGGGTGTATTCACAGTACCGGGAGATTCCCTGGGTTCTGAGCGGCCTGGGTGTCGCCATTCTCACCACGCCCAAGGGCATCATGACCGATCGCCAGGCGCGGCGGGCGCACGTGGGCGGTGAGATCCTGTGTTACGTCTGGTAGTGAGAGGGAATCATGTCGCGAATAGGTAAACTACCGATTGCACTGCCCAAGGGGGTGTCGGTTGACATCCAGCCGGGCAATGAAGTGACCGTCAAAGGTCCGCGTGGCACCCTGGCGCGCAAGTTCTCCAACGAGATCGAGATCTCGCAGGAAGATGGTCAGGTGTTGGTACAGCGCCACTCTGACCACCGCACGCAGCGCGCCATGCACGGGTTGACACGGGCCCTGCTGTATAACATGGTAACCGGTGTTTCCACCGGCTTCAAGCGTGAGCTCGACATCGTCGGCGTGGGTTACCGGGCTGAAATGCAGGGCAAGACCCTGGTTTTGTACGTCGGCTACTCGCACCCTGTCGAGTTTCCGCCGCCGACCGGCATTGCGTTTGCGGTTGACAAGAGCAACCGCGTGACGGTCGAAGGCAGTGACAAGGAGCTGGTGGGTGAGATCGCGGCCCGCATCCGGCGCATCCGGCCCCCCGAACCCTACAAGGGCAAGGGTATCCGTTACGCTGGCGAGCGCGTGCGCATGAAGGCCGGCAAGACGGGTAAGGTTGGTAAGGGTAAGTAGGGAGCAAACCACGATGGTTAAAGAGAGCAGCGCAACAGCCCGCGCCCGTCGGCACGCTCGCATTCGGCGCCGCGTCAGCGGCACTGCAGCTCGTCCGCGGCTCAATGTGTTCCGCAGCCTGGCACACATCTATGCACAGATCATCGATGACGAACGAGGCCAGACCCTGGCCGCCGCTTCGTCGATCGATCCCGACGTGCGCCTCAAGCTGAGCGGCCTCAACAAGGTCGACCAGGCCAAGGTCGTCGGTGAGGTGATTGCCCAGCGGGCGCTGGACGCCGGCATCAAACAGGTCGTCTTCGATCGGGGTGGTTACGTGTACCACGGTCGGATCAAGGCACTGGCCGATGCGTCACGGGAAAAAGGTCTCGAGTTTTAGGCATCGTAAAAGAATAACTTCCGGCATTATGGCTGGAATTCCCGGCAGATCACGGGAAGTTGTTCTTTTACGAGCCCTTAGTGTAATAGTGCGCGGTCAGCCGGGCTGACCGTACAGGAGGAACCATGCCACAAAAGAGAGAGCCGCGTCGACCCCGCGAAGAAGAACGCGAGCAGTTCGACGAGCGTGTGGTGCATATTGCCCGGACGGCCAAGGTGGTCAAGGGCGGGCGGCGCTTTACGTTTCGCGCCGTGGTCGTCGTCGGTGACAATAATGGGCGCGTGGGTATCGGCATCGGTAAGGCACGTGAAGTGCCCGATGCGATCCGTAAGGGTTCGGAGCACGCTCACAAGAACATGAAGCTGATCCCACTGGCGGGCCGGACGATTCCACACGAAGTGCACACTCGCTTCAGCGCGGCCGAGGTCGTATTGAAACCAGCGTCCCCAGGCACGGGCGTCATCGCCGGTGGTGGTGTGCGCGCGGTGGTCGAGGCGGCCGGTATCAAGGACATCCTGACCAAGTCGATGGGCAGCAACAATATCTTGAATGTGGTCAAAGCCACGTACCAGGCCCTGACCGAGCTGCGCGACGTCGAGGTCGAAGCGCAGCGACGCGGCAAGCCGGTCGAGAGCCTGCTGCCGTTTTGGAGGCAATCGAAGTATGTCGCTCCAGAATGAGACACCGGGCCAGCTGCGCATCACCTACGTCAAGAGCACGATCGGGTATACGCAGCGCCAGAAAGATACGATTCATGCCCTGGGACTGCGCCGCCTGGGTGATACTGTGCAGCACAAGGATACACCCGATATTCGCGGCATGGTCAACAAAGTCCAGCACCTGGTAAGAGTGGAAGAAATCAGAGACTAGGCTGGCTGCTGACTGGCCGTGGCGAATGGTAGAGGTATCACATGAAATTAAACGATTTGCAACCATCACCTGGTTCGAAGAAGAAACGCATCCGCGCCGGGCGCGGTATCAGCGCCGGGCGCGGTAAGACCGCCGGTCGCGGTACCAAGGGCCAAAACTCCCGCGCCGGTGGCGGTGTGCGTCCGTACTTCGAGGGTGGTCAGCTGCCCCTGGTGCGGCGGCTGCCCAACATGCCTGGTTTCACCAATATCTGGCGCATCGAGTTCAAGCCGGTCAACCTGGACCGCCTGAGCAGTTTCGAGGCTGGCAGCACCGTTTCGCCGGAAACCCTGGTCGATGCCGGCATCATCAAGGCGTCCGACCAGCGCGTGGCCATCCTGGCACGCGGCGAGGTCGATCGCCCCTTGACCGTGAGAGCGCACCGGGTTTCGGCAGCGGCGCGGGCCAAGATCGAAGCGGCCGGCGGTACGGTCGAAGTACTGGAGACGACGGCGTAAAGCACGCCGGCCTGACTTTAATCAGTCATTGCGGAGACCAGTTCCATGCAAATGCTCCAATCCGTGAGTAATGCGTTCCGTCTGCCGGACCTGCGCAAAAAGCTGCTGTTCACCTTCATGATCCTGGTGATCTACCGGTTGGTGGCGCACGTCCCGGTTCCGGGCGTCAACCAGGCTGCACTGGAAGCGCTGTTCCAGTCGAGCCCATTGCTGGGCCTGCTGGACATCTTCTCGGGTGGTGCGCTGGCCAACTTCTCGGTCATGGCGATGGGGGTCTATCCCTACATCACGGCCTCGATCATCATGCAGCTGTTGATCCCGATCATACCGCGCCTGCAGGCGCTGAGTAAAGAGGGTGAGGCGGGACGCGATAAGCTCAACCGTTACCAGTACTACCTGACCGTACCGCTGGCGATGCTGCAGGCGTTCGGCCAGGCCACGCTGCTGTCACAGTCGCAGGGTGGCGCGCCAGCGGCGTTGTCACAGTTCGGGTTCCGCGATTACCCGCTGGAAACGATCACGATTATCCTGGCACTGACCGCCGGTACGATGTTTGCCATCTGGTTGGGCGAGCTCATCACGCAGCAGGGTATCGGTAACGGCGTTTCGATCATCATCTTCGGTGGTATCGTGGCGCAGATTCCGAGCCGTGTCATCAACCTGGCGTCGACCAACCCGCTGTCGATCCTGGTCTTCCTGGGCATCACGATCGTCACCGTGGCGGCCATCGTCGTCATCCAGGAAGGACAGCGCCGCATTCCGGTGCAGTACGGCAAGCGCGTGCGCGCAATGCGCGGCAACCGCCTGATGATGGTGGGTGGCCAGAGCACCCACGTACCGCTGCGCGTCAACTCGGCTGGTATGATTCCGCTGATTTTTGCACAGAGCATCATGCTGTTCCCGGCCACGATCGCCAGTTACTTCGTCTTTTCGACCAATGAGACGGTGGCGAGCATTGCGACCTGGATTTCGACGACACTGAGCCCGCAGGGCAACCTGTACTGGATCTTGTACTTCGTCCTGGTGGTGGCATTCACCTTCTTCTATACGGCGGTCATCTTCCAGGAACAGAACCTGGCCGATACGCTGCAGAAGCAGGGCGGCTTTGTGCCGGGCATTCGGCCCGGTGTGCCGACGCAGCAGTACCTCAACGGTGTGCTAAACCGCATCACGCTGGTGGGCGCCATCTTCCTGGGTCTGGTAGCCATCCTGCCCTGGCTCGTGAGCGACGTGACCGAAACGTCGACGATGTTGATCACCAGTACCGGCCTGCTCATCGTGGTGGGTGTCGTGCTGGATACGATGAAACAGCTTGAGGCGCAGTTGTTGATGCGCCATTACGAAGGGTTCATCCGCTAAACGGTGCCCCAATGGCGTGCGTCCCGTGACGGCGCCGCCGGGATGACAGATAGCAGGGGATGAAAGGAGTTTGCCCGACGATGACGTCTGCAAATCCGACCTATATCGTGATGTTGGGTGTGCCGGGTGCCGGCAAAGGAACCCAGGCCCGCCGGCTGGAAGAGGAATTTGGCCTGAAGCAGATTTCTACCGGTGACATTTTTCGGGAGAACCTGAAGAACCAGACACCACTGGGTATGCTGGCCAAGAGCTACATGGACAAGGGTGAGCTGGTACCGGACGATGTGACGATTCGGATGGTCGAAGATCGTCTCAGCCGGCCGGACTGCCAGGCGGGGGCCATTTTCGATGGTTTCCCCCGCACACTGGGCCAGGCCAGCGCCCTGGAGGCGATGCTGGCTACGAAGGGTTACGGGGTTGCCCTCGTACCGCTGGTCAACGTCAGTGACGAAGAGGTGATGCGTCGCCTGACCGGGCGACGCACCTGTCGCCGCTGCCAGGCCGTGTATCACATCGAGTTCAACCCGCCGCCGCCAGGTCATCGGTGTGCGCAGGGTAATGGCGAGCCGTGTGACCTGTACCAGCGGGATGACGACAAGCCGGAGACGGTCAAGAACCGCCTGTTCGTGTACTACAAACAGACATCGCCCCTGGTGGGTTATTACTACGCCAAGGGCCTGTTGAAAGAGATCGACGGCACACGACCGATCGACGAGATCAATGTCGAGCTGGTGCAAATGGTGCACGGCATTGTCGGTTGAAGCAGTCGTTGCAGAGGTACAGACGAGAAGGTAGATGGGGTCACGCATCACGCTGAAAGGTGCCTACGAGCTGGGGCTCATGCGTACGGCTGGTCAGATCGTGGCGGAAGTTCACGCCGCGATGCGCGAAGCGGTGCAACCCGGTGTCACAACGGCTGATCTGGACCGCCTGGCGGCAACGATCATTCAGAAGCGAGGGGCGACACCGTCGTTTTTGGGGTATCGCGGCTTTCCCGCATCGATCTGCGCGTCGGTGAATGACGAACTGGTTCACGGCATCCCCCGGCCGCAGCGGGTGCTGCACGACGGCGACATCATCAGCGTCGACGTTGGGGCGATCTACCGGGGCTATCACGGCGATTCGGCCTGGAGCTACCCGGTCGGTACGATCAGCGACGAAGCCCGGCACCTGCTGGATGTCACCGAGCAGTCGCTGCAGGCCGGGATCGACCAGGTGCGGCCTGGGAATACCTTCGGTGATGTCTCACGTGCGATCCAGCAGACCGTGGAGGTGGCGGGGTTCAGCGTGGTGCGCGAGTACACCGGGCATGGCATTGGTCGTCAGATGCACGAGGACCCGCAGATCCTGCATTACATCCATCCGCAGGACAAGGTGCGGCACCTGGTGCTCAAACCGGGCATGACCTTTGCCATCGAACCGATGGTCAATGCAGGCACGTGGAAGACGCGTGTGCTGGACGACAAGTGGACGGTCGTGACGTTCGATGGGCGGCTGTCGGCCCATTTCGAGCACACGTTGGCGGTGACCGATAACGGTGTCGAAATTTTGACGAAGCAGGCTTGACAGGTTACAATGTGCCGTTTGTCGCTGCCAGCCGGAGCGGGTGAGACGACAGGCAGCCGGATCGGAATGGATGAGGTGAAATCATGAAGGTAAGGCCTTCGGTCAAGCGCATGTGCGCCAAGTGTAAGATTATCAAGCGCCACGGCGTTGTGCGGGTGATCTGTGATGATCCCAAGCACAAGCAGCGCCAGGGATAAGAGGAGGCAAGCATGGCACGTATTGCTGGCGTTGACCTGCCGCGCGAAAAACGAGTCGAGATTGGGCTGACCTACATTTTTGGGATTGGCCGATCGACGAGCCAGGAGATCCTGGGTATTACCCAGATCAACCCGGACACCCGGGTGCGGGATCTCTCGGAGGCTGAGGTGGCTCGTTTGCGCGAGGTTATTGACCGCAACTATCGCGTCGAAGGTGACTTGCGGCGCGAGATCGGTATGAACATCAAACGTTTGCAGGAGATCGGTTCATACCGTGGGCTGCGTCACCGCCGCGGTCTGCCTGTGCACGGTCAGCGCACGCGTACCAATGCACGCACCAAGCGTGGGGCGCGCAAGACTGTGGCCGGCAAGCGCCGTTCCAAGGCGAAGAAGTAATCACGAAGGCTGGAGCGGGCAACGCTGCGCGACGGTTGCCCTGGCTTCGGCGCTCGAGACACGGGGAGTGCCCTGGGCTGGCTGGGTGTGTGGTGGAGGCGTGTCCTCCCTGGCATCGGGCCTGGCCGGAGGGGTGGTACTGGATAAGGAGTTAGCATGCCGAGAACTGGACGACGAGAGACGCGCCGTGGTGGGCCGCGTCGCGAAAAGAAGATGGTGCCGGTGGGGGCGGTCCACATTCAGTCGACCTTCAACAACACCATCATCACGATTACCGATCCCCAGGGCAATACGTTGACCTGGAGCAGCTCGGGTCTGGCCGGCTTCAAGGGCTCGCGCAAGAGCACCCCCTTTGCCGCCCAGCTGGCGGCAACGCAGGCGGGCAAGGCCGCCATGGACATGGGAATGCGTGAGGTCGACGTCTTTGTAAAGGGGCCTGGGCCTGGCCGCGAGGCAGCCGTGCGCTCGATTCAGGCGGTTGGCCTGCGCGTGCGCCTGATCAAGGATGTGACGCCGCTGCCCCACAATGGCGTGCGGCCACCGAAGAAGCGGCGCGTTTGATCACGAAGGCGCGAAGGGGCGCGAAGGGCACGAAGCGCGAAGGACGCGAAGGTTGGAATTAAGTGCGTAGTTGATAATGGTGCCTGGGTGACGAGGAGGACCGGCTTCCGTACGCCCGTAAACTTGTCCCAGGCGGCGCGTGTGATCGTAGGGCACGCGTGATATTGTGAGGGAGTCATGGCAAGACATACGGATGCAGTGTGTAAATTGTGCCGGACGGAGGGGCAGAAGCTCTTCCTGAAGGGTGAGCGTTGCATGACGCCGAAGTGCGCCGTGGAACGTCGATCGTATCCGCCCGGCATGCACGGCCGCAAGAGCGGCTTCAAGCGCAAGGTGTCGGACTACAGCCGGCAGCTGCGCGAAAAACAGAAAGCGCGACGGATCTACGGCATCATGGAGCGCCAGTTCCGGCGCTATTTTGCAGTCGCCAGCCGCGCCAAGGGCCTGACGGGTGCGACGCTGTTGGTGCTGTTGGAGCTGCGCCTCGATAACGTCGTTTATCGCCTTGCCTTTGCCGATTCACGGGCACAGGCTCGCCAGTTGGTACGCCACGGCCACTTTACGGTCAACGGCCGCAAGGTCAACATCCCGTCATACCAGGTGAAACCGGGTGACGTGATTGCTGTGCGCGATAGCAGCCGCGATAGTATCTATTTCAAAGACTTGTATGACCGGCTGGGTGATCGGACCATCCCGCAGTGGATGAGCCTGGATATGGCCGGTTTCGCTGGGCGCGTGCTGGAACAGCCCTCGCGCCAGGACATCGATGCACCGCTGAACGAGCAGTTGATCGTTGAGTTCTACAGCCGGTAATTGAGTGGTGGTTGAGCGTCCGAAGGAGGGTAATAAAGTTGTCTAACGGAGTGTTGCCCAAAATTGAGTGCGAGGCCAGTTCGCAGAACTACGGGCGTTTTATCATTAGCCCGCTGGAAAGTGGCTATGGGATTACCCTGGGTAATGCCCTGCGACGCGTTCTGCTGTCTTCACTGCCCGGCGCAGCCGTCACTTCGATCCGCTTGAGCGGGGTGCACCACGAGTTCCAGGAAATTCCGCACACGCGCGAGGACATGACGGCTCTGATCCTGAACGTGAAGCAGATCCGTTTGAAGGTCGATACCGATGAGCCGGTGCGCCTGCATGCCGAGATCACCGGTGAGGGTGAAGTGACCGCAGGGGACCTGATCACCCCGCTGGGCGTAGAAGTCGTCAATCCGGAACAGTACCTGTTGACGACCGACGCAGCCGAGGCCGAGCTCGACCTGGAGATGACGGTGCAGCGCGGCCGCGGCTATTCGCCAGCGGAGGAGCGGGGGAAGCTGCCACTGGGTGAAATCCCGGTGGATGCCATCTTCACGCCCGTACGTAAGGCCAATTATTCGGTCGAACGTACACGCGTGGGTCATCAAACAGACTACGACAAACTGACGATCGAAATCTGGACCGACAGCACGATCTCGCCCAAGATGGCACTGAGTGAAAGTGCGCGCCTGCTGGTACAGCACTTCTCCCTGGTCATTGGCGTGGATGCCGTGGTCGTGCAGACGCCGCTCAAGGACGATGAAGGGATTCCCGATCGTATCTACGAGACACCGATCGAGGATCTGGAGCTGACGGTACGTGCCTACAACTGCCTGAAGCGCGCCGGCATCACCAAGGTAGGTGAGATCCTGGAGCGCCTGGAGCAGGGTGAAGAGGAAATCCTGGCCATTCGCAACTTCGGCCGTAAGTCATTGGACGAACTGGTCGATCGCCTCGATCAGAAAGGTTACCTCGACACCATTCACTACACGCGTCAGCCAGTCGGTGAACGACTTGAAGACGATGATGAAGACGAAGACCTGGGCCTGGAAGAACCGGCGCTGGCGGAAAATTGATCTGCACGACCGGCAACGGGTGATGCAGACGATCGGAGGATGATATGCGACATCGAGTTTCTGGGTATAAATTAGGACGCAACGCCGCACAGCGCAAGGCTCTCTATCGTAATCTGGTGACGCAGTTGTTCAAACATGGGCGGATCGAAACGACCGAGGCCAAGGCCCGCGCCGTTCGTCCCGATGCCGAACACCTGATCACGGTGGCCAAGCGTGGCCTGCGCGCCGGTGGTGACAAGGTTTCAGCGCGCCGCTATGCCGTGGCCAACCTGAACGATAACGACGTGGCCAAGAAGCTGTTCGACGAAATTGCGCCGAGCTTCGAGGGCCGTCCCGGTGGTTACACCCGTATCTACAAACTGGGTGCCCGCCAGGGTGATGGCGCACCGATGGCAATTTTGGAGCTGGTCAAAGACTGATAAACTGCCGGTCATGCCACACTGGTTTGCCGGTGTGGTGTGCCTGGCCGACGTGGGGTGCGGGAGATGGCACAGCTGGCCGGGGAGCCCGAGATCTTCCGGGCCTTGGTCGAGTATGACGGTACGAACTATGCCGGCTGGCAGGTTCAAGTCGATCGACCGACTGTGCAGGGCACATTAGAAAATACCATTGCGTTGGTCACACAGCAGCCAGCACGCGTCAGTGGGGCCGGACGAACGGATGCCGGTGTGCACGCCACGGGTCAGGTGATCCGCTTTGCTGTGACGTGGCGGCACAGCCTGCCCGACCTGCAGCGGGCCATCAATGCCAGGCTGCCGGTGGATGTCGCGATCCGCGACCTGCAGCTGGCGGCGCGCGATTTTCATCCGCGCTTCAGCGCTCGCAGCCGTGTCTACCGCTACACGGTCTGGTCGGCGGCGGTGCGCTCACCGCGACGGGCGCGTTTTGCGCATTACGTGCGCCAGGCGCTCGACGTCGACTCGATGAACGCCGCCGCGCAGCACCTGGTTGGCTGGCACGATTTTGCCACGTTCGGGGTCGATCCTGAGATGGGACCTGGGGCGGGCAATACGCAGCGCGAGGTCCTGCGTGCCTTCTGGCACACCGTGCCAGAGGCTGAGAGTCGTGACAGTCTGCATCAGTTCGAGATCGAGGCCAACGCTTTTCTGCGCACAATGGTGCGTACGCTGGTGGCGAGCCTGCTGGAAGTCGGTTCCGGACGGCGTACGCCCGACCAGTTCGAGGCCCTGTTGTCGGCTGCGCAGCGCCGGTTGGCACCGCCACCGGCACCGGCGTGTGGTCTTTGCCTGGTCAAGGTGAATTATCAGGCATCGTAAACGAATAACTTCCCGCCAAGCGGCTGAAATTGGCTGCACATCACCGGAAGTCATTCTTTTACGAGCCCCTTAGTGCACGAGCAGGGTGCCTGACCGGCACAATTGCCGTGTGGAACGGTCAACATCGAATTCAGTTGCCCTGCTCGGGCACAGGAGAAGTGGACGTGAAGACATTTTCGCCGAAAAAAGAAGAAATTCAACGCGAGTGGTTCGTCGTCGATGCAGCCGGGCAAAACCTGGGGCGTCTTGCCACCCAAATCGCGACCATTCTTTCAGGAAAGAACAAACCAATCTACAGCCCACACGTGGACTGTGGTGATTACGTCATCGTGGTCAATGCCGGCAAGATCGAAGTCACTGGCCGTAAGCTGGATCAGAAGTTCTACGCACGCCACTCCATGTACCCCGGGGGCTTCAAATCGATCATGCTGCGTGAACAGCTGCAGCGCTACCCTGACCGGGTCATCCTGGCCGCCGTGCGTGGCATGCTGCCCAAGACCAAACTGGGCAACCAGATGATCAAGAAGATGAAGGTCTACGCCGAGCCGACACACCCCCACCAGGCCCAGCAGCCGAAGCCGCTGGAACTGGCAGGATAGGCCGCACAAAAGGTTCGATAGGAGAACGGAGAACGAGATGGCAGTTCGTTATTACGAAGGCATTGGACGACGCAAGACGTCGACCGCCCGTGTGCGGCTTTATCCGGGTACGGGTACGATTGTCGTCAACGATCGTAAGCTCGAAGAACATTTCCCACGCGAGACCGACCGCATCAAGATGCTGACGCCGCTGCGCGTAACGTCCATGGAAGGACGCTATAACGTCTCGATCCACGTACGCGGCGGCGGGTCGACCGGCCAGGCGGGCGCGGTCTTGTTGGGTGTGGCACGCGCGCTGGTCGAAGCCGACGAAGCACTCAAGCCGGTTCTGCGCAAAGGTGGCTACCTGACCCGCGACGCCCGTGCGGTCGAGCGCAAAAAGCCCGGTCTACCGAAGGCGCGCCGCGCAAAGCAGTACACGAAACGCTAGTTGGGTATTGGCACCGCGCATCGACGCCAATTGGCACGAATGGTTTTGATGTTCGCCTGGGTGTGGCCTCTGGTTCGTGGGCTGCCTGGGCGCGTGTTCGATGGTGTTGATTGTTTTTGGATGTGCGGGTGATTTGTGCTGACACGCGGTGATCATCACCGTGGAACGATTCCGAGACCGGGTTTCGCAAGAAACCCGGTGATTTTTTGTCGACCACAGGCAGGAGTCCACCCATGCCCTACGCCTACGTCAACGGTGCGCACCTCTTCTATCACGACTACGGCGCAGGTGAGCCCGTCATCCTGCTGCACAATTTCCTGGCCACAGGCGAAACCTGCTGGCGCAAGCAGATTCCCGCGTTTCGGACCCACTACCGCCTGATCGTTCCCGATCTGCGGGGGCACGGGCGCAGCGAGAACCCGAATCACGAGCAGCTGACGCACAGCCGGTTTGCCGACGACATGATCGCCCTGCTCGATACGCTGGGCCTGGCGTCGGCCCATCTTTGGGGGGTGAGTTCGGGTGCAATGCTGCTGCTGACACTGGCGCTGCGGGCACCGCACCAAGTGCGCTCGTTGGTGCTGACGGCGGCCACCTGTCGTTTTACTGCGGTCAACCAGGCCCGTGCGTTGAGCCTGACGCCCGAGACGCTGCCGGAGACGTGGGCGGCGCACTGGCAGTCGATCCATGCGCCTGTCTATGGCACCGACTACTGGCGTACGCTGCTGGCGGCCTTTCACCGTCTGAACCTGGACGGCGGCGAGGCCAATTTCCCACCCCCCGCGGCGCTCGCGGCGATTATGCAGCCAACCCTGCTCATTCACGGGGATCGTGACGAGTACTTCCCGGTGGAGATTGCGGTGGAGCTCTACCGGCTGCTGCCGAATGCAGCTTTGTGCATCATCCCCCAGGCCGGGCACCTGCCGAACAGCCAGGTCCCGGCCGCGTGGAACGCCGCGGTACGGGCATTTTATGAGGAACGGTGATACCGAAGCTTTTTGATCGAATTTGGCGGTGGCGGTTACACAGTTGCCATCTTTCCAAAAAGATGGCAACTGTGTAACCGCCACCGCTCTTCCAGCGCGCCACCTTGCGGATTTTTAATAGCGGTCCCCGATCACCTTGATCTGGGCCATGGCCTCCTGGATGGCGCCAAGATCAGCAGCGGTCAGTTCAACAGTGACCGCGCCGTTGTTCTCATCCAACCGTTCGAGCTTGCGCGAGCCAGGAATGGGCACGATCCAGGGCTTCTGCGCCAGCAGCCAGGCCAGCGCGATCTGCGCCGGGGTGGCGCCCTTCTCAGCGCCGATGCGCGCCAGCAGGTCGATCACCGCCCGGTTGGCCTTGATCGCCACCTGTGTGAAGCGGGGATTGCGGCTGCGAATGTCACTTACCCCAGGCGGCAGCAGCAGTAGACGAACTGTTGCACCGTTCCAAACGGCGTATGATGTGCCTCGCGCGCCGCATGCTGCAGGGTGAAGGACGCCCCGAGCTCAGCATGCAACTGGTCGGGCGAGTAGCGCACGACCGGCAGGCCACTGCAGTGCGTAGGGCCGTCTGCGGCGAACGTTGCGATGATGACATGACCCAAGGGCTTCACTGCCCGCAGCACGGCGGTGACATAGGCTCGTCGGTCCTTCTCCTCGGTGAGGAAGTGGAAGACGGCGCGGTCGTGCCAGACGTCATAGCGCCGCGCCGGTAGCTCGACCGCCGTCACATCGCCTTCCAGCCAGGTGGCCAGACCGGCGCGCGAGGCAAGCCGGCGCCTGGCGGTTTCCAGGGCGGCTGCCGACAGATCCAGCACCGTCAGGTCGGTGTACCCGTTTGCCAGGAGATCATCGACCAGCGTGGAGGCGCCGCCTCCAACATCAATGATGGCGCCGGAGTGGGGTGTGCCGGTGCCCCGGATCAGGGCAAGTGACTGATCGGCATGCGGCTGGTACCAGCTTACGCCATCGGCGGGCTTCGTTGCATAGATGTGTTCCCAGTGCGCCTTGCGCTGCATGGTGACTTCCTCTGTCTCGTGAGCTGCGTTTGGCCCAGCGCGGCAACGATCGAGTACGAGTACCGTCCTACTCGTACTCGTACTCCTACTCGTACTCGTACTCGTACTCCTACTCGTACTCGTACTCGTACTCGTACTCCTACTCGTACTCCTACTCGTAACGAGGAATCGCGCGTTCATCACATCTGCGTTCGACCTTCCCCGTCTGGCGGTGCAGGGTCGGGCGTTTTTGCTGAGGTTGCTCTGCGCTGAGCACGCCGTGGGGGTGGCGGCACATCCTTGCGCTCCACGAGACCGTACAAAATGCATCCCGGTATGCCCGGATCACACTCCCGCGACAGGCGCCGGCAGTACAGATTGACCTGGTAGGGGCAGCCCCAACCTCCCATGGTGATTTCTCCTGTGATATCTGTCAGTCCTGCACACACCAAACACGCCTGGCCGTGCTGCAGGTAAACGTCACACCCGCCCATGGGCTGATATTCGTGTTGGCGCCCAGCCAGTCGGGATTGAGCGCCACCGTGGTTCCAAAGTGCGCCGCACTGTTCGATGCCCACAGCTGGCAGTTACCAGCACCGACCTGGTTGTTGGTGCCGGAGCCGACGCCGGTCCGGATCCAGCCCGTAATCGAGTAGGGCGGGCCGGAGCCGCTGTCTGCGCCCTGCACGGCGCCGGCAACCTCCTTGGCGTAACGCAGCGCGCTGGTATCGAAGATTTCCGCCAGCGTTGCCATGTGGTACCCCGCCGTACAAGCGGTCAAGGCCTGATTGCCCGCAAACGTGGCAGCGGTCTGGTAATAACCGCGGGCAACCAGATTGACCAGTGCCGGATCGCCCGTGGTGTTCCAGGAACTGGCCGTGGATTGTATGTCCAGCGTGTCGATGACCCCGTCGTGATTGACGTCCAGGATCGGGTCATAGGTGCCGGCCTGGGCCAACACCTGCCAGGCACCGGTTAGGGCAATGCCCAGGACCAGGCCGATCAGCACCCAAACCAGGGTGGGAATGTGGGGACGGACGCGCGAGTGAGTTGATTCCTGCATGTTATCCTCCGATGTGCATCTTAACCAGAATGGGATTGGGGATTGGGGTCGGGGGTTGAGTATAGGAGGGACCTCCAGCTCAAACGTGCTGGTCGACCAGGATAGGGTTTCCATCCGGGTCCAGCACCACAAAGCTGGCCGGACCACTGGTGCCCTCATCAGCTTCGCTCACCAGCTGCACGCCCTGCGCTTTGAGCTGGCGCTGTAAGTCGCGCACATCGGTGAAGGTGACCAGTGGTTGGGCGTTGCTGTCCCAGCCCGGGTTGAAGGTCAGGATGTTCTTCTCGAACATGCCTTGAAAGAGACCAATGACGTGATCGCCGTTCTTCAGGATCAACCAGTTCTGCGACGGATCGCCGGCAAAGGCCGTGAAGCCTAACTTCTCGTAGAAGGCACGCGAGGCTTCAAGGTTCTTGACCGCCAGGCTCATCGAAAACGCGCCGAGTTGCATTCGCGACTCCTTGAATATGTATCATCCGCTATGTTGGTGATGGTGGATCAGCAGTCAACCCAGGGGACGACGTTTTGGCGTGAGGGCAGTGTAATTCAGGTTACTTTATAGGAAATGGGGCGGTTTGTCAAATCGCCTTTTGGCAGGGGACCAGGGCAATTCGGGGAAGACCCTTCGGGTTTGTCGTTGTTGACGTTGATTCGCCGTCGATGGCGGCAAACCCGAAGGGTCTGGCTCGACGTTCAATCGGGAAGACCCTTCGGGTTTGTCGTTGTTGACGTTGATTCGCCGTCGATGGCGGCA
>CAZXQZ010000060.1:19083-21250 GCA_964642445.1 uncultured Anaerolineae bacterium
GATGATTTGCCGTCGATGGCGGCAAACCCGAAGGGTCTGGTCTGACGTTCAATCGCGGTACAGCAGATTGATGACTTTGAAACTCAGGCGTTCGCCGTTGACCTGCATCTCATTCAAGGGGCGAATCACCACACCTTCAGCGGTGGCACCGTTGGCATACGTGCGCTCGGCATAGTGGCGCAGTGCCTCGTCGTCCTGCAAGTCGAAGGCGTCGCCGATCTCGACGAGATCGACCAGCGGCAGGCCGAGATGCTGCGCCAGGTCACGCAGTTCGGCATAGTCGAAATAGCGTCGCTCGGCGATGTGCCAGGCGTTGAATACGCGCAGGTCCACCTGTTTCAGGCCCAACCGGTTCTTCTGGATGCCCGGACCGACGATCTCGAACTGCAGCGCGACCGGCAGGGGATGCTCGGCCAGGTTATACTTCTGCACGAGCTGCCAGATCGCGGTGTCGGGGCTTTCTTTCAATTCGTAATTGCGCGAGCACGCCCGCACCGGGCCTGCTTCGTCCCAGAAGACCGTGCCGCTGCTGCCGTCGGCCTTGAGCGTGGCACAAAACGGCTGGCCGAGCAGAGCCTGGACCATCTCCGGCACCGATTGGAAGTTGGGCTCATCGGTTTTGGGGATGAACGACGGGAACCGGCCGATGATTTCGCCGCTGATGTTGGCCGGCAGCGGCTTCTCGTACTTGGTCACGCCCGCCAGTTGCGTGATGTCGGTGCCGGGTGCGAGGCCCTGGGTCTCGGCGGTCAGCGGCATGATCAGGCATTCGCTGGGCACGCCGCGCAGGCGCACCATGCGGATGCGCCAGTGGCGCGGCTCCAAAAAGGCAAAGCGCTCGTTCTGCGGCAGCAGTGCATCCTGCAGGTAGACCTCGCACACGTCGCCCACCGCAAACTGATCTTTCACGGCCGTGCCGCGCCAACGTCCGCCCGGACCGCACACGATTTCCAGGCTTTCGATGCGCTCGGCGTCGGGGATGGGGTAGACGTGGACGACCTCGGCGATGTAGGCCAGGCCAGTGCTCGGGTTTTCGCCGGGTATCGAATCGATCGGTTGTAGATCATGGAACATGGATCGTGCCTCACTGTGCCCGCTGCAGGACGTCACCGGTCATGAGACGGGGTGCAACGTGCCCTGCCGACGGGGCAAACAGAATCTGGGTATCAAGCGGCGAGAATGAGCGTCGCCTTGTTTTTACCACACGCCAGCATAAGGCACAAATCACACCCTGTGCGTGCGGGCTGGTCGAACGTGCGGTTGTGGTTGCGGTCTCTCGCTGCCGGGTCTCTCGCCCTTGATGCAAAGAACTGAGCACCGATTGGGCAGCAGTTGGTCTGGAAATTGGCCAGTGATGGGGTGTATTCTGGTCGTGTCGGGGATGACCACCTGACACCATCACGCAACGACAGGAGACTGATCCATGACCACCACCCAAACCCCCCGCCGCGCCCTGGTGCTCGGTGCCAGCATGGCCGGCTTGCTGACGGCTCGTGTGCTCAGCAATCACTTGCCGCCAGGCTGGCGCCGGCACCTGGTCGGGTTGTGGACAGCCCACTCTGAGGGCGGACAGCCGCCGGCAGGTTGAGCACGTCGATATCCATCTACCCATTATCACAAGGAGCATCACCATGGAAACCAAGAACATCGCCACTCTGCGCGCAGCCCATGAGGCCTTCAGCGCGCACGACTGCGCCCGCTCGGCCGCCATCGCAACGGGATCGAACGTCAGGTTCGTCGATCACGGCCGCGGCATCACTGTGTCGTCCCGGGAGGAATTCCAGGGCTGGCTGGAGGGCCACGTCGCTACCTCGTCGGACATCCGGATCGTCGACGCACGGTACATCGATGCCGGCGACTGGGTCATCGCCCAATTCCGCGCCGTGGGCGTCCAGGATGGCCCGATCCCGCCCGGCTTCCCGGCCAGCCACAAGCCTTACTCGTTGGATGTGTGCGAGGTCTGGCACTTCGGCCCCGATGGCAAGGCCGACGAGGGGCACAACTACTCGGACAGCCTGGGTTACATGATGCAGTTGGGTCATCTGTCGCTGCCCGGCTGACCGCGTGGATGAGCAGAACCGCAACGATGATCGATTACGAGTACGAGTACCGTCCTGCTCGTACTCCTGCTCGTACTCGTACTCGTACTCGTAATCGTACTACCGGG
>CAZXQZ010000061.1:0-20967 GCA_964642445.1 uncultured Anaerolineae bacterium
TGTAGGAGTCAGTCGGCGCCGTTTCCTCACGCTGCTCACTGCGCTGTCTGCCGCAGCTGCGCTGCAAGCGTGTGGTGTGCGCCGCACCCCGACGCCATCCCCCGTGCCGACTCGACCCACCGATCCGGTTTTTATCAAACCCCCGCTCGTTCCTACGGCAACTGCCACTGGGACGGCGGCGCCCACTTCGACCAGTGAGCCACCGACGGTAACCCCAACACCCCGCCCAACCCCGTTCCCGCCCGGACCGGCCACCAAACTGGGCGTATTTGTCACGCGCAACGTGCCAGAAATCTTCACCCTGGCGGCCACGCGTAACCTGGCGCTGATCAAAACCCTGGAGCATGACGTCAACTTTGTCTCTGAGCTCAAGCGGCTGGCTCCTGACACACTGATCGTGGGCCGGCCACCGTTTCCTGACCAACTCGATTTGGAGAACATCGATCCGCTGGCGGAGGCGCGGCGCTTCGTGGAGCAGTTACTGCCCCTGGCCGGCGATGCCCAGCGTTTGGCTGCCTATGCCGGGTGGGAGGCTGTCAACGAACCGGTGGCGGTGACGCCGGCGCAAATGCAGCGCCTGGCCGACTTCGAGGCCGAGCGCACCCGTCTGTTGGCGGCCGAAGGCATTCGTTCGGTTGTGGGTAATTTTGGCACCGGACTGCCTGATCTGGAACTGTGGCCGCACTTCTTTCCGGCGTTGGATGCGGTCAAGAGCACGGGCGGGTATCTCGGCCTGCACGAATACTCGGCTCCCGAAATGTGGTTCGGAACCGGTAAGAGCCAGCTCGCGGCGGGTGCCAACGAAGGCGACGAGGGGTGGCTGACGCTGCGCTACCGCAAGGTGTACCGCAACTACCTGCAGCCCGCCGGTTTGGCGGTGCCACTGCTGATGACCGAATGTGGCATCGATGGTCTGGTGCAGGGACGGCCCGGACCGCAGGGGCGTGGGTGGCGCGATTTTGTGGACTACTG
This sequence comes from uncultured Anaerolineae bacterium, assembly GCA_964642445.1. GTDB lineage: Bacteria > Chloroflexota > Anaerolineae > SSC4 > Amarolineaceae > SSC4. Next base: position 973 of record CAZXQZ010000061.1, read on the forward strand.
GGCCAAGACGCTGAACATGGGCCCCGACGGGGCCGGCAACTACATCGAACAACTGGCCTGGTACGACGAGCAGCTGCGGGCTGACGATTACGTGCGGGGCGCCGCTATTTATGCCCTGGTAGCGTCGGGCGGCTGGGAGAGTTACGAACTGCTGGGTGAGGCAATGGAGATCCTCAACCAGTACGTGGACGTACACCCGCTGCGCACGTAGTGCGCGCAGGTATTCGAATCGACCACACAGAACGCACAGATCACAGACAGACAGAAAAGTCCTGATCTATGTGTTCTGTGCGGTCGTCATACACTCACGACCCGCTGTCCTGAACCAGGGGCCGCATCCACGAGACCTCCAGGAACGGCCACCCCTGTTCGATCTTGAGCACACCCAATACCTGCACCGGGTTTCCCTCTTCGATGCCCTGTCCCACCGCTGGGGTGGCATTGCGGACCCACAGCGAGGCGCCGCTGGCATCACGCAGCACCCACTGACCCAGGCGTGGCGCATGGGCCGGCAGTTCGGGTGGCAGGTTAGCCACGAAGTACTCACCCTCCAGCACGACCTCCAGGCCGGCAAAGGCCGCCGGCGCTGCCCGCACTTCGGCCAGGCTGGGTGCTTCGTAATATGGAATGCCCGTCAGTATGCCTGACAGCTGCCAGCGACCGTCCTCGCTGCGCCGCCAGTACAGGTGACTGCTGTCGACATCAGCCGTGCTCGGTGTGCGGCGGACCAGGACCGCCGCTTCGCCGGGGGCCGTAAATCCGGGCGGCTCTACAACCGGGCGACCCAACTCGACACGCACATCGGCGTCACGGAAGGCCGCCACCAGCGTCATCAGGGCGTCGGCTGTCGACGTCACCGTGGTGCAGGCACCCTGGTACTCGCAGCGTGTGAATGAACCATCGGTCAGCCAGCGCGTCAGCTCTGGCCACTGCTGCCGCGCTAACACCCCAGCCACAACCCGCGCGACCTGATCGAAGTCGGTGGCATCGTCGGTCGCCTCGACCGCCGGTGTTGGCGATAGCCAACCAGCCAGGTGGATGTCGGACGTTGTCCCATCGACCAGGTCATCGAGCGTTACCGGCAGGCTGATACCGTCCGATGGGCGCAGCAGGATGAGCTGTTGGCTGGCCGTGATCGGCTGGCTGAGCACCACCCAGCTCTCCAGCGGTGACGTCACGGTGGGTGACCATGCCAGCAGGGTGGCCGGGCTGCCCGGCAGATCGGTGACCGATATTGGCCGGCCCGCGCTGAAGGTGAGGAGCCGCACATTGCTGCGCGCCGCCGGACTGTCGGCCGCCACCGTCAGTGTGTAGACCACGTGATTCTCATCGTCCGCCAGCACGTAGCTGTCGATGGGCAGTGTGGCTGAAAGGGCCACGGTCTGGCTGCCGTCGCGCAGGCTCTGGCGCACCAGGATCGAACCGCCGTTGGGCTGGTCGGCCAGGTAATACACCCAACGCCCGCGTGGGCCCAGGCTTGCCTGGCGCAGTCGCCACGCGGGCGCCGCGGCGTAGCTGTAGGGCTGAACGACCGCTGCCTGGTCTGGGGCAAGGAGCTGTATCTGGCCGCTGGAATCGGTCTCGTCGTCGGCACTCAACAGCACCACCACCTGCTGACCTGTGGCATCCCAACCGAGCAGCCGCGGATAACCACGATCGAACCCAAACGACTCCAGGGGCAGACCGGCCTGCAGGCGTACGGTGGACACCTGGTAGGAGCCATCCGGCCGGCGCACCGTCATCGCCAGGGCGCTGCTGTCGGGTGCCCACGCCAGAGCGACGATCTCGCCGGGCAGCGTGTCGGGCGCCAGCAGTGGGATGGCTGCGCCACCGGTGTTCGGCAACAGGATGACACCGTCGCGGCCGACGGCCGTCCACCACCCATCGGGGCTGACCTGCGGCATGGCCGGCAATGCTGGCGTGAAGTCCTGGAGGCGGCTCGGCTGGGCCCCATCGGCGCGTGCTGCGGTCAAGGTCGTGCCGTCCGCCCGGTCGATGGCGAAGGTCACCCACGGTAGGGTATCGGCGATCGTAGTGGCTGACACCAGGTCGGTCGGCGTGAGCGGCACGGTTGGGGTAATGGCAATCGTGTCGGGTGCCGTGCGCGTGGGGATTGCCGGCGGTTCGACCGTGCCGTCGACACCGACCACCGGCGCGGCGGGGGTAGCGGTATAGGCCACCGTCTCCGGGGATGGCTGCTGCAGCTGGATCAGGCCGAAGAATGCCAGCAGCAGAATCGCAGCTGCGGCCACGAACGCCAGTTCGGTCGGCAGGCGACGGTACCAGGGCGGTGCCGGTTGGTGGCGCACAATCTCGGCCGTCAGGTTACGTTGCAGCTGCGTGGATGGTGTGCGGCTGGGCAACGCGCGCAGGGCCCGGTTCTGCTGCTCGTACGCCGCGCGTGCAGCACGGCACTCGGTACAGGTTACCAGGTGCTGGTCGACGTACCGTCGGTCGCGGTCATCCAACTCGCGGTAGTGCGCCAGGAGCAAACGAATCTGCTGGTGGTTCGGTGTGGTCATCACAGATTCTCCTCGCCAGCGGGAAAAACCTGGCGGAAACGTTCGCGCGCACGGAAGAGACGGGTTTTGACAGCACCCCGTGAACAACCCACGATGTCGGCAATTTCTTCGGTGGAAAAATGATCACAAACGTACAGCAGCAGGCAGGTGCGCTGATCGGCGGGCAGGCGGTGAAGGGCGGCCTGCACCGCCATCGTTTCGGGCGTTTGTTTGGCGGGATCGTCGAACTCGCTGGCACGATCGTCGTCGAAGAAGGGCAGCCACTGGATCAGGCGCCGGCGGCGCAGCACGTCATAGCTGGCATTGGTGGCGATGCGGTACAGCCAGGCCCGATGGTTGGCATCGGCGGGCAGGCGCCCCAGGGCATTGTAGGCTTTGAGGAAGACCTCTTGTGTCAGGTCCTCGGCCTGTTCCCAATTGCCAACCAGGCGATAGATGTAGTTGTACAGCGGACGATGATACGTCGCATAGAGACGTTCGAATAGTTCGTCCAATGCCCGCAGCTCTGCCGTGGTGGGCCGAACCTGGCCTAACATCACCGCCTCATAGGTCATGGTGCGGTCATTCTCCCTCGTCGATGGTGGGCCGGCCTGCCCCAAACTACGGAGCCCGGCACTCTCATCGATGTAACGAGTGAGCCACCGCAAATGTTACACGATCATGCCGCCGCAGCGCACATGTTCGGTGTTTGAAAAGTCGCCAGCATGGTGACCGCTCGGCGCATATCGCTGCACCGGGGGGAGATTAGCCACCGACCTGGACCTGCACCGTGCATTCGCCATAATTGCCTGTGACGTCGATGGTGCGCAGATACAGGATGTAGGCGCCAGCCGGCAGCCCACTGACGTTCCAGGCGCCCAACGGCCCGTCGACGACCGCCTGGGTTCGTGACAGGATGAAAGTGGGCTCGCCGGGTGCACCCACCGGCTTGAATTCCAACTTGTAGTACGCAAACTGATCAGCCGCAGCCGTGCCGACGACCTGTACGTTGCCCGACACCGTCTGATTGACCCCCGGTTGTACCAGGCGTGCACGTCCATCCGGACAACTGGGCGCAACGATCACCGGTGCGCGGGTGACAACCGGCGGCGGGGTGGGTGTCGGGGGCGGCGTGGGCGCCTTGGTAGGCACCGGGCTGGGTGACGGTGTCGCCGTGACCGGTGCCGGTGTTGGCGTGGCTGTCGGCAGCACCAGCGCCGTCGGTGTCGGCGAAACGACGGCAACCACCAACGGCTGAACCGCCGTGGCGAGCCAGGTGGTGATGAAGTAGACAATTCCCATGACGACTAACAGCAGCAGGGCTGCGGCAAACGCCTGGTACGTCTTATTGAGTGCGGCCTCACGCTCCAGGGTGAAGGCTGCCTGGCGGCGCTCACGGCGTGCAACGATTGCGACGCGTAAGTACCACAGTGCCACCAGCCCACACACCGCATAGATCCATGGGGCGTAGTCGGTAATCAGTTTGACAACAATCGCCATGCAACGCCTTTAGGGCCCAGGTGTGGCGGACGCGGGCGGCAGGTCTCCGAGAATACCGCGCAGCAGGGCTGTGAGACGGGGGACGATGGTTATGCCGGCTTCCAGGACCTCTTCGTGGGTGGTTTCGCTGCTCGTCTCCGGCGAGTCGATCGCCATGTTGGCAATGGCCGAGATAGCCAGCACGCGCAAACCACCATGGCGGGCGACGATGGCCTCGGGCACGGTCGACATGCCCACGGCATCCGCTCCAATCGTGCGCAGGAACCGGATGTCGGCGGGTGTCTCGAACATGGGGCCAGACACATTGACATAAACACCCTGGCGCAGCGGCAGGTCCAGGCGTGCGGCCACATCCAGGGCGCGACGGCGCAGTTCCGCATCGTAGACCTTGGTCATGCTCGGAAAACGGAGACCGAAGGCGGGCTCATTGGGTCCCAGCAGCGGGTTATGCCCGGCCAACCCCACCAAGTTGATGTGATCGGTCAGCAGCATCAGGTCGCCGGCATGCCAGTGCGGGTTGATACCGCCCGCCGCATTGGTGAGAATCACAGTGTGCATCCCCAGCAGCTGCATGACCCGAATGGGCAGCGTGATCTGCTGCATGGAATAACCTTCGTAGAAATGCACGCGGCCCTGCAGTGCCAGTACCGCCTGGCCCTCCAGCCAACCAATCACCAACGTGCCGCTGTGTCCTTCCACGGTGCTGACCGGGAAGTGCGGCACGTCATGAAACGGAATACGATCCGCATCTTCGATCGTGTCGGCCAGCGGGCTGAGCCCGGAGCCGAGTACCAAACCGATCTGCGGGGTATGCCTGGTGCGCTGCCGTACGAACTGTGCCGCTTCGGCAATCTGAGCGGGCGTAAGCCATGCCTGGTTCATCACTGATTGCCTTCGTTATTGAACGCCTCGGACGGTGCCAGCATCGTGTAGACCTGGGTGGTCGACCGGCTGGCGTGGCCCAGGGTGTGCTGCACTTCCTGCACATCGGCTTCACCGCTGGCAAGTTTGTGGGCGGCAAACGAGTGACGCAGCGTGTGGGGTGTCACCTCGTCGGTGATGCCCACCTGATCGGCATAGTATTTGACGATGAGCCAGAGTCCCTGCCGTGTCAGGCGCTGGCCGCGGTGGTTGACGAACAACGCCGGCTCATGCCGCGCCGTCGGCGATATCAGCTTCTCCCGACCCTCCATCAAATAGCTGTCCAGGGCATCGACTGCGGGTCCGCTGATTTTGATTTCGCGGCTGCGACGTTTGCGGCCGCTGCACGTGATGATACCAGCCCCAATGTCGACATCCGCCACGTCGAGCGCCACCACTTCGCTGACGCGCATGCCGGTGGCGTAGAGCAGTTCCAGCAGGGCCTTGTCGCGCAGGGCCTTGGCGTTGTGCTGCTGGGTTGGCTCGGCCAGCAGTCGCTCGACCTTGTCACGTTCGACGGTGTGGGGGAGGTGTTTCTCCACGCGCGGCGAGGATATCTCGGCCGCCGGGTTGTGTGTGATCAGCCCGTGCGCCAGGAGATAGGCAAAAAAGGACTTCACAGCGGCCAATTTGCGCGCCACGCTGGCTGGCGCGTATTCACGCGCCTTGAGAAAGAGAATGTAAGCCGTGACATCCCCCGGTGTGACTTCGTCCCAATGCGTCGGCGGGCCAGCCAGGCGGTCGTGCTGGACGAAATCGAGGAACTGGTTCAGATCGTTTTGATAGGCTGCCACGGTGTGTTCGGAATTTTCCGCCCGTGTGTGATCGATGAATCCATCGATGACTGCTCGCATGTTGCCTTCCATCACCCCTCACACGTCACATCGTACGTCTCATATCACTATGACCGGGCACGCCCGCTCGCTACGGGCGACAGCGGTCAGGTGCCGCGGTCAAAATGGCGTTCTGTTCGCCTGGTTCCCACCAGGCACGTGTTATTCTACCACAGCTTTGCATAAATCAAAATCGGCCAGCGTGAGCGATTTCAGAAAAATCATGTTTGTTTACAAAATCAGCATCGCATCACCAAAGGAGAAGAAACGATACGCGTGGCGCAGCGCTTCGGCGTAGGCCCGGTCGATCAAGGTCTTGCTTGCGAAAGCGCTGACCAGCATGAGCAGGCTGGAGCGTGGCAGGTGAAAGTTGGTGATCAACGCATCCGTGACGCGAAACTCGAAGCCTGGCGTAATAAAAAGATCGGTCCAGCCCTGGAAAGCCGGCAGGGTTTCGCCCTGGGTGCCGTGACGGGCCGCGCTCTCCAACACGCGCACGGCGGTGGTGCCTACGGCAATACAGCGACCGCCGCCCGCACGCCGGGTGGTGATGCGCTGCGCCGCGGTGGCGGGCAGCACCGCCCACTCGCGGTGCATGCGGTGCTCGTGGATGGCTTCGACCTGCACAGGCCGAAAGGTGTCCAGCCCAATGTGCAGCGTGACGAATGCAAACTCGGTGCCCTGCTCGGTGAGCTGCTCGATCAAGCGCGGCGTGAAGTGCAGACCCGCAGTGGGTGCGGCCGCCGAACCCTGGACACGGGCGTAGACGGTCTGGTACCGCTCACGGTCGCGCAGCGGTTCGTGGATGTAGGGTGGCAGCGGGATTTCCCCGTACTGGTCGAGCTCGGCCAGGGGTGGGCGGTCGAACTGTACGTGCCGGGTACCGTCATCGTTGACGGCGATCACGGTCGCCGTCAGGGCTAGCTGGGTTGTAGAAGATCGTGGGGCGCACGTGATCACACTCCCTGGGCGCAGCTTTTTGCCGCGCACCAGGACTTCCCACTGCAAGTCGGACAGCGGCTTCAGCAGCAGGATCTCGACCTGTCCGCCCGTCGTTTTGTGGCCGAAGAGGCGCGCCGGCAGCACACGGCTGTCGTTGGCCACGAGCACATCGCCGGGTCCGAGGTAACCGGGCAGGTCGGCAAATACCCGATGTTCGAGAACCCCGGTTTGGCGGTGCACGACCAGCAGGCGGGCGGCATCGCGCGGTTCGACCGGGGTCTGTGCAATGCGCGCAGGCGGCAGAGCATAGTCGAAATCAGAGGTGTGCAAGGGCATCAGCCATCACCACGTGTCGCTTCACCCGTCCAGGTCATTCTCGAACAGGGTCCCCTGGGCGGTGCGGGTGGGGGTCGTGACGGGTGCCGGCAGGCCGAGGTGTGCGTACGCGCGCGGTGTGACGATACGGCCGCGGGGGGTGCGTTCCAGGAAACCGAGCTGCAGCAGGTATGGCTCCACCACATCCATGATGGTATCGGCCTCCTCCGAGACCGATGCGCTGATTGTTTCCAGGCCGACGGGACCACCGCCGAACTTGCCGATGATGGCATGCAGCACCTGGCGGTCCAGGTCATCCAGGCCGAGTTCGTCGACGTCGAGCAGGCGCAGGGCCGCGTCGGTCACGGCGGCATCGATGTGCCCGTCGGCACGCACCTGTGCGTAGTCACGCACACGGCGCAGCAGGCGCAGCGCAACGCGTGGTGTGCCTCGCGCACGCCGCGCAATCTCGCGCGCACCGTCGGGTGTGATCGCTACGTTGAGCAGCCCCGCGGCGCGTACGACGATGCGCTCCAGCGCGTCCTGCGTGTAAAAATCGAAGCGGTAGACGGCGCCAAAACGGGCGCGCAGTGGTGCTGAAAGCAGGGCCAGACGGGTGGTGGCGCCGATGATGCTGAAGCGCGGCAGCTTGAGTCGGATCGAACGCGCGCTGGGACCCTTACCGATCACGATATCGAGGGCGAAATCTTCCATAGCCGGGTAGAGGATCTCCTCGACGGCGCGACCCAGGCGGTGTACTTCGTCGATGAAGAGAATGTCTCCCCCGCTGAGGTTAGTCAGAATGGCAGCCAGGTCACCCGCACGCTCGATGGCCGGCCCGGCCGTGACCTTCAGGTTGGCACCCATTTCGTTGGCCAGCACGTTGGCCAGGGTGGTTTTGCCCAACCCAGGCGGACCATAGAACAGAATATGATCCAGTGTTTCGCGCCGCTGTTGGGCCGCGTCGATCAGAATGCGCAAATTGTCGCGCAGCCGGTCCTGGCCTTCCATGTCGGCCAGGGCGCGTGGGCGCAGCGCCGCGTCGAGAGCGATCTCTTCCGGTTTCTTTTTGGCGGAGACGGTGCGTTCATCCATGACCAGACTCGCTGCAAACGAACTCTTGTTCGCCAGATTATACCAGAAAGGTCGCGAAGCCCCAAGCCTGATGAAACAGGTAATCTGTTGACTTATCGCCGGTTTCGTGGTATAAAGGGGCCGCAAAAAAGCGGTTGTGACGGTAGGAACGATCACAGGCATCGAATACAAGGAGTGAGTTAGCCATGGGTCAGAATTCGAACGACTTCGTTGCACGGGAGCGAGAACAGCTGGAGGCCGAGAAGGTAGAAATAGAAGCCAAAATCCAGCATTTGCGCGAATGGCTCAAGGGCGAAGTAGATATCGATGCCGAGGAGGGTGATCCCGATTTGTTCGAGCGTGAGAAACACCTGGCTTTGCTCACAACCCTGGAGCGGCGCCTGGAGCAGACGGCAACGGCGCTGCGCGCCATCGATAAGGGCCTCTACGGCATCTGCGAACGGTGCGGCAAGCCGATCGATCCTGAACGCCTGGAAGTCAAGCCCGACGCCACCATGTGCCTGCCGTGCCAGCAAGAAGTGGAACGGCTGGTGCGGCGTGGCCTGGCTGCTCCTCAGATCGACTGGGAACGTTAATCCTATGTCCGGTATCCATGTTTCCAACCATCCGCTGATTCAACATAAACTGACGCTGCTGCGTGATCTCAACACGGAACCGAAAAAGTTCCGCGAGCTGATTCGTGAGATCGCCATTCTGCTGGCCTACGAAGCCACCGCCGACCTGGCGCTGGAAACGGGCAAGGTGACGACACCCATGGGTGTGGCGGATGGGGTCGTGCTGGCCGAAAAAATCGGCCTGGTGCCTATCCTGCGTGCCGGCCTGGGGATGGTCGAAGGTGTATGGGAGATGATGCCCGGTGCCGAGGTCTGGCACCTCGGTGTCTATCGCGACGAAAAGACGCTGCGACCGGTGCAGTATTACAACAAGCTCCCGGTGGGACCCACGGTGCAGGTCTGCCTGGTGCTCGACCCGATGCTGGCGACGGGTGGCTCGGCAGTGGCCTGTGTCGATATTCTGAAACGCTGGGGTGCGCGCCGCATCAAGTTCGTCGGCATCATTGCGGCACCGGAGGGGATTGCCGCGCTGCAGCAGGCTCATCCCGACGTGCCGATCCATCTGGCGGTGGTCGATTCTCACCTCAACGAAATCGGTTATATCGTGCCCGGGCTGGGTGACGCGGGCGACCGCCAGTTTGGCACCGGGTGAGTCCTGCCATGGGGCAGTCAGGCCGGCCACCCTGGGACCAATATTTCATGAGCATTACCCAGCAGGTCGCCACACGCAGCACGTGTGATCGTGCCCAGGTGGGGGCTATCATCGTCAAGGACCGCCGTATCTTGACGACCGGCTATAACGGCGCGCCGGCTGGGCTGCCGCACTGCGATGAGGTCGGACACTTGATGGTCGACGGCCACTGTGTGCGCACCCTGCACGCCGAACAGAACGCGATCCTGCAGGCGGCGCTGCACGGTGTTTCGGTTGCCGGTGGCACGATTTACGTGACGCACCAGCCCTGCCTGACGTGTGCCAAGATGATCATCAACGCCGGCCTGGTGCGTGTTGTGTATGCCGGTACTTATCCGGATTCCCATGCGCGCGCCTTTCTGTCGCAGGCTGGGGTAGCCCTGGTGCACATGGACATGGTGCCGGCCAGGGCTACCCCGTCAACGCCCAACGACTGAGCCGGACGGCGTCGGGTCCGCGCAACGGTGATGCATATCCCATGACATCCTCCTGTGACCCTCAAACGTCTCCTGCCTGTTTCCGACCATGGGTGATCCACGATCGTTTACTGCGCGCGCTGCTCGTGGGCTGGCTGCTGCTCATGCTGCTGGTGGGCTGTGGAACACCGACACCCACCCCGGTCGTGGCCGAGCCGTTGGTTGCTGTTACCTGGACGGTGACACTGCCGCCTGGCACGCCGCCGGATGACGATGTTTACCTGAGCGGCAACTGGAACAATTGGGCGGCTGCCGATCCTGCGACTCAGCTCGTACGTACCCAGGATCGAGCCTCGTTAACGGTGCCCTTTGCGAAAGGAGCAACGGTGGAATATACCTTTACGCGTGGCTCATGGGTTCGCCGTGAAGCCGATGCCACAGGGCAGCCTGTTCCCAACCACGCGCTGCTCGTCGATGGGCCGCAGACGATTGCAGTGCCGATTGCCGGCTGGAGCGACATCCAGAGCGAAGGCCCTGGGCCTACGCCAACACCGGACCCGGCCCTGGTCAACCCGTACGACGCGCGGGTGCAGCGGGTTCAGCACCTGAGCCGCGCCTTGGGCATTCCCAAAACATTCTTCATCCACGTACCGCCGCGCGCAGCCGAGCATCCCGAAGAACGCTATCCGGTGCTGTTCCTGTTCCGCGGCCACGAGCGCGAGTGGATCAACCCATCCGAAGACCTGTCGCGCGGTGATCGTAACGTGATCGACGTGTATGAGGATCTGCTGGCGCAGGGCACCATCGGCCCGATGATCCTGGTGTTTCCCGGCATCGCCAGCAACGACAACGTCTATAGCGGTATGCTGGTCAACATGTTGGAGCCAGAGCGAACCCACGGTGCGCGCGGCGTGGGCAGCGGCCGCTTCGAGGACTACTTCCTGCAGGACCTGATTCCATTCATCAATGCCAATTACCCGGTGCTGCCGGGTGCCGCGCACCGCGGGGTCGATGGGTTTTCCCTGGGGGGTTTCATGGCGGTAAAAATCGCCGCACAGCACCCCGATTGGTTCAACTCGGTGGGTGCCTACGACGGCCTGTTCTTTTACGCGGCCGACGCGAGCAGCGCGGTGACGACAACCGTGCCTCTGACGACCGAGGTGACCGTGACGACCACGGCACTGCTGACGACCGCCGTGCCACTGAGCATGCCACGCGGTATCAGCCTGACCGACCGCGCGTTTCAAAATGCGCTCTTCGATCCGGTTTTTGGCCTGCCGCGCAACCTGACCTATACAGCAGACCAGAACCCGGCGAACCTCTTGTTGTCCACTTCGCCCGAGGCCTATCGTCACCTGCACTGGTTCATCGAATACGGCCCCGAAGGGCGCGAGCCGCACGACTCCAACTACTACCGCGGCCAGTACCTGGTGGGTCTCCTGGCGCGGCTGGGCCTGATCAACGATGGCGGTGCAATCGCCAACGGTCGCCACAATTGGGCGATGGCCGATCAGCACATGGCGCGCACGCTGCCCAAACACTATGACGCCCTCAAACCACCGCAGCCTTCTGTGCGCCTTATCACAAACTGATTCGTGTCATGTTCGGGCGCGTCCTTCGGTGGTACACTGACGCCAACGGATGCCATTGGGGCGCCTCCCACCGTTCGCATCCCCATCTGCCTGCCTCAGTGGACGGGTTCTTTGGGCCGTCCACCAGGGGAGGAAATTATGCTGCCACTCACCGAACGTCTGCGACAGGGTGATGTCATTATCTTGGACGGCGCCACCGGCACCGAACTACAGCGCCGTCATTTCCCGACACCGCTCCCGCTGTGGTCGGCGGCACCGCTGTTGACCCATCCTGGAGCTGTACGCCAGATTCATCTTGACTACCTGGCCGCGGGCGCCGATATCCTGACGGCCAACACCTTTCGCACGCACCGTCGGACGCTGGCCCAGGCCGGCATTGCCGATCGGGCGCAGACGCTGACCTACCGGGCGGTGACGCTGGCGGTGCAGGCGCGTCGAGACGCCGGGCTGACGCGCAGCGTCCTGGTGGCCGGCTCCATCGGTCCGCTGGAAGACAGCCAGCATCCGGAGCGCGTGCCCTCAGCGGCCGAATGTGCCGCCGAGCACGCCGAGATGGCGGAAAACCTGCACGCAGCCGGTGTCGATTTGCTGCTCGTGGAAACCATGAACGTGGTGCATGAGGCGGTGGCAGCTGCGCAGGCGGCCAGGGAGACTGGCCTGCCGTTCATCGTCAGTTTGGTCTGCACGCGTGACGGCAACTTGCTGGGCGGGGAGTCACTGGTCACCGCTGTGCGCGCGCTCGAGCCCCTGCAGCCAGCCGCGCTGATGATCAACTGCGTATTGACCGCGACGGCGCTGCCACTGCTGCGCATCTTGCGGAGCCAGACAACCCTACCGATTGGTGCTTATGCCAACATCGGCCATGCGAGTGAATCATGGGGTTGGCAGTTCAGTGAGGACATCACGCCCCAGGCGTACGCCCGCCACGTGCGCGGCTGGTTGAGCGTGGGTGCGCAAATCGTCGGTGGCTGCTGCGGCACCACGCCGGCGCACATCGCCCTCCTGGCCGACGTTGCCTACGACGCCACCCACGGCGGCCACCACCGCGCCAGCGGCTCCGCCGCCGCGGCGTAGGCGTCAATGCCCAAGATTCCGCATCGGATTCGTGCTGCGCTGTCCTCCAGCGGTCTCGACCACGCGCCAGAAATTCTCCTCGAACAGCGCTGCCAGGCGCTGCGTTATCGGGCCTGGCCGGCCCGCACCGAGCGCGTGACCGTCGATGCGCACCAACGGCATGATGTGACGGCTGGTGCTGGTCAAAAACGCCTCATCCCACGTGCCAATCTCGGTCACGGGCAGGTCTTGCACGACCACCGGGACATCGTTCTCCCGTGCCAGCGCCAGCACCACGTCAGCGGTGACACCGGCGAGCACCTCGTGCGGCGGTGGCACGAGTACGACACCCTGGCGCACGGCAAACAGGTTCGAACTTGACCCCTCTTTGACCGTGCCCCGGCTGACGAGCAGTCCCTCGTGTTCTCCCGCCTGCTGAGCCTTACGCCGCGCCAGGAAGTTGACCAGGGTATTGAGCGATTTGGCCTGCGGCAGAGCTCGTTCCCCCTCGAAGGTGACCGCGCCCGCACCCTGTTCGTAAAAGGCAGCCGGGTAGACCGGCAGCACCTGGGGCCAGATGAAGGCCTCGGCGGGCGAGTTCCCGTTGGCACCCAGGACGAACAGCCGCAGCAGGCAGGTATCGGTCTGCGCGGCCTGCAGGAGCATCGAGATCCACTGTGTCATCTCGGCAATGCTGGCCGGCAGTGCCATCTCCAAAATGGCCGCCGACGCCGCCAGGCGCGCCAGGTGATCTTCCAGGTGAAATACCACCCCTGAACGCACCTCGATCGATTCGTAGATGCCGTAAGCACCGTACAGCGCCGGGTGAAAGACAGAGACCTGGGCGTCGCTGCCAGGCACCAGCCGCCCATTGTGACAGACGAGCGTTGCTTGTGGGAAAGTCATCGGTTCTTCTCTTCATTGAAGAGACTTCTGAAGTCGCCAAAACTCCGGAAGTCCTGGCATAGGCGGATCACGACAGCTCCGGCACCAGTGGGCGCAGGACGCGGTCACGCCCGCGGTCTACTTCCCAGGGATAGACGATCCAGTTGCGCGTCAGTGCTGCGTAGTAGGTGGGCGCCTCACGCGCAAAGAAGGACTGCCCCACCTTCCAGTGGAGCACGGCGGTTTCGACGTCACCGCCCGCGGTTTCGATGCGCCCCTTGACGGTCATGATCGTACGGCCGCTGTCCCAGATATCATCCACCACCAGGATCGACCGGTTGCGCAGCTGCGTATCATTCGGGAACTGGTGAAAGGTCGGCCAGGCCAGCTTTTGCTGATGCGCTGGCAAGAACTCGACCGCGGCGGTCAGAATGTACCGAATATCGAGCGCTTCGGCAATCAAGCCCCCCGGAATGATCCCGCCGCGGGTAATCAAGACCAGGGCGTCATACGCACGTCGGAACTGTGGAATCAAGTGGTCGATCAACTGGTCGACGTCTTGCCAGGTCAAATACTCACGTTCACTCGAGGCTGATTCTTTCATGACCGCATGGGCTCCTTCCGCCAAAAACGTTGCCGGCTTGTGTAATCAGGCACGAATTGTACTCAAAGATGCGCGGAATCCCAAACCGGCGATAGCAGCCAGATGCGTGTTTGTTTCTTTCGGTTGTTGACAAACGAAAATGCCGATGTTATAATTTCTTCAGATTTTTTGCTGACACGGCGCCGTTTTGGGCGCTGCCTGGTTTTGCCTGTGTCACATTTGGGAACTGCCGACCCTGGCTTGATGCGCAAACTAAACAAAGACGCGGTATTGGAGCTGGTACGCCAGGCCGGGCCGATTTCGCGCGCCGACCTGGCACGGCACACCCTGCTCAGCCCGTCGACGATATCGGCCATCACCGTGGAGTTGATCGAAGCACAGCTGGTGCGCGAAACGGGCGCAGGGCTGTCACGGGGTGGTCGCCGGCCGGTCCTTTTGGAATTCAACCGCGAGGCCGGGGTTGTCGTGGGTGTGGAGATGGGGGTCACGCATCTCACGGTATTGGTAACCAACCTGGCCCCGGACATCCAGGTGCGCTACGAGGTGCCGTTCAACGTTGCCGCCGGGCCCGAGGTCGGAATCGAGCGCCTGGTCGAGGGAATCTGTGCCGCGGTGAGCCAGTTGGCACGCACCAATGGTGCCTCCTGCCGCATTGCCGGCGTGGGTGTGGGTGTGCCCGGCCCGGTAAACGTGGCCAATGGCACCCTGGTGGCACCCCCCTTGATTCCGGAGTGGGATGGTTATCCCCTGCGCACCGAGCTGACAACACGGCTCGGCCTGCCGGTCTTGATTGACAACGACGCGACACTGGGGGTCCTGGGTGAATACACCTTTGGTGCCGGCCGGGACGTTCAAGCCCTGGCCTATGTCAAACTAGGAACCGGCATCGGCTGTGGACTGATCTGTAACGGGGAAGTGTACCGGGGGGCGCGGGGGTATGCGGGCGAGATCGGCCATCTGATGGTTGCTCAGAACGGGCCACCCTGCCGCTGCGGCAGCTACGGCTGCCTGGAAGCCATGGCGGGTGGCGAAGCGGTGGCGCAGCAGGCCAAACTGGCTCTGAAAGCCGGCCACCGGTCTATCCTGGCGACCATCGCCGACCCGGATGCGATCACGGCGCGTGAGGTAGCGGCTGCTGCCGCCGCAGGTGATGCACTCGGCCGGCAAATTCTCAACACGGCGGGCCGTCTGCTGGGGATCGCCCTGGCCGACCTGGTCAACCTGTTGAATCCGGGTCGCATCATCATCGGCGGTGGTCTGGCCCAGGCGGGTGATTCGCTGCTGGCACCGCTGCGTGACACGGTACGGTCGCAGGCCATGCGGGCCAGCGGTCAGGTGACCGAAATCGTACCTGCCGCCCTGGGACGTGACTCGATTGCGCTGGGCGCCGTTGCCATGGTACTAAAAACCATTCTGTATGGTGCTGCGATCGAGACCCGCACCCTGCCAACCATGGGATTGTTTTCAAGTACGCGGTCGGCCTGGGAACGCCAGGCGCTGGAGGCTGCGGTCAACTAAAGTCGATCTGCAGACCACCGACCGACCCGCCTGACGGGTAAGATTGGCGACGATCGCGTCGGTTCCTGAAGCCAACACGGCATGCCTCGTTTACCGTGGTGTGCTGGGAAAGGAGCAGATACCATCCATTAGATCCGCCATTTCCTAATCTGCTCGATGCAGAGTTCGCGATAGTTACGCTGACCGATGGACAGAATGGTCCATACGGTCGATGATAATCAACACCCATAAGGAGAGAAAGTATGAAGAAGACGTTTGCATTGTTGGCCATGCTGTTGATCGCCAGCCTGGTCCTGGCGGCCTGCGGCGGTACGGCGGCGACGCCAACTGCGGCACCGGTCGAAGAACCGACCGCCGCCCCCGTCGAAGAGCCCACTGCGGCACCGGTCGAAGAACCGACCGCCGCCCCCGTCGAAGAGCCCACCGCAGACACCGGCGGTACTGCCTGCACCGGCACACCGGTCAAGCTCACCGTCTGGCACGGCTGGGCCGGCGCCTACCTGGAGGCCATCGAGACGGTCTTCGCTGATTACACCAGCAATGTCGACCCCTGCGTCACCATCGAGCTGTCCAAGGTCGACAACCTGAACGACGCCCTGGCTGTGGCTGTGCCGGCCGGCGAAGGCCCCGACATCCTGGCCTGGGTCAACGACCAGATCGGCAAGAACGCCCTCAGCGGTAACATCGTCCCGCTCGACGACCAGGGCGTTACCCAGGACTTCCTCAAGGAGACCTACGAGCCCGCCGCGGTGCAGGGTATGGTCTGGCAGAACGAAATCTGGGGCCTGCCCGAATCCCAGGAAGGTATCACCCTGATCCTGAACAAGGCTGTGGCCACGGCGGCTGACTTCCCCAGCGACCCGACCGACTTCGCGGCCCTGCTGGAAGCGGCCAAGACCTTCGCTGAAGCCAACCCCGAAAAGGCCCTCTTCTGCAACCAGGGTCTGGGCAACCCCGACGCCTACCACGTTGGCACCATCTACTTCGGCTTCGGCATGCCGGGCTACGTCGATGACCAGGGCAACGTCTACCTGAACACCCCTGAAGGCATCGCAGCGGCCACCTGGATGAAGGACGCCACCGCCTACCTGCCCAAGGAGACCAGCCACGAAATCTGCAAGGCTGGCCTGATCGAAGGCAAGTTCGGTGCCTGGTGGAGTGGCCCGTGGGCCATTGCCGACCTCGAAGCGGCCGGTGTGGACTATGAGCTGCTGACCTTCGGCAAGCCGTTCGTCGGCATCAAGACCCTGATGTTGACCCCGAATGCGGTCGATCGTGGCAATGCCGCGGCGGCGGTTGAAGTCATGAAGTACTTCACCAGCGCCGACGTGCAGAAGAGCCTGGCCCTGATCAACAAGACCGTGCCCGCAGCCACCGCGGCGCTCAACTCGCCCGAACTGCAGGCCGAGCCGATCATCCAGGGCTTCGCCAAGGTGCTGAGCACCGGTGTACCGGCGGCCAATACGCCGTACGCCGATGCGCAGTGGCAGCCGGTGGGTGACGCCACCACCGCCGTCTGGACCGGTGCCCAAACACCGGAAGAGGCGATGGCGGCGGCCCAGGAAGCCATCGAGAAGAACATCGCAACGATGCAGTAACGCGCTAACGAAGGGCGGCACACCACAGTGTGTGCCGCCCTTCTTCTTACTGCAAGATCCCGTGCAACCTGTTGACGTGCAACCCCTGGTGGTGTTGCGAGGTGATTGTTCATCTGCACCCCTGGTAAGGAGAGTCGTTCATGATCGGCTGGTCTGGATCGCGTAAGTTCTTTACCGTGCTCTTGTTTATCCTGCCTACCATGCTTGGGGTCACCATCGTCAGCCTTTATCCGATGGTCTACAACCTCTACATCTCGTTCACAAACCGCAACCGTTTTCACCCTGTCCCCGATTGTACCGATAGGCTGACCGGTATTCTCGACCCGACATGCTGGACCCTGACAAGCACCAGCTTCAAACCACGCGGTGCACCCTACGAGCTCAATGATCCGATCTGGAAGAACTATCAGGAACTCTTGGGTGAGCTGTTTTCGGTCGAGTCGCTGGTGTCGCTGCTGCTGATTGCGGCGGTGTTTGTGCCCGTCATCATTGCCTATGTCGCGGTGCGTCGCCTGAACCGACGCACGAGCGCACCGGCTACCTGGCCAATCTGGCTGGCCGGTATTGCGGTCACTGCCATCTTGTGGTTTGCGATGGGCACGACCGCACGCATTTCCAACTTGATGGCGACCGGTCCTTTCATCTACGTGATGACCACCACCGTCGCCTACGTGATCGCCTGTATCCCCTTGTTTTTCATCATGGGCCTGACCATCGCCCTGGTTTTGAATGAAGAGGGTATTCGTGGTCGCGGCGTGTGGCGCATGCTGCTCATTGTGCCCTGGGCGGTGCCCAGTTACATTACCGCCCTGATCTGGCAGTTCTTCTTTCGTGACCAGGGTACGATCAACCAGGTGTTGGCCGTTTTTGGTATCAATGGTCCGACCTGGCTGAACGATCCCCTCCTGGCGTTTGCCGCGGTGGTGATCATCAACGTCTGGCTGAGTTATCCCTTCTTCATGGTAACGATCCTCGGCGCCCTGCAGTCGATTCCGCAGGATATGTACGAGGCCGCCGACGTCGATGGTGCCAACTACCGGCAGAAACTGTTCAGCCTGACGCTGCCGATGCTGCGTCCCGCAGTGCTGCCCGCCGTGGTGCTGAGCTCGATCACCACCTTCCAGATGTTCAATACGGTGTATCTGGTCACCAAGGGTGGTCCAATCAAGGGTGCAGGTATTCCGGGCGCGACCGAGTTTGTCATGGTTTACGCCTACAAACAGGTGTTCAACAACGGCGCCTACGGTCTGGCCGGTGCCTTCGCCGTGATCGTATTTATCATGCTGTTCATCGCCACCCTCTATAGCCTGCGCATCACGCGCCTCACGCAAGGAGCCAACGCATGAAACACCGCAGTCGAACCACTACCGCGCTTCTCTACGTGATCCTGACCGCGGCGGCGCTGTTTGCGGTCTACCCGGTCTATTTCGCGTTCCTGGCTTCGCTGCGACCGGGCAACAGCCTGTACTCGACCGACCTGGCCAGCATGTTCTTTCCCACCCAGATCACGCTAGAAAACTACCGCGCCATGCTGTTCGATAAGCCCTTCTTTGCCTGGGTGGGCAACAGCCTGTTCGTATCGTTGTTCACCGTCGTGGCCTGTCTGATTCTGGCCACGTCGGCCGCCTTCGCCTTTTCACGGTTCAAGTTCTGGGGGCGTTCTTTTGGCCTGATTCTGTTCCTGGCGATTCAGGCGTTTCCGGCCGTGCTGGCCCTGGTGCCGATTGCGCAAATTCTGAGTGCGCTCGGCCTCTACAAGAACCTGTGGGGGCTGGTGCTGGCGTACGCGTCGGGCACGCTGGTGTTCTGTACCTGGAACCTGAAAGGTTACTTCGATACGATTCCGGTCGAGATGGAAGAGGCTGCCCAAATCGATGGCGCAGGACCCATTCAGAGCTTTATTCGTATTGCCCTGCCCCTGGCCCGTCCGGCCATTGCCGTCACGGCCCTCTTTGGCTTCCTGGCCGGTTGGGGCGAATACGTGCTGGCCTCGGTCATCATCCCCGCCCCCGAAACGGCCAAAACGCTGCCGGTGGGTCTGTACAACCTGGCCAGCGACATCAACGTCCCCTGGGGCCAGTTCGCCGCCGGTGCGATGATGGTCAGCATTCCGGTGCTGATCCTGTTCCTGTATCTGCAGACCTACCTGGAGTCAGGTCTGACCGTCGGTGGCGTCAAGGGGTAAGCGATACCCTGTATCCTATCTGCGCACAGCGTCGTGCGCCTGTGCGGGCGGCACCACGCGGTGCCGCCTGCTGCGCGATACGATGGCGTGAATCGCACACGCGAGGCTACAAAGGTCCGCGCAACAGGGTAGCGCACCGCCTGGAGCCGAATTTTTTAGCCTCTGCGCAGCAGGCGCGGGCTGCTTCTGAAGGAATCTCTGTCTCGTGGAAGACATCATCTTCGGTACGCTGGCCAGTGACGAGCTCAAAGTCGCCCACCTGCGCGCGCGCGTACAGGGCATCCAGCACCAGGACCACGTCACCCCGGCCGATCCCCAACCCGGCCAGGCGATCACACTCAGCGTAACCACCGGACCCGATCTACCCCTGGCGCAGGTGGTCTGTTATTACACTACCGACGGCACCACACCCCGCGGCTCACGTGGGATAACGCAGCACGGCGAGGCGCGGTCCCTGGACCGTACCCACGTCACCTGGGACAACCTGGCCTGGGGCTACGTACAAACCTGGCAGGTGACGCTGCCCGCCCAGCCCGATGGCACCCTCGTACGTTATCAGATCGGCGGCTGGACCGGGCATGACGGGCCCGAATACTGGGCCGACTGGCCGAGTGTCCAGGATGCCAGCGAAGCAGCAACGACCGCCTACTTTGCCGGCCAGTCGGTGACTGCGGCAATCGAACATGGGCGCGCGCTGGCTGCGGCGCGCGGCAGCCAGCCCACCACCTTTGCCGTGCACGTCGACTCGCTGGCGCCGCCCGCCTGGACACGCGGCGCCCTCGTCTACCAGGT
>CAZXQZ010000062.1:0-20965 GCA_964642445.1 uncultured Anaerolineae bacterium
GGCGGCTCGCCAAACAAGATCACATCGGGCTTCAAAACGGCATGACATGCGGGGCAGCGGGGAATCGTGCCGTGCTGCATGAATGCTGGCCACAAGTCGTGGGCGGGATAGTGCGTATGGCACGCCAGGCAGGTAACCGATCGTAAGTGACCGTGGAGCTCGACCACGTTGATGGCACCGGCCCTCTGGTGCAGGTCGTCGATATTCTGGGTAATGATACGCTGGATGAGACCGGCCGCCTCGAGCTGGGCCAGTGCCCGGTGGGCTGCATTGGGTTGGGCGTCAAAAAGTGCCCTGGCCACCGGCCGAATCCAGTCGTAAAAACGCTCCGGCGCACGGTGGAAGCTCCACAGCGTCGCAACTTCCATGGGATCCGCCGTGCTCCAAAGGCCTGAATCGGCACTGCGAAAATCGGGAATGCCAGACGGTGTGCTAATGCCAGCCCCCGTCAGTACGATAGTGTGCCCAGATGTACGCAAGATATCAGCCGCAGCCATAATGCGGCTATCGAGATGACTCGCGGCCGGTTTTTCTGGGCGTGTCCAGCGCCTCGTCAACGAATCCCACATAATCTAAATCTATCACAATCTTGGTACGACCGCAAATTGTGCACAAAGCAGGCTTTGACAGTGTCTAGTTTTCAGTGTAAGATAATTGAGCATGAGCACGTACCAGGCGAATGGACCGGTGCGCGGACGAATTCAGCCCTGGCTAATTTACGCCATGATGCGGTTTCTGGCCGGGCCAGTTGGGCAGATACCGCGGCATGCCACGTATCGCACCACCGATTTTTTGGCCGATCTGTTGTGGCGTGCTTATCCGTGCGTGCGTGGCGGGCTGCTGCACAATCTATCACACGCCATGCAGGCACCTGCGAGCGATCCCGCTGTCGCGCAGGCTGCGCGCCGGGCCTATGGTCACCTGTGGTTCAATTATCTGGACCTCCTGCGCGCCCCGACCCTCAGCCCGGAGGCACTTTCACAGGCAGTTACGATCGAAGGTGAAGCCATCTTACAGCAAACGATGGCCAGCCACGGGCGTGTCATCATCGTGACGGGGCATTTTGCCGGGGGTGAGCTGGCGCTCCAGGCGATGGCGGCCCGTGGGTGGGCAGCCTGCGTACCCGCTGAACACGTACGGCCAGAGGCGTTCTTTCGCTGGTTGTGTGACCTTCGTGGTCGGCACGGTCACTCCATCATTGCCAGCGATGCCCTCCTGAAGCCATTGGTGCAAGTGCTGCGTACGAGAGGCAGCGTAATGCTGACGCTGGACCGGGACGCCAATCAAACTGGCCAGCCGGTTCGCCTGTGTGGCGCGATGGCTCGATTACCGGCCGGTGCCGCGGTCCTCAGTCAACGCTACCAGGTTCCCATGGTTCCGGTGCACGCACGGCGACACAGCGACGGCCGCGTCGGACTGACCGTTGGTGAGCCACTGCGCAACCCGGGCGGCCGCCACAACCCGGGGCTGGAAATTTTGGCCGATGCGCTCGAACGTATGATTGTAGACGCACCCGAACAATGGGTCCTGACGACACCATTGTGGGATGGTTCGATCGACGCATGAAGATCGCACTCGTTTCCCCGTACGACATGACCGTACAAGGAGGTGTCAGCAAACACATTGCAGGTCTGGCTGGACAGCTGCGCCGCTGGGGTCATCAGGTCGAGGTGTTGGCACCCTGCTCACGAACTGCGCCGGACCACCATGAGCCGATAGCCCTGGATGGCCTGATCAATCTCTCGCCGCGCGTGGTGCGGTTCCCCTATTCGGGGTCTGTTGCGCCTATTTGCATCGATCCCCAGGCCTGGTGGCGGGTTGCCCGCCAGCTGCGGCACACTCGTTTTGACGTGATTCATGTGCACGAGCCGTTTGCCCCTGGAATTTCCTGGGCTGTCTTGGGCCAGGCGCGGCACACGACGTCCACCGTGTTCGTGGGCACGTTTCATGCCTACCGCGAACAGCGCAGTCGCCTGTACAGATGGGCGGGACCCTTGTGGGCACGTGGTATGCGCCGGTTGGACGGGCATATTGCCGTCTCTCCCGCCACGGCGGCGTTCTGGAACCAGTACGTCGACGTACCGTTTGAGCTCATTCCCAACGGCATCGACCCGGTGTATTTTGCGCAGCCCGCCCTGGAGCCACCGCCTGCCAATGACGAAGTACTGTTCGTTGGACGGTTGGAGCCGCGGAAGGGCCTGGACGTTCTGCTGCGCGCCTGGGCCATCGTCGAGGCGCACGACCGTCGAGCATGGCTCATCATCGTGGGGGCCTATTCGGCGGATGACCGTCAGCCGTACCAACGGCTGGTGGAACAACTACAGCTGCAGCGCGTGCGTTTTGTAGGTCCCGTGCCCGAATCCAGGCTGCCGGCGTGTTACCGCCGGGCCAGCCTGGTGTGTGCACCGGCCAGGGGCTGCGAGAGTTTTGGCCTCGTATTGCTCGAAGCCATGGCCGCCGGCCGCCCCGTCGTAGCATCCGATATTGCTGGCTTCCGCACCCTCCTGGGTGACAGCCAGCAGGGGCTGCTCGTACAACCGGGTTGTCCACAAGCTTTTGCGACGGCCATTTTGACCCTGCTGCATGATCCCGCACAACGGCAGCTGTTGGGTGATCACGGCCGTCGCACCGCCCATCGTTATGCATGGGAAACAATCACGAGACAGGTGCTGGCTTATTACCATGAGCTCCGACAACAAAAAAATAGGTGAGCAGAGCAGGCTCACGTCGTGGCTGCGCGCGGCGTCGCGCGGCATCCTCGAATCTATCGCGCGTGTCCTCCAGGCCACCCACATCTCCCCCAATATGTTGACCGTCATCGGTTTTGTGCTTGCCCTCGTGGTCGCATACGTGTTGGCCTCGGGACAGCTGCTGTGGGGCGGCGTCCTGATGATCCTCGCCGCTGTGTTCGATGCGTTCGATGGAACACTGGCGCGCGTATCCAACCGCACCAGCCGTTTTGGTGCCTTCCTCGATTCGACGCTCGATCGTTATTCCGAATCGGTGATTTTTTTGGGTTTGTTGATTCATTACATACAAACCGACCAGCAGACGGAAGCTATTCTGGTCGTCGTGGCGCTGGTTGGCTCCTTGATGGTCAGTTACACCCGGGCGCGCGCCGAAGGGCTGGGGCTCGATATCAAGTCAGGCTTGCTGACCCGTGTTGAACGCGTGCTCATCCTGATCGTTGGCCTGATCAGTGGGTGGATGCTCGTCGCCCTTTGGCTGCTGGCCATCCTGACCAACCTGACCGCGCTGCAGCGCATCTACGCGGCGTGGCGCCTGACCGGGGGTGAACGCGGCGGTTAAGGACCACCGTCGCGCCCATCAAAGCCCGACACGACCGTTATTTCTCTTTATTTGCGTTAACCTGGTTCTATTCGACCGTTGCTTTTTCTCGATATTGGACGTCATCATTGAAGACCAGAGACACCAGGGTTTCTGCAACCGCAGGATACGACGAAGCATCGCTGCTGGAGCGCATGCGATCGCTAGATCCGCACGCCCTCAGCGCCATCTATGATCTGTATGCGGTACGCATTTACAGCTACATTTATCACCGCGTCGGTGATACGAACCTGGCTGAGGACCTGACGGCCCAGGTGTTTCTGCGTATGCTGGAAGCCCTGCGCAACGACCGGGCCTGGACGGTATCCTTTTCGGGGTGGCTGTATCGAATTGCACATAACCTGGTGATCGATTATTACCGGCAGTCTGGGCGTGGTCGCTACATCGATCTGGAAACCAAAGCCGACATGCCGGTCGAAGGCCGCGGTCCGGAGGACGCGGCCGAGCTCAGACTATCGCACGATCGAGTCCGCGTGGCGCTGACCCGGCTGACCGAAGAACAAGCCCAGGTCATCAGCCTGCGCTTTCTGGAAGAAAGAAGTATTGCTGAAGTAGCCCACCTGATCGGCAAGAGTGAAGGCGCCGTAAAGGCGCTGCAATACCGCGCCGTGGCTGCCCTGCGCCGCATCATGGATGGCGAACAATGAGGAGCGGGAACGATATGGAAGCCATGTTCGACGATTGCATCGAACGCATGGCCCGAGGAGAATCGCTGGAAAGCTGTTTGCAGCGCTATCACGCGCACGCCGACGAACTGCGCGATCTTCTGAGCACCGTACAAGCCCTGGCGGGGTTGGCGGTGCCACCTCCACCACCGCCCACACTGACGACACTCGGCAAACAGCGGTTCATGCGGGCCGCTGCCCCAGGCAACGCCGGCGCACCTGCAGTGCAGACGACACGTGCACCGGCACCACCCAAGAGCCGGGCCTTCACCTGGGACTGGCTGCGCAGCCCACGCCCCATTGGCCGGCCGGTCTTTGTTGGCCTGGCCCTGCTCACCGTGCTGGCCCTTCTCAGCGCCATGACCGCGTTCAGCATCAGCGCGCTGCCCGGCGACCCCTTTTACCCCCCCAAAGTCGCCGCCGAGACCCTGGGGCTGGAGTTCCAATCATTGTTGAATCCGAGCCGGGCCGCCGAGTTTGAGTACGCCTATGGCGTCAGGCGCGCCATCGAGGCCAAGAAGGCCGCACTTCTGGGGCGCACGGCACCTGTGACATTACGCGGCGGGGTTTTCTACGCTGACCCGCAAGAGATCTCGCTGGACACGGGCGCACGGATCGATCTTGCGCCTGGTTTGTTTGCCGCCCATCACGCCAACCTGCGGCCGGGCATGACCATCACAGTGATTGGTCACACACAGCCGGGTACAGACAGGGTGTATGCCGAAAGAATCATCGTCCACCTGCCACCCGAAGGCACCAACGTCAAGGCAGAATCACGTCCAACCACCCGCGCCACGGCGACGCGCGCACCCACTCGCCGCCCCAATGTCGCACCCCCCCAACCCACACGGCGGCCCACGACGCGGCCGACAGCACGTCCCACGCGTGACTCACGACCCACTGCTACCAGCATCGCTGTCCCAACCGTGTCCTACACGGCAACACCAGGCGTCACCGTGGTCATCACCACAACCCCGGTCGCCACAGTGGCCGACATGACACCAACGGCGACCCCCACCGCAGGTGAGCTGACCCCCACCGCGACCCCCAGCGACAATGAGCTCACACCGACGCCAACAGCGACCGAGGTGGTGGGGACAACGCCCACGGCAACAGCCGAGTCACCGACCGATACACCGGTGCCGCCCACCGACACACCGGTGCCACCACCAAGCGACACCCCGGTGCCACCACCAACCGACACGCCGGTGCCGCCCACCGATACACCGGTGCCGCCCACCGATACGCCAGAGCCGCCGCCAACCGCTGGTCCCCTGGACTGGCTCACACCTCGCTGGTACGCGGGCGCCTCACAAAGAAAAAGCCTGGCATCCTGTAACGTGCTGCCAGGCCCCCTGCGCATCCTGTGCCACCACAGTCTCTACGTAAGCACCACCGAATTATCACTGCCCTGCCGACTGGGAACATACTCGTCGGCCGCCCAATCATTGTGCCAGTCCGTGCCGTTGACCAGGTAACGGAACTGGTACCGCTGCCCAGCTGCCAGCTCCAGGGTAATTCGCCAGGTCGCGTCCCTACGGTCTTGCTGCAGGAAATGGCGCTGCTTATCCCAATTATTGAATTCTCCGACTACCGCCACTTGCTCGGCCCAGATGGCCGCCGGGAGTTCGAAGGTAACCAGCACGTAACCGGGTCTGGAAGATGGTTCTTTGCGAATCATAGGTATCAGCTGCTGCCTCGTTTGCGCCTGTCCTGGCCTGGTTGATGCGTGACTTGGGCGAATTATACAGGAACTTGACGAAAACCACAACCTCTTGTAGAATTTTCCGTCTGGTTCAGTCCAACCAGGCAAGTCTTGGCGCGAGTTGTATCCTGTGAGGATGGGTTGTGTTTGAAACGCTGACCGAGAAGCTGCAGGCTGTCTTCGACCGCCTGGCCAGCCAGGGCAAATTGACCGAGGCCGACGTCGACAAGGCGCTGCGCGAAGTGCGCCTGGCGCTGTTGGAGGCAGACGTCAATTATAAGGTGGTCAAGAATTTCATTGGCCGCGTCAAAGAACGCGCGATCGGCGCGGAAGTGATGCGCAGCCTGACCCCTGCCCAGCAGGTGGTCAAGATTGTCAATGAAGAGCTGATCACGATGCTCGGTGAGGCGGGGAAGCTCAACATGGCCTCGAACCCGCCGACCGTGATCATGCTCGTCGGTCTGCAAGGATCCGGCAAGACCACCACGGCCGCCAAGCTGGCCCTTCGTCTGCGTAAGAATGGCCAGCGCCCGCTGCTGGTCGCGGCGGACACCTACCGGCCGGCTGCGATCACGCAGCTCGAGATT
Organism: uncultured Anaerolineae bacterium; assembly: GCA_964642445.1. Classification (GTDB taxonomy): domain Bacteria; phylum Chloroflexota; class Anaerolineae; order SSC4; family Amarolineaceae; genus SSC4. Next base: position 6,306 of record CAZXQZ010000062.1, read on the forward strand.
CTCGGTAAGCAGCTCGACATCCCGGTGCACAGTGAGGGCACGCGGGTGCCGCCGCCCCAGATTTGTGTCAACGGTGTGCAGCGCGCCCGTGAAGGGGCGTACAACGTCGTCATCCTGGACACCGCGGGGCGCTTGCAGATCGACGACGCCATGATGGCCGAGCTCGAGCAGGTCAAAGCACGCACCAAACCGACCGAGGTGATCCTGGTCGTCGATGCCATGACCGGCCAGGAAGCGGTGCGCGTTGCCGAGGGCTTCGACACGCGCGTGGGCATCACCGGCTTGATTCTGACCAAAGTCGACGGCGACGCGCGCGGCGGTGCCGCCTTGTCGATCCGGGAAGTCACCGGGGTGCCGATCAAGTTCCTGGGCATAGGCGAAAAAGTCGATGCTTTCGAGCCGTTTTACCCGGACCGTCTCGCCTCGCGTATTCTCGGCATGGGTGACGTCCTGACCCTGATCGAGAAGGCCGAATCATCCCTGGATCGAACGCAGGCCGAGGCGATCGGCAAACGGTTGGCCAAGGGCGAGTTCGATCTGGAAGATTTTCTCAACCAGCTGCAGGAAGTGAAAAAGCTGGGGCCCTTGAGCCAGCTGATGGACATGATTCCTGGCATGTCGCGCATGAACAAAGAGATGGCCCCGGACGTGACCGATGGCCAGCTCAAGACCATCGAAGCCATGATTCAATCGATGACCGTCGAGGAACGGCGCCATCCTGACATCATCGGCGGCAGTCGCAAGCGGCGCATTGCGCGTGGCTCGGGCACCACGGTGGCCCAGATCAACGATCTGTTGATTCAATTCCGCCAGATGCAGCGGCTTATGAAACAGCTTACCGGCGGCCGGCGAGGCCGCGGCGGCCTACAAAATTTGTTTGGAATGTTTCGATAATCAAAGGAGCAGAAACGTCACATGGTTCGTATTCGCCTGCGCCGGCAGGGTGCACGCCGGCAGCCTTCGTACCGCATCGTCGTCGCCGATGTCCGTTCACCGCGCGATGGCCGCTTCATCGAGAACCTGGGGTATTACAACCCCCGCACTGAACCGGAAACACTCGAGATCAACAAGGAACGCGCCAGCTACTGGTTGAGCGTGGGTGCCCAGCCGTCTGATTCTGTCGCCCGTCTGCTGTACCGCAGCGGTGTACTGGAAAAAGCCCCCTGGGAAAACTAGACGGCCTGCGTGGCCAGGGAAATCACCGATGAAAGATTTGGTCGAATACATGGCAAAGAACCTGGTGGACGATCCCAGCCAGGTTCGTGTGCGCGAGACGGTAACGTCCCAAGAAATCCGGGTCGATCTACACGTCGCGCCGGAAGACATGGGGCGCATCATCGGCAAGAACGGCCGCGTCGTCAATTCGCTGCGTGTGCTGCTGCGCGTAGCCGCCGTGCGTCAGGGCAAACGCGCCTCATTGGAAATCAATTGAACGCCTTGTTCAACCGTAGAGCACACCCAGAACACCAGGAACGACACCGGTTGCCGGTGCGGGGACCCTACTCGGTAAGACTGCCCGCTTCTCCGCGTGCATGACAACCAACCACAGCCCTGCACCGGCACGTTGGCCGTGCCCGCGTTGCCGGGTGCGTTCTCTGCGGTGATACTATGATCCATCGAAGCCCTTCGGCCAATCAGCCACCCGAATACCTGGTCATTGGACGTGTCGTGCGACCGCACGGCATCAAAGGTGAGGTGCTGGTTGCCCTCGAGACGGACGATGCGCAGCGCTTTGCGCGCCTGGAACGCGTTTTCCTGGGCGACACCGCTTTGCCCGTTGGTGTGCAGAAGGTCCGCCCGCATAAGGGCGGCGTCATTCTCAGCCTGCGTGGCGTCACCACCCGTAACCAGGCCGAGACCCTGCGCGGCCAGTGGGTAAAGATTCCGGCCAGCGAAGCGATTCCTCTGGCTGAGGATGAGTTTTTCGTCTTCCAGATCGTCGGCCTCACGACGGTGACGACGACCGGGACCGTGATCGGCCAGGTCGAGGACGTGCTGTTCACCGGCGCCAACGACGTGTACGTCGTGCGAACCCCCGAAGGTGAGCTGCTGCTGCCAGCCATTGCCGACGTCGTGCAGCACGTCGATCTAGCCGCCGGGCAGATCGTCGTCACAATCCCACCCGGACTGACGCCGGGCTAAACCGCTCAATTTGTGACCAACTTCAAACCAAAACCCTCTTGACAAAGCGCAAGTCTTCATGTATCCTTTGGCGACTTTGCAGCGCTGAGGTCTCGCCGTGTACCCCGTTCGTGTGAGGTTTGCAGAACGGGCTGCAAGATGTCCGATAGACACTGAGGAGACGCCCGCATGGCCGATCTGCGATACTGGCTCGGCTTCAATTGTGTGCGCGGGATTGGTCCTGCACGACTGCGCGCGCTGATCGACTATTTTGGTGACCTGCAACCGGCCTGGCATGGGACAGTCGAAGACCTGCGCGATGCCGGGCTGGACCGCCGTTCCATCCAGAACCTGCTGACAGCACGCCAACAGGTCGACCTGGATCGCCTGCTGCAGCAGCTGGAACACAGCGGTGCCCAGGCGTTGACCTGGCAAGACGACGCGTACCCGGCGCAGCTGCGCACCGTCTATGACCCGCCGCCGGTTTTGTTCGTGCGCGGCACCTTGACGACGGTCGATCGTTGGGCGGTGGCCCTGGTTGGCACGCGCAAACCGACCGCCTACGGGCGCGAGGTCGCTCGCCAGCTGGCCAGTGAGTTGGCACGTCACGCGGTGACGGTGGTCAGCGGCCTGGCACGCGGCATCGATGCCGAAGTGCACCGTGCCGCCCTCGACGCGGGCGGCCGCACGATTGCCGTGTTGGGTTCGGGCGTCGACGTGATCTATCCCTACGAGCACCGCCGCCTGGCCGCCGACATCGTACAGGCCGGTGCGCTGGTGGCCGATTATCCGCTGGGCACCCAACCCGAAGCCAGCAATTTCCCGCCGCGCAACCGCATCATCAGCGGCTTGTCGCTGGGGGTGGTGGTGGTCGAGGCCGGCCAGACAAGTGGCGCCCTGATCACGGCCCAGTTCGCAGCCGAGCAGGGGCGCGAGGTGTTGGCCGTGCCCGGCAGCATTTTGAGCCGCAGTAGTGATGGCCCAAACCGCCTCCTGCGCGAAGGTGCGCGCGTCGTCTTGAGTGCTGACGATATTCTGCAGGAGCTGAGCCTGACACAGGTTGCACACCAGGCCGAAGCACAGGCCCTTCTGCCGGCCGATGAAACCGAAGCCCTGCTCATTCGCCACCTGTCGTCTGAGCCACGCCATATCGATGAAGTTGGGCAGGCCACGGCCTTGCCCATCGCGCTCGTCAGCAGCACGTTGACGATGTTGGAGCTGAAAGGATGGGTGCGCCAGGTCGGTGCCATGCACTATGTTCTGGCCCACGACATCCTATAGCGGAGTTTTGCATGTCTTCAGAAGAAACTTTAGTCCCCGCTGAAATGACGGCCTACTGCGTCAAATGCCGTACCAGCCGGCCACTCACCCAGCCGACGTACGTCTTCACGGCGCGTGGCCAGGCTGCCACACGCGGCATCTGCCCGGAATGTGGCACGACACTCTTTCGCATGGGTGAAACGCCACAGCATGCCGGACTGGAACGGCCAGCCGCGCCGGCCGCCGCCGAGCGCAAAAAAGTCAAAAGCCCCACCAAGACGGCCCCCGCACGGCACAGCCCTTCGGGCAACGGCAGCCAGCGTCCCCGTTTCCAGGGCAACCTGGTGATCGTGGAATCACCGGCCAAGGCGCGAACCGTCGAGCGGATCCTGGGGCGCGGCTATCGCGTGCGCGCCTCGGTAGGACACGTCCGTGATCTCCTGCGCTCACAGCTCTCGGTCGATATCGAGAACGACTTCGAGCCCAAATACCGTGTGCCCAACGAAAAGAAACAGATCATCAAGGAGATCAAAGCCGAAGCCGCCGCGGCGTCGCACGTCTTCCTGGCTACCGACCCCGATCGCGAAGGTGAAGCAATCGCCTGGCATCTCATGGAAGCGGCCGACATCGACGCCCGGCGCACACGCCGCGTGGTATTCCACGAGATCACCCAGGATGCCGTGCAAGAGGCGTTCAGCCATACGCGCGCGGTCGACATGGACCTGGTGAACGCACAGCAAACGCGCCGCATCCTCGACCGCCTCGTCGGCTACAAGATCAGCCCCCTGCTGTGGGACCGCGTACGCAGCCGGACTTCCGCCGGGCGCGTGCAGTCCGTTGCGGTACGTTTGATCGTCGAGCGCGAGCGCGAAATCCAGGCCTTCGTGTCGGAGGAATACTGGTCGATTGCGGCCGAACTGGCACAGCAGCTGCCCGCCGGCGCACGCCCGACGAAGACCCGGCCCACCTTCATTGCCCGTCTCGTGCGTATCCGCGGTGCCGAGGTGGACCTGCAGAATGAGCACGCTACCCGGGCCATCGTCGATGAACTCGAACGCGCCGCCTACCAGGTGACCAAAGTGAAGCTCGGTGAGCGACGGCGCAAGCCCGCGGCACCCTTCACCACCAGCACCCTGCAGCAGGAAGCGTCACGCCAGCTCGGTTTTACGGCGCGCCAGACCATGCTCAACGCCCAGATCCTCTACGAAGGGGTCGATCTCGGCAGCGAGGGTAGTGTCGGCCTGATTACCTACATGCGCACCGACAGCACGAATGTGGCCAGGGTAGCGCAGGACCAGGCGCGCGATTACATCCTGGCGCAGTACGGGGCCGAATACGTGCCCGAAACACCGCCACAGTATAAAACCCGGGCCAAGGTCGCCCAAGAGGCGCACGAAGCCATTCGCCCCACCTCCGTGCTGCGTACACCGGAGTCGGTGCGGCCGCACCTCAAGCGTGAGCTTTTCCGCCTGTACGAGCTCATCTGGAAACGTTTTGTGGCCAGCCAGATGGAACCAGCGGTGCTCGATACAATGACCGTGGACATCGAAGCCGGGCCGTCCGCGGGTGAGCGCCCTTACCTCCTGCGAGCCACGGGGGTCCGTATGCGCTTCCCCGGTTTCCTGGTCGTGTACGAAGAATCGCGTGACGAGGATGTGGCGGCCGAGGGTGACGAACGCTGGCTGCCCGACCTGAGCGAGCAGGAGTGGCTCGACCTGATCCGCCTCCTGCCCGAACAGCACTTCACGCAGCCGCCGCCGCGCTACACCGAAGCAAGCCTGGTGCGCACCCTGGAGGAAAATGGCATTGGCCGGCCCAGCACCTACGCACCCATCATCTCCACCATTCAGCAGCGTGGTTACGTCGAGCGACGCGAGAAACGACTGCACCCGACCGAGTTAGGTTTTGTGGTCAATGACCTGCTGGTGAAGTATTTCCCTGACATCATCGACGTGGGTTTCACTGCCCGGATGGAAGAACACCTGGACAGTGTCGCCAGCGGCGACGAAGCCTGGGTACCGGTCCTGCGCGACTTCTGGAACGCCTTTAGCCAGGACCTGGCACGCGCCGAAGCGACGATGGAACAGGTGCAGGTAGACAACACCCCCACCGGGGAGCTGTGCGACAAGTGCGGCAGCCCGCTCGTGATAAAACATGGGCGCTTTGGTAAGTTTGTGGCGTGCAGCAACTATCCCGAATGCAAAAACACCAAACCGCTCCTGGCCAAAATCGGCGTCGCCTGCCCGCAGTGCGGCGGTGACCTGGTCGAGCGGCGCAGTCGACGCGGGCGCACCTTCTACGGCTGCGCCAATTATCCGACGTGCAGTTTCAGCAGCTGGACCCGGCCGGTGGCCCAACCCTGCCCGCACTGCGGTGGCCTGCTGGTACTGGCCAGCAAACAGGCCGCCAAATGCCTTGCGTGCGGTAAGGTCTCAGCCCTCGACGCTGCCGAAGAGCCGACAAGCACACCTGCCCCTGTACTGGTAGGAGGATGACACACCCATGAACTTGCGTCTCGAACGCCTGCGCAGCCTCTTGGTCGATCGACAACTGGACGGCCTGTGGATCGGCTCGGCCGCCAACCGGCGCTATCTCAGCGGTTTCACCGGTTCGGCGGGCTGGCTCTACGTGGGTGCAACTTCCGCCTTTCTGCTGACCGACGGCCGTTACGTCGAGCAGGCCCGCAGCCAGGCACCCGATTTTACGACCGTCTACGTGGCGCGCGGCTCGGAAGTGGCTGCTTTTCAGGAGGCCATGCAGCCCACGCCCGGCCAACGTGTGGGCCTGGAAGCAGCACACGTCACCCTGGATCAGTGGCAGCGCTGGTTCGAGCCGACCAAGGTTGCGTGGACCTTCACCGCCAGCCTGGTGGAAGGGCTGCGCAGCCAAAAGGACGCGGCCGAGCTGGCCGCCATCGAAGCCGCCGCCCAGCTGGCCGACCAGACGATGGCCTACGCCTATACCGTGACCCGTCCTGGGATGACCGAACAAGCGCTGGCCTGGATGCTCGAAGTCTACCTGCGCGAACATGGTGCACAAGGGGTCGCCTTCGAGTTCATCATCGCCAGCGGGCCCAACAGCGCCCTGCCGCATGCCAGACCTACGGACCGGGTCATTCAGGCCGGAGAACCGATCACCTTCGACATGGGTGCGCGCCTGGCCAACGGTTATCACTCCGACCTGACCCGGACCTTCTGCCTGGGCCAGCCGGCGGACGCGCGTTTTCACGAAGTGTATGCCACTGTGCTGGCGGCCCATCACGCTGGCCTGGCTGCGCTGCGGCCCGGGCTGACCGGCCGCGCGGCCGATGAAGAAGCCCGGCGGGTCATCGACGAAGCCGGTTACGGCACCTACTTCAGCCATTCCTTGGGCCATGGCGTGGGCCTGGAAGTGCACGAGATGCCAGGTTTGGGGCCATCCAGCCAGGATACCCTGGCCGTCGATGCGGTTGTGACGGTCGAACCCGGCATCTACATCCCCGGCTGGGGTGGCGTGCGCATCGAAGACCTGGTACTCATCACGCCTGATGGCTGTCGCCTGCTCAGTCACGCAGCCGAGCTGCCGGTCATCGCGCGCGCAGCGTAGAACCCGAGCCAGGGTTGGCAACTCTATAGAGTTGCCAACTCTCAGACCAGAGGTGTTCATGACAACGACGTCTACGTCCTCACGACCGCTCACCGCCATCGTTGCCGTGGGCGGCAACTCCTTGATTGCTGACAGCCACCACCAGCGTGTCGAAGACCAGTGGGATGCCGTGCGCGAAACCGCCACCCACATTGCCGGCATGCTCGAACGTGGCTGGAACCTGATCGTGACCCACGGCAACGGCCCGCAGGTCGGGTTCATCCTGCGGCGCAATGAGCTGGCCGCCCACGAAGTACACATGACCCCGCTCGACCTGATCGGCGCCGACACCCAGGGTTCGATCGGCTACATGCTGGCGCAGGCGATGGGCAACGAGTTCCACCGTCGGCGCATCACACGCCAGGTGGCAACCATCGTCACCCAGGTCGTCGTAGACGCCAACGATCCCGGCTTCAAAAATCCCACCAAAGGCATTGGCGGGTTCACCGACGAGACCACCGCCCGCAAATTCGAGCAGCAGGGATGGATGGTGGTCGAGGATGCTGGTCGCGGCTGGCGGCGCGTCATTGCTTCACCCATCCCGCGGCGCATCGTCGAGCTGGAGGCCATTCGCAGCCTGGTCGACCTGGGTTACGTGGTGATCGGCGTCGGCGGCGGCGGCATTCCGGTCTTCGAGAACGACAAAGGTGAGCTGCGTGGTTGCGTTGGCCCCATGGGCGCTGTCATCGACAAAGACCGTGCCACCGGCCTGCTGGCCAGTGACCTGCAGGTCGACCTGTTTCTGATCTCGACCGGCGTCGAAAAAGTAGCCATTCACTTCAACAAACCCAACCAGCAGTGGTTGGATCGCCTGACGCTGGACGAGGCCAAACGTTACTACGCCGAGGGCCACTTCCTGCAGGGCAGCATGGGGCCCAAAATCGAAGCCATCATCGAATACCTGGAAAAGACACCGCACGGCAAGGCACTCATCACCAACCCGCAGAACATCGAGCGTGCGCTCGATGGTGAGACCGGCACGTGGATCACGCGTTGACGACGTCCCCCGTGGTCGAACTACGCTGCACACGCTGCGCAGCCAGCTATGCGCCAGATGCGGTCGACTACGTGTGCCCGCGGCACGGAGACGAAGGCATCCTCGATGTAATCTACGACTATCCAACCCTGGCGCGCACGCTGCAGCCAGGGACGGTGATCGCCGGTCGCGCGCCTGGCATGTGGCGTTACCGCGAGCTGCTGCCCCTGGCGCCGGCCGCGCGTGTGCCCTCCCTGCACGTCGGCGGCACACCCCTCTACCACGTACCCCGCCTGGGTGTACCGCTGGGCCTGCCGAACCTGTTCGTGAAGGATGATGGGCGCAACCCAACCGCTTCGCTCAAAGACCGCGCCAGTGCGCTGGTGCTGGTCAAGGCCCAGGAACGGCAGGCAGCCATCGTCACGACGGCTAGCACCGGCAATGCTGCCGCCGCCCTGGCTGGCCTGGCCGCCAGCACCGGGCAAACCACCGTCATCTTCGTACCCAAAACCGCACCACCGGCCAAAGTCGCCCAGCTGCTCACCTACGGCGCCACAGTGCTGCTGGTCGACGGCAACTACGATGCTGCGTTCGACCTGTGCCTGGCCGCGTCGCGCGAATTTGGCTGGTACTGCCGCAATACCGGCTACAACCCCTACACAGTCGAAGGCAAAAAGACGGTTGCCTTCGAGATCTGCGAACAGCTCGGTGCGGCCACAGGACGCGCCCCCTTTTATGCGCCCGACGTCATCGTCGTCTCGGTGGGCGACGGCAACATCATCACCGGCGTTCACCGCGGCCTGCAGGACCTGCTGGCCCTGGGTTGGATCGACAAGATGCCACGGCTGGTGGCGGTGCAGGCCAGCGGTTCGGCCGCCGTCTACAACGCCTGGGCCGCCGGGCATGACACGATTACCCCCGTAGCGGCCCACACCATCGCCGACAGCATTGCGGCCGACACGCCGCGCGACGGCTGGCGTGCCCTGCGTGCCATCCGTGACACGGGGGGCGTCGCCGTGCAGGTCGACGACGATGAAATCCTGGCGGCCATCCCGCGCCTGGCGCGCGGCAGCGGCGTCTTTGCCGAGCCGGCGGGGGCCACGCCGCTGGCCGGCCTGGTCCAGCTGCTGGCGTTTACCCCTGGCGGGCTGGGTGAGCAGTTGCCAAAGCAGGCCGCACGGGGTACAATCGAACCAGACGCCACCGTCGTGCTCCTGGTCACCGGCAACGGCCTCAAGGACATTCAGAGCGCCATGCGGGCCAGCGGCACGGCACCCATCATCGAACCTTCCCTCGCCGCCGTGAAACGAGTGTTACAGCTATGAGTTCAATCATTACTGGTCCAACCTTTGCCGAGATGCTCGATCCCGCACGCATCGACCCTGCGGTCCGCGCGCGTGCGCTGGCCATGAAGACACAGGATCCGCTCGACCCGATCAACCTGTTCAACATCACCTGGAAAGACGCCAACAACGACCCCTACTACCTGGTGCTGCCGCGAGAGCTGACCGGCGTGGCGGCCAACATCGTCGTCTTGTATAGCAACGAATTTCCCACCGGTGCGCACAAAGTAGGCGCTGCCTACTCGGTGCTGGTCGAAAAAGAGCTGCTGGGTGAAGTCGATCCCCGCCAGCACACCCTGGTCTGGCCCAGCACGGGCAACTACGGCATCGGCGGGGCGTGGGTCGGCTGCCGCATGGGCTTCGACAGTGTGGTCGTTTTGCCCGCCGAGATGAGCAGCGAACGTTTCGCGCGCATCCGCAGCTACGGCGCCCGCGTCATCGCTACGCCGGGCTCGGAATCCAATGTCAAAGAAATCTACGACAAAACCTGGGAGCTGCGGCGTGATCCCAAGGTGCGCGTGCTCAACCAGTTCGAGGTGATGGGCAACTACCGCTTTCATTATTACGTCACCGGTAACACCATCGTCGAGCTGGCCGGCCGTCTGCAGGCGCAGGGCATCGGCAACGGCAAGATTGCAGCCTTCTGCTCGGCCATGGGGTCGGCGGGTACGATTGCGGCGGGCGACCGCCTCAAACAGGCCTGGCCCGATCACCGTATCATCGGCCTGGAGCCAACCCAGTGCCCCACCCTGTTCAACAACGGCTACGGCGCTCACGACATCCAGGGCATCGGCGACAAACACGTCACCTGGATTCACAATGTGCGCAACATGGACGCCATCATGTGCCTGGACGACATCGCGTGCAAGAAGGGGCTGCAGGTTCTGACTGACCCGGCCGGCATGGAGACGCTGGTGACGCGCTACGACATTCCCGCAGCGACCGTGGAGACCATGTCGAAGATTTTTGGCATCAGCGGCGTGTGCAACGTGCTCGGTGCCATCAAGACGGCCAAACACTACCGGCTGGGCGCCAACGAGACCGTGGTCACGATCTGCACCGATGCCATCGACCGCTACCATTCGGTGATGGCGTCGATGACCGAATGTTACGGCGCCCTGGATGCCACCGAAACCGCCGTGCGGGTCGAGTCGATCTTCCACGGCCAGGGCACCGACTGGATTCGCGAAGGCACCGTGCATGCGCACGACTGCTGGCATAACCTCAAGTACTACACGTGGGTCGAACAGCAGGGCAAGACGGTGGACGAACTGGATGCGCAACGCGATCCAGCCTGGTGGCTGCAGCACCAGGCGATGGTTTCCGAAATCGATCAGCTCGTCCTGGCCGCGCGGGGCAGCAGTTGAGCCAGCGGCCATGAGTCCCTGGCAGCACTACCACACGCCGGCGACCCTCAACGAAGCCTTGTCCACCCTGGCGGGCTACCAGGGCGCGGCGCGCGTGATCGGTGGCGGCACCGATCTGCTCATCGAGATGCAGCAGGGACACGCGCCGGCGGTGGCCGCGCTGGTCGACGTCACACGCATCGACGCCCTGCGTGTGTTGGCAAGCGAGGACGAACACCTGGTCATCGGCGCGGCGGTCACGCATGCGGAGATCGTGGCCTCGCCCATGCTGCAGCGCGGAGCGGCCTGCCTGGTCGAGAGCTGTGGCGTGGTGGGTGGACCCCAGGTGCGCAACGTGGCCACCCTCGGCGGCAACGTCGCACACGCCCTACCGGCGGCGGACGGTACGATCGCCCTGCTGGCGCTGGCGGCCGAAGCGCAGGTGGCGCGTTGGGTTGATAACCAGGTCGCGCTGAGCATCTGGCAGCCGCTGGCCAGCCTCTTTGCCGGCCCCGGCAAGTCAACCATCGACCCGGCGTGCGAGCTGATCGTCGCCTTCCGCTGCCGGCCGGCCGGTCCCCGCACAGGCTCGGCCTTTGGCCGTATCATGCGCCCGCAGGGGGTCGCCCTACCGATCCTGGGCATGGCCGTGCGCGTGACCCTCGCCGACAACGACACGCTGCACGACATCACCATCGCAGTCGGCCCTGCCGGCCCGGTACCCTTCCGCGCCCACGCCACGGAAGACTATTTGCGCGGTCGTCACCCGGCGGACGCCATCGACGAAGCCATCTGCTGCCTGCAAGCCGAAGCCCACGTCCGCACCAGCCCCTACCGCGCCACCGCCGCCTACCGCCAGGAGATGTTGGGCGTGCTGCTGCACGAGACGCTGCCGCGTGCGGTGGGGCGGGCGGGGAGTAGGGAGTACGGAGGACACGATGCCACCACTACAGTTCACCATCAACGGCATCCCCGTCGCGCTCGATGTGCCGGCGGGCCGGTTTCTGGCGGAGGTGTTGCGGTATGACCTGGGGTTGACCGGCACGAAAATTGGCTGTAACGAAGCAGAGTGCGGCGCGTGTACGGTGTTGGTCGATGACGTGCCGGTCGATTCGTGCATCTATCCGGCGTTCAAGGCGCAGGGCCGGCGTGTGCTGACCATCGAAGGCCTGGCGGATACGGCATCGGCCGGTCCGCGCGCCATGCCGCACCTGCACCCCTTGCAGCGTGCGTTCATCGACCAGGGGGCCACGCAGTGCGGCTTCTGTACCCCGGGCATGATCATGATGGCCAGGGCCTTGCTCGCCCAGAACCCTCAGCCCAGTGACGACGACATCCGAAATGCGCTCAAAGATACGTTCTGTCGCTGCACCGGCTACACCAGCATCCTGGCCGCCGTCAAACAGGCTGCCGGCGAGCTGCGCGGCACACCGGCGTCTGCGCCGCCCACGCTGCCGGCAACCCAACCACCCCTGGCCATCGTCGGCCAGCCGCTGCCGCGGCCCGATGCCGTGGATAAGGTCACCGGTGCCGCCCGCTACACCGACGACTACGTCTTCCCAGAGATGCTCTACGCACGCACCCTGCGCAGCGCCCTGCCCCATGCCCGCATCCGCCGCATCGACACGGTGCGCGCCAGGGGGCTGCCCGGCGTGCATGCGGTGCTGACCTGGGAGGATGTGCCGGGCCTGCCCAAACATGGCCTGGTGGAGCTCGACTGGCCGGTGCTGGTGGGAGGGCCTGAGCCGGCACGCTACACCGGTGATGCACTGGCCATCGTCGCCGCCGACACACCAGAGATTGCCGCAGCCGCCATCGGCCTGATCGACGTCGACTACGAGCCCCTGCCGGTGATCGATTCGCCGGCGGCGGCATTGGCCGCAGATGCATGCATCCTGCATCCCCAGCGGCCCACCGGCAACCTGCTCAAGCACATCAAGGTGCGCCACGGCGACATCGCCGCCGGTTTTGTCGCCGCCGACGTGATCGTCGAACGCACCTACCGCACGCCGACGACCGAACACGCCTTCCTCGAACCAGAGTGTGCAATCGCCGTGCCACCCGGTGTGCCCAATCCCTACCCGCCGGCCAACCTGTCGCAGGCTGCGGGCAACGGCAGTCACGCGCCCGCGGCCCATGATGGCGTGTCGGCGCCGCACGACAAGCTCACCATTTACGTCGGCTCCCAAATCCCGTATGCCGACCGCGCGCAGGTCGCCGCCAGCCTGGGGCTGCCCACCGATGAGGTACGCATCGTCGGCACGTTGATCGGCGGCGGTTTTGGTGGCAAGGAGGACATCGCCGGCCAGGTTCACGTCGCGCTGCTGGCGCGTGCCACCGGCCGGCCGGTCAAGATGCTGTACGATCGTGCGGAGTCGCTGCGTTTCCATCCCAAACGCCACGCCACGACGATTCGCGTCAAGACCGGGGCCACGCGCGACGGCCGCCTGGTGGCGCTGGAAGCCGAGCTGCTGGGCGACAGCGGCGCGTACGCCTCGTTGGGCGAAAAGGTGATGACCCGCGCCACCACCCACGCCACCGGACCCTACGCCATCCCCCACGTCAAGATCGACTGTTATGCCATGTACACCAACAACCCGCCCGCCGGTGCGTTTCGCGGTTTTGGTGTGACCCAGTCGGCCTTTGCCGTCGAATCGAACATGGACATCCTGGCCGAAGCGCTGGGCATCGACCCCATCGAGCTGCGCCGGTTGAATGCCCTGCGCGTGGGGGAAACCACCGCGACGGGGCAGCTGCTGCGCGAGAGTGTCGGTCTGCTCGAGTGCCTGCGCCTGGTGGCAGACGAGATTCGCCGGCCAGGCAGACTGACGGTGCCGGGGGACGAAACGCCCTTCGACCCAGGGGCCGCATCACGCTGGCAGCGTGCCTGGGGACTGGCCGCCGGTTACAAAAACACCGGCCTGGGCGGGGGCGCACCCGACAAGGCCGGCGCCGAGATCGAGGTCTTCGACGATGGCTGTGTCGAAATCCGCACCAGCAGCGCCGAGATCGGGCAGGGGCTGGTCGGTGTGCTGGCACAGGTTACAGCGGAGGAATTGGGCCTGCCGTACGCGCAGGTACGTGTTCACCTCTCGGACACCGATCTGACACCCGACGGGGGTCCCACGACCGCCAGCCGGCAGACCTACGTCACCGGCAATGCCGCCCGCCTGGCGGCCGTGGCGATGCGGGAGCGCCTGGCCGCCGCTGCATCCGAGCGGCTGGAGGTGCCGCCCGACCGCATTTTTTTCTCCGAGGGGCTGCTCCACGTCAAGCCAGGGCCGGCCACAAACGGTGAGGGTGCGCCGCGCAGTGTGCCCTTTGCCGACGCCGTGCGCTGGCTGCGCGAGGACGGTGGACCGCTGCTGCTGACGTACGAGTACTGGGCACCGGCGACGCAGCCGCTGGGCACGGGCGGTGACATGCACTTTGCCTTCAGTTACGCCGTGCACGCGGCCCTGATCGAGGTCGATACGGCCACCGGTGAAGTCAAGGTGCTGCGGGTGGTCAGTGCGCACGACGTGGGTCGCGCCATCAACCCACTCGCGCTGACCGGTCAGATCGAAGGGGGCATCGTGATGGGGTTGGGCAACTGCCTGACCGAGGCCTACATCGTGAAGGACGGCATCCCGTGGACCGAGCATCTGAGCCAGTACAAGATGCCGGGCATCCAGCACGCGCCGCGTATGACGACGTTCATCGTGGAAGATGAAACCGCCGACGGGCCGTTTGGCGCCAAGGGGGTCGGGGAGATCAGCTCGATCCCGATTACGCCGGCGATCACGAACGGGATTTACAACGCCGTGGGGGTGCGGGTGTACAGTCTGCCGGTGGATCAGGATGCGCTGCGGGGTGCGCTGCGTGTGGGGGAGCGGGAGGTGGATAGGGGTTGGGGAATAGGGGATGGGGGCTAGGGGTCAGGGGTTGGAGGAACGGATTGAACGGATGATTTGGAGTGCGCAAGCCATGCTTGCGCTTTGGCCCGGCGGC
>CAZXQZ010000063.1:0-1756 GCA_964642445.1 uncultured Anaerolineae bacterium
ATCGCTGTCGGGCCGGCCGGACCCGGCCAGCTTCATTGCATCGTTCAGCGGTACGCATCGTTTTATGATGGACTATCTGCTGGAAGAGGTGCTGCAGCGGCACACGGCCGAGGTCCAGGGCTTCCTGCTGGGCACGTCACTGCTCGACCGCCTGTGCGGGCCGCTGTGCGAGGCGGTGCTGCTCACGCCCCCCGGCTCAGGCCAGGCCCTGCTGGAATCCCTCGAACGCGCCAACCTGTTCATCGTTCCGCTGGACAACGACCGGCAGTGGTACCGCTATCACCGGCTGTTTGCGGATCTGCTGCGCCAGCGGCTGCAGCAGTCGACCGTGGACGTGGCGAGCTACCACCAGCGTGCCAGCTATTGGTATCAAGCGCATGGTGACCTGGCCGCAGCGTTTCGGCACGCCGTCGCAGCTCGCGATGTCGTGCGTGCGGCGGAGATCGCCGAGCAAGCGTGGCCAGCCATGGAGGGTACATTCCAAACCAGGGCCTGGCTGGGCTGGATCAAGCAGCTGCCCGCAGAGGTGGTTCACACGCGTCCCTTGTTGTGCATGCAGCTGGGCTGGGCCTTTTCGGATGCCGGGGAGCCGGAGACCAGCGAGCACCACCTGCAAGACGCCGAGCGCGCGCTGGCCAGTGCCGCAAACCGGGCGGCGTTCGTTTCCTTGCCTGGCAGCATCGCGCTGGCCCGTGCGTACAATGCCCAGGTGCAGGGCCACGTGGCCGACACACTGAGGTATGCCACGCTGGCACAGCAGCTCATCCCCGAAGACGATGTGTACCGCCGCGCCCAGGCGGTCATCACGCTGCAGTTCACGCACTGGACGAGCGGGAACCTGGCTGCCGCCCTCCGTGCGCTGGATGATTGGATAGATGCCATGCGCCAGATCGGCAACGTCGTCTTCGCCATCGCCAGCGCTTTCGCCGTGGCCGACATTCAGGTGGCGCAGGGCCAACTGCGTGCGGCGCAGCGTACGTATGCACAATCTCTGCAGCTGGCCGCCGAGGCCGGCCCGGAGGCGCAGGCGATCACGGCGCATCACCACCTGGGACTGGCGCTGCTGCATCATGAAATGGACAACCCCGAGGACTTTGCCCGGCACTGGCAGCAAGCCGCCGCGCTGGGCCAACGCACGACCCTGGTGGATTGGCCGCACCGCTGGCACATCGCGCAGGCCCGCGTGAAACAGGCTGAGGGCGACTATGACGCGGCGCTCGAACTGCTCGATGCCGCGCAGCGGGTGTACGTCAAGAACCCGGTGCCCGATGTGCGCCCGGTCGCAGCGCTGAAGGCACAGGTGTATCTCGCACAGGGACACCTGACCCAGGCTCAGGCTTGGGCGCGCGCTCGCGGCCTGTCCGTCACGGACGATCTCACGTACCTGAATGAGTTCGAGCACGTCACCCTGGCAAGGGTGCTCATCGCCGGGAACCAGGTCACGCCGGCGATTACCCTGCTCGACCGGCTGCTGGCAGCCGCCGAGGCCGGCCAACGCGCCGGCAGCACGATCGAGCTTCTGATCGTGCTGGCGCAGGCTCATCAGGCAAAAGGCGACACCCCGGCAGCGCTTGCCGCGCTCGAACGCGCCTTGATTCTCGCCCAACCGGAGGGCTATGTCCGCGCCTTTGTGACTGAAGGCGAAACAATGCAGCGGTTGATTTCAGAGTTGAGATATTGGATCCAAAAGCAGCAACCGCGTGCAGGCCACAACCTGGCCGGTTATGTGGATCGACTTCTGGCCGCGTTCGCACGA
>CAZXQZ010000063.1:1856-3128 GCA_964642445.1 uncultured Anaerolineae bacterium
CCAAAGGACTTCATTCCCGGCTGGGACATGGCCGGGCGTGTCGAGGCGGTCGGCAGCCAGGTGACGCGCTTCAAACCGGGCGACGCGGTGTTCGGCGCATGCCACGGTTCGCTGGCCGAATTTGTGCAGATAGCCGAGAACAAGCTCGCACCGAAACCGGCCAATCTCACGTTCGAACAGGCCGCAGCCGTGCCGACGGCCGCCGTGAGCGCCATGATGGGATTGTGCGATATGGGAAAGATACAGCCGGGGCAGAAGGTGTTGATCAACGGTGCGTCCGGCGGCGTGGGAACGTTTGCGGTGCAAATTGCCAAGGCGCTCGGCGCCGAAGTCACCGGCGTGTGCAGCACGCGCAATGTGGATCTGGTACGGTCGATCGGCGCCGACCACGTGGTCGATTACACCCGCGAGGACTTCACGCAAAACGGGCAACGCTACGACCTGATACTGGACAATGTCGCCAGTCGTTCGTTCTCCGATCTGCGGCGCACGCTCGCCCCGCAGGGCAAGATCATTCCCAACAGCGGACACGCAGGTATGGGCTATGTGTTCAAGGCATACGCGTTGGCGCTGGTCAGGCCCGAGCACGGGCGCATGTATCTGGCTGTGCCCAACAGCCAGAACCTGACGTTGCTGAAAGACCTCATCGAAGCCGGCAAGGTCACGCCGGTAATCGACAAGACGTACCCAATGCACCAGACGTCCGCCGCGTTCCGGTATCTGGTGGAGGAACATGCACGCGGCAAAGTGGTCGTCGCGCTGGCATAGCCATTGTGCAAGGCGTTTCTTGAAAGGATTCAAGTTTATGGCAGACGTACAGATCAAACTTTCGGTGATGTGGGCAGCCCTGATGCTGACCTACCTCCTGGGCGACGTGCTGCGGATCTTTAGCGGCGATGCGTTCTCAGGCAGGGCAGGGAACCTGGCGCAGTTCACCCAGGGTATGTGGTTGGGCATTGCGGTATTGATGGTGCTTCCAATTTTGATGGTCGTCCTGTCGGTGATCCTGCCCTACCCGATCAACCGTTGGGCCAACATCATTCTGGCTGCAGGCTTCTTTCTCTTCAACCTGGTGGGTCTACCAAGCTACCCTGGCGCCTACGACAAGTTCCTGCTAGTGGTGAGCCTCGTCTTCAACGTCATGGTGGTGTGGACGGCATGGAACTGGCGGTGATACTTTTCGGAATATCGCCGACTGTTCTATAATGTTGGCATGCTGACGCCCATTCTCGCCACCAAACTATTCATTCCACGGCCGCGTGCCACGGTCGT
>CAZXQZ010000063.1:3228-20823 GCA_964642445.1 uncultured Anaerolineae bacterium
CGTTTTCTGGCCTATGTCATCGCAGCCCTGCAGACCATTGCACCAACGGTTGGCGAGACGACGTTGGCGGCGCTGCAGTCGTCACAGCCGCCGCCGACCGAGGTGTTGCTGACGAACCTGCTGAACGATCTCACGGCACTGGGTGATGCGGTGCTGGTGCTGGACGATTACCACGTCATCGAGTCGCCGCCGGTCGACGAGGCGCTGACCTTCATCGTCGATCACCTGCCGCCGCAGTTCCGGTTGGTCATCGCCACCCGCGAGGATCCACCGCTCCCCCTGGCCCGGCTGCGCGCCCGCGGCCAGCTCACCGAGCTGCGGGCCGCCGACCTGCGCTTCACCCCCGATGAGGCCGTCACCTTTCTCAACCAGGTGATGGGTCTCCAGCTTTCAGTAGCAGATGTCGCGGCGCTGGAAGCGCGCACCGAAGGCTGGATTGCCGGCCTGCAACTGGCCGCGCTGTCGATGCAAGGCCGCGCCGATAACGCAGAATTCATCGAATCCTTCACCGGCAGCCACCGCTTCGTGCTGGACTACCTGATGGAAGAGGTCCTGCAGCGCCAGCCGGCAGCGGTGCGCGACTTCCTGCTGCAAACGTCCATCCTCGATCGCCTCTGCGGGCCGCTGTGTGATGCCGTCACCGGGCATGCTGGCGGGCGCCGTCTGCTGGAGACGCTGGACCGCAGTAATCTTTTCGTCGTACCGCTCGACGATCAGCGCCAGTGGTATCGTTATCACCACCTCTTCGCCGGTGTGCTGCGTGCGCGCGTGATCGACGAGCAGAGCGATCGGGTGTCCGAGCTACACCGGCGGGCCAGCGTTTGGTTCGAAGAAAACGATCTGCCCGCCGAAGCGATCCAGCATGCGCTCATGGCAAAAGATATCGAACACGCGGCGACCCTGATCGAGCGTGTCTGGATGGCGATGGACATCAATTATCAATCGGCGGCCTGGCTGCGTTGGGCGCAGCAGCTGCCCGACGCGGTGATTCGCGTGCATCCGGTGCTGTGCCTGGGTTATGCGTGGGCGCTGTTGAGCGGCGGTGAATTGGAGGCCAGCGAGTCGTGGTTGCGCGCGGCCGAGCGCTGGATCGATCCATCACCGAAGGCCGCCGTGGAGATGGTCGTGGTGGATGAAGCCCAATATCGCGCGCTGCCCGCGGCCATCGCCAGCGCGCGCGCATACCGTGCGCTGGCGATGGGTGACATTCCCGGCACGATCCAATACGCCCGGCAGGCGCTGGTGCTGGCCGCCGCAGACGACGTGGTCCGGCGCACGCAGGCCACCGCACTCCTCGGCCTGGCCGAATACGCCAGCGGCGATCTGCCGGCCGCCGAACGATCGCTGCTGGCGTTCCAGGCGGCGGCGCAGCAGGGCGGCGACATGGCCACCGCCATCGGCATCACCTTCATTTTGGCCGACATCTGGCTGGCGCTGGGCCGGCTGCGCCAGGCGATCGATGCCTACCGGCAGGCACTGCACCTGGCGGAGAACCAGGCTACGCTGCCCATCGGTACATCGGACCTGTACCGCGGCCTGGCCGAGCTGCACTGCGAACAGGGCGATCTCGAAGCGGCGGCCGGCCACCTGGCGACCGCACAGAAGGTGGGCGAACAAACCGAACTAACCGGCTGGCCGCATCGGCTGGCTGTGGCGCAGGCGCAGCTCACAGCCGCGCACGGCGACCTGGACGGCGCGCTCGCCCTGCTGGACGACGCCGAACGGCTGTTCATTCGCGAGCCACTGCCCAACGTGCGTCCCATCGCCGCCCGTAAGGCGCGCCTGTGGATCAGGCAGGGTCGCTGGCGCCAGGCCACCGACTGGGCCTATGCGCGGGGCTTGTCGCCCGATGAAACGCTCAGTTACCGGCGCGAGTTCGAGCACCTCACGCTGGCACGCCTGCTCATCGCGCGTTACCAGGATCATCGCGATGAAGGATCGATCCACGCGGCGCAGCATCTGCTGGCGCGCCTCCACCAGGCCGCCAAGGCAGGCGGTCGCAGCGGCAGCGTGATCGAGGTTCTCATCCTGCAGGCACTCGCCCGCCACGCCCAGGGCAACACGTCGGGCGCCGCCACCCTGCTGGCGCAAGCCGTGACCCTGGCCGAACCGGAAGGTTACGTCCGCCTCTTCATCGACGAAGGCGCCGAGATGCAAACCCTGCTGGCAGCAAGCCGATCCCACATTGGCAAGCACAACCACGACAACCACCAGCACCTGCTCGCTTACACAAATCACCTCCTCGCAGCATTTCCACAATCAGACACCCACAATCCAAAACCCAAAACCCAAAATCCAAAATGGACCGAGCCCCTGAGCGAGCGCGAACTCGACGTGCTGCGGCTGCTCGGCACCGAGTTGAGCGGCCCCGAAATCGCCCGCCAGCTCAGCGTGTCGCTGAACACCGTGCGCACGCACACCAAAAACATCTACGGCAAACTCGGTGTCAACAACCGCCGGGCGGCCATCCGACGAGCCGAAGAACTGGGTTGGTTGTAAGGGATACGCGATTTTTCCCCGCGAGTGGGTCAGTTGCCACGAATGCAAAATCACCACCTCAATCACCCCATGATGTGATGACTTCTCACCCCATCGACAGGTATCCTGGTATTGGTACAGGGAACATAACATCGAACAGCTTCCCTGCACCAAATCAACTTACAGCGCACTTGGGCGAGAGCGACGATGAGTGAACCATCCTCCACGGCACAGGGGTCGTACGAAATCCGTCTCCAGGGTCACCTGGATGCGCGATGGGCCGCCTGGTTCGAGGGCATGACCATCACGCTGGACGATAACGGCGAGACGCGGCTCAGCGGACCGGTGATCGATCAGGCTGCGCTGCATGGCCTCCTGCGCAAGGTGCGCGACCTGGGTCTACCGCTGATTGCGGTCAATCGGGTGACGCAAAGTCACACTCATTCAGTGAGGGAGCACGAACATGAATAGCCTGCAAAAATCGGGTGGTATCGCGGCACTGCTGCACGCCGCGGCGTACGTGGTGGGGATGGTCCTGGGCCTCACCTTGATCTTTCCCCTGCTGGACGCCGCGCCGGATCAATACCTGGCGTTCGTGGCGGAGAACCAAACGCTGGTATACGTGTGGAATTTGATCAGTTATTGGGGATCGGCCATCACACTGGTGGTCATGGTGCTGGCGCTGTACGAGCGGCTGCACGACGGTTCGCCGGCGCTGGTGTCCGTGGCCACCGCCCTTGGCCTGATCTGGGCGGGTCTGATCATCGCCAGCGGCAACCTCATGCTGCACAACCTGGGCGTCGTCGCCGGGCTGTACAACGCAGACCCGGCCCAGGCGGTGGCGGCGTGGACGGCGCTGGAGTCGGTGGAGGTTGGCATCACCAGCGGCAACGAGTTGGTGGGCAGCCTGTGGGTGCTGCTGCTGAGTGTGGCGGCGCTGCGTACGCACCAGCTAAACCGACCGCTGAACATCCTCGGCGTGGTTCTGGGCATCGCGGGTTTGCTGACAATCGTGCCGGCGCTGACCGGCAGCCTGGTCATGGTCTTCGGACCGGGCATGATCGTATGGTCGGCCTGGTTGGGCATCGTGCTGCTGCGCCTGAGGCCGGCCGCCGCGCGGCAAGTTCGGCCCTTCGCACCCCCACGTGAAACCGCAGCCCTGTCACGCTAATTCAGGAGTCGAACCATGAAAGCAATCATCTACACCGAATTCGGTCCGCCCGATGTGCTCAAGCTCGCAGAGGTGCCCACCCCCAACCCCCGGGATGGCGACGTATTGATCAGGGTGCATGCCGCGTCCGTGGCCTACGGCGATTTGCTGGCGCGCGACTTCAAGCATGTGACGGCGAGTGAGTTCAACATGCCGCTGCCACTGCTCTTACCCATGCGCCTGGTTTTCGGCGTGCGCAAGCCCCGGGTCAACATCCTGGGCAGCGAGTTCGCGGGTGAGGTCGTGGCCGTTGGCCGCGCGGTGACCCGTTTCAAGCCGGGTGACCCGGTTATGGGCTATCTCGGCCAGCGCATGGGTGCCTATGCCGAGTACGTATGCATGCCCGAAAGTGGACTGCTGGCCATCAAGCCGGCCACCATGAGCTATGCCGAAGCGGCAGCCGTGCCTTATGGCGCGGTCATGGCAACCAGTCTGCTGCGCCGCGGCCACATCCAGCCCGGCCACAAGGTGCTGATCAACGGTGCGTCGGGTAGCATCGGCTCGGCTGCCGTGCAGCTGGCAAAGCACTTCGGTGCCGAAGTCACCGGTGTCTGCGGCACGGCACGCGTCGCTTACGTGAGAGCCCTGGGGGCCGATCACGTCATCGACTATACCCAGGAAGATTTCACCCAAAACGGCGAGGTCTACGATCTCATCTTCGACGTCCTGGGCAAGCGTACGTATTCTGAGTGTCGGAATTCGCTCACGCCCGATGGCATCTTACTCCTGGCGAGCTTCAAGACGAAGGCGCTGCTGCAGATGCTGGGGACGAAGATCGCGGGCGGCCAGAAAGTCATCTGCGCCATGGCCAGCGAGAGCGCCGGTAGCCTGGTTTTCGTCAAAGAATTGGCCGAGGCCGGGCAGTTCAGGACGGTGGTCGACCGCGGCTTTCCGCTGGACCAGGCGCCCGAGGCCCACCGCTATGCCGAATCAGGGAGCAGACGCGGCGCCGTCGTCATCACCTTGGACCCCTCAAATGGAGCTGTCCCGCACCAGGTTCAGCCTGGCGAGAACGGATAACTACCATCGAATTACGAGATGCTGAGATGTCTGGTACAATATCTGCATGACTAGCTATCGCTTCGCACACAAAGCCCTGGCCCCTTTGGCACTGGCAGTGGCTCTGATTGCTTCCCTGGCGGCCTGTGTACCGGTCACGCCGGTGCCACCCGTCACGCCCGCCGCACAGGATCTGGAAGCCGGGCTTCCTACCCTCCCACCGGTCGTCGAATACGACCTGGGTGAGGCAACCCTCGTGCAGGCGCGCTTTCCCCAGGACAGCCGTTTCCGCAACATGCCGGTGCGGCTGAACGGCGTCATCGCTGCGCCACCGGAGGGCGGCCCATACCCGGTCGTCCTCATCCTGCACGGCACACATCCAGGCTGTCCAGAGGTCGAGCACGGCATCGACCGTTGGCCGTGCGACCCCGCCGTGGAACAGCCCAACTACCGCGGCTTTGGCTACCTGGCGCGCGCATTGGCGGCGCAGGGCTATGTGGCGCTGTCGATCAACATCAACGCCGAGAACACCTTCGGCTTCGGTGAGCCAATCCCCGGCGAGCGTCTGCGGCAGCTCGTCGATCTGCACCTGGGCGCGCTGGCGGAAGCATCGGCGGGCGGCACCCATGACTTCGGCCTCGATCTAGCCGGTCGCGCCGATCTTGGCCGGCTGGCGGTCCTGGGCCACTCGCGCGGGGGTGACGTTGCTATCACCCTGGCGCGTGACCTGGCCGCCGAAGCCGAGCGCGGCCAGGTCACCTACGGCCCGGTGGATGGCCTGCTGCTGATCGCGCCGTCGCCAGGCTTCGCCGACCCGGCCGGCGGTGTGCCGTCACCGCTGGCAACCCTGCTGCCCGCCTGTGACGCCGACGTTGTGAACCAGGAAGGGCAGGTGTTCTACGAAGCGACGCGGCTGGAAACGACGCACGACTGGGCCACGTCCGCCTGGCTGGAACGCGCCAATCACAACCATTTCAACGACATCCTGCCGGGTGACCCGTTCGGGCTGAATGGCCGGACCGATTGTGACCCGCTGCTGGCGCCCGAGGCGCAGCGCGCCTTCCTGGTCACGTACGCAGCCGATTTCCTCACCACGATCTTCAGCCGCGATCCGGCGCAGATTCGTGCGGCCATGGGACGCCTGGGCATCGACGTGCGCGCCCCGGCAGTCGATCGACTCTATGGCCAGGCCGCGCAGGCGATGCTGCTCCCCACTTCGCGCCTCCGGCTCCCGTTGCTGACGCCAACCGGCGTCGACGATTTTGCGACCAGCCCGTTCGGGAGCGCCGTGATCGTCGAAGGCGTGACGGCCGACTTCTGTCCCCCTGGCAGCTATACGCCTATCACAGCGCCGGAGCTTGTGGCCTGCCGCCGCTCGCACGTCGTCGTCCCTGGCCAGCCCGCCCACGCGGTCGTGAGCTGGGATGCGCCCGGTGGTGTGCTGCGCTTTGCGCTGCCGCCGGGTCTGGACAACCTGCTGCTGTTCGATGCGGTGAGCCTACGCGCCGCCGTCGACCCGCTGTCGCCCCGCAACACGGCCGGCGCACCCCAGACCTTTTCGGTACGGCTGACCGACCGCCAGGGCCGCAGCGCCGTGGTGCCGGTGCGCGCCGACGAACCGGCGCTGCGTTTTCCAGAGGGCGAACCAGGGGAGCCGTTCCTCGAAACGCCGCTCTTCACGGGCCGTGCGCCGCTGCTGCCGGTGCGCATCCCGCTCAGCAGCTTCGAAGGGGTGAACCTGGCCAGCATCGCCGAGGTAGCCCTCGTCTTCGATCAGACGGACAGCGGGACGCTCTTCATGGCCGACGTGGAGTTGGCGCGCTCGCCCATCGGCAGCCAGGAGACACTCGGCGAACCGCCCAGCGCCGAACTCATCACCGCGGCCGAGGCAGGGGACGTGGAGGCTATGCGCCAGCTTGCCAACCTGTACCGACCGACCGAGGCGCTGGGGGTGCAGTACGGCAACCTGGAGCAGGCGGTGTACTGGTATCGGCGAGCCTGCACCGCCGGGTACGCCAACGCCCAGGTCGATTTCTACGAATTTGCCCGCGCCCAGGCCGACGTGGGCCATGCCGCCTACCTGGAGGAGGCCACCGCCTGCCTGGAAGACGCCATTCGCCAGGGTCACCGCGACGCCATCATCCATGGTGCGTTCATCGAGCAGGACTACGCGACCGCGTTTTTCCTCTACGCGCTCCTGGAGGACACGGAGCCTGACATCGCCAGGCAACGCGAGTCCTTTGCCGATCAGTTGACCCAGGCCGAGATCGACGAAGCCGAGAACGCCGCCGCCGAATGGCGCGCGGCCAACCCGATCAAGGACTACGAGGACTTTTTCGCCGAGGTGGATTCGCCGTTTCGCCAGCCGGCGTCGCAGCAAGGATCGTAACAACAATCACAGAAACCCACCGTGATCCGTGCGGGCGGGGGTGGCATGGATGCCGTCTACGGCATCGGCATGATCGGCGCGTGGGTCTTTTATTTCAAACGCGCCACGACCACCCAGGCGCGTGCCCTGGCCATCCTGAAAGGCTTTGTGTGGCCGGCGTTCCTGGTCTACGATTTACTGGTGTTCCTGAAAAAAGATTGACCGTCTCTTCTCATCCATCGACGGATCACGGCTTGACAACAGCGTGCAAAATAACGCTGCGCGCTGTTTGTCTTGCGTACTCAGCAGGATTGGTTACATTTTGAAGTGCTGCGCCGGAGCATCACTGTAGTTTGACAGCCGTCCGATAGTAATATAGAATACCCACCCGACTGATGGGCCCTCCCGCCCGGTCACTGTTGATCGGAAACTTACCACTCGAATTGCCTCACCCCGGTGTTTCTCTGTCTTGTCTTTTTGCGACCCAGGCCTGTCTTGGAAACCGGCCACGTGCAGCATTCATCGAACATCGAAGCCCGGTCACACGTGACCCACTGAACAAAGCAGGAGGAACCGATGGCCTTCAACATCACAGGATCCTGGAAATTGCGCAGCTGGCGCCGACTCGAAGGCGACAGGATCACCTATCCCTTTGGTGACGATGCAACGGGGATTCTCATTTACGCCGAAGATGGCGCCATGGCGGTGCAGATGACCGCCGGCCAGCGCCCCCACATTCCCACCAACGACCCCCTGCGTGGTACCACAGAGCAGCGGGCGGCAGCGTACTCCACGTGCCTGGCCTATTTTGGCACCTGGGAGGTGGACGACGACAAAGTCACCCACCACATCGCAGCCAGTCTCTTCCCAAACTGGTCTGGCACCGTGCAAACCCGCCCCTTTGCGTACGACGGTCACGAGCTCGTCCTGCGCACACCGCCGGTCGAAGGTCCGAACGGGACCGTGGTCAATGAAATGGCCTGGGTGCGTTGATTCGCGGCGTCCACTGTCTTTCACACCACCAGAGTAAACTATCCGCAGCAGTTAAATATCATATGTAGGAAAGGCCAGGTGTTGCCATGACGACCACGAGATTCGCCCGCGCCAGTGCAAAAGCGGCGCCAGCGGCTCCCTCAGCAGTCCCGGCGAAAGAACTTTTGCATGTAACACTCGTGCCCGCGGATCTGCAGGCCGCTGCATGGTACATGTTCATGCTCATGATGCGTAATGTCGCCAGCGACGGCTACCGCTTTAGTGATCCAACGAACCCGCAGGTATTCTCACGGCCTGGCTGCGTCGTGGCCGCGCCCTCCTTTCCGGCCAGCACCCCCGGCATCGATCAGGACTACGTCTACAACTGGACACGCGACGCAGCGCTGACCGCACTCGAAATCGCCGCAGCCCCCTTCCCGACGGCTGGCGGGCCAGGCGCCCAGGCCCTGATCGATTACGTCACCTTTGCACAAACCTGCCAGGACAATGCCACTCCGACCATGGGCCACGCCTGCTTTACGATCGACGGCCGGTCCCGTCCCTGGAGCGAGCAGAACGACGGGCCAGCACTCCAGACTGTGGCCATGCTCACCGCTTTCGACCAGCTCGACGCCCCCACGCAGGCCATTGCCAGGGATGTGATGGCCAAAAACCTCGACTATCTCCTGGGTGTCTACCAGGAACCCACGACCAACCTGTGGGAGGAGCACCTGGGTCATTCGTTTTTTGCGCGCGCCGCCTATCTGCGCTGTTTTCAGGCCATCAAGGCCAATACGGCCGGCATCGCCATTCCGGATGGTGTCGACGACGCGATCGTATGGCTCCAGGGGGCGCTGGCGGAACACTGGGACGGCACCATCTACCGCTCGGTCCTCCCCCCGCCGGACGGCGGCTACGACCCCAACATCGACATCATCTGTGCAAGCCTCTACGGCGCCATCCCCTGCACCGACACGAAGCTGCTGGCAACCGCGGCCCATCTGCGCAGCCAATGGGCCGACGACGGATCGCCCATGCAGTACCCCATCAATCGCGCCGACCGTGCGCGTGGTCTCGGACCACTGTTGGGCCGGTACCCTGGCGACACCTACGACGGTGACGTGGCCGAAAGCAGTCTCGGCCAACACCCCTGGGCACTCTGCAGCTGCAACCTGGCAGAGCTGTACTACCGGGTGGCCAATGAGATTGCCAACAGCCAGCAGGTGCCGCTCGACTCGTTGTCGGAGCCGTTCTTCAGCCAGATCGGCATCGACCCCAACACCGCGCCAGCCGATGCCGTCACCGCCCTGCGCAACGCTGGCGACGCGATTCTGCACGCTGTGATCTACCACAGTGACCATCTCGAACTCAGCGAGCAATTCGACGGGGTGACCGGCTTCCAAAAGAGCGTCACGAACCTGACCTGGAGCTATGCAGCATTCCTGTCAGCGGTCCGCGCCAGATCCGGACAAGGTGAAGGGATAGGACAATGGAGCGGTTTGTAAGCTTTCTGAACTTGTCGGTCGCGCTGACCGGCTTCAGCCAGATCGAGCTGCGCGGTACCGGCATGGCGAGCGATTATTTGGGTGCGCTGGAGGCCACGCTGCCGGCGGGCGTCTGCGACGAGCTGCTGACCGCCTGGGACACGCTGTCCGCCGGCGCTGACGAAGACACGGTGGTCCGCCAGATCCTGGGCGACCCCAAGCTCGGCCCGGTGGCCCAGAATCTGATTGTGCTCTGGTACTGCGGCACCTGGACGGCGCTCCCTGACGCATGGCGCAGCGCCTACGGCGTGTCACCGCTCGACATGAAACGGGTGATATCGGCCGAAGCCTATCAGGCCGGTCTGCAGTGGGTCGTCGCCGGGGCACATCCGCCGGGCAGCGGGCAGCAGGGGTTTGCGGCGTGGTCGATGCCGCCGGACGGGAGCAGCCTATGAATACGCGCGAGCACTTCGACGTGGTGATCGCCGGCGCGGGCGTCGCCGGCGCCTTGATGGCCAAGTATCTGACCCGCGCCGGGCTGAAGGTTCTACTGCTCGAAGCCGGGCCCGCATCGGCCACGAGCTTCGAGGGTTACCAGGAACACGTGCGGCATTTCCTCGCCGCCTCCGCCAAGGGACCCGAATCGGCCTGGCCGCCCGATGCCCATGCCCCACAGCCCGACACGGCCGACCTCAAGCTGGGCAACGGTTACTTCATCCAGAACGGGCCCGATCGTTACGGCAGCACCTACACCCGCACCCGCGGTGGCTCGACGCTGCACTGGCTGGGTGTGTCGCTGCGTATGCTGCCTGAAGATTTTCAGCTGCATGCGTTGTACAACGTGGGCCGCGACTGGCCGCTGCGTTATGACGATCTCGAACCGTACTACTGCCAAGCCGAGCGCGAGCTGGGCGTCTCCGCCGACGTGGCCGAGCAGAACTACCACGGGCTCACTTTCACCGACGGTTACGACTACCCCATGCAGCGCGTGCCGCCCAGTTATTCGGATCGCAAGCTGGCGGCGGCCGTGGACGGCATGCAAGTCGATCTCGGCGACGGCCCGGTGGCGCTGAAGATCCGCACCTACCCGGCTGCCCGCAATTCCATCCCACGGGCCGGCTACAGGCCGATCGGCGCCATCGACACACGCGCCGACGGCTCGGTTGAAATCTACGTCGGTGAACGCTGCGCCGGCAATACCTCCTGCACGCCGATCTGCCCGATCCAGGCCAAGTATAACGCGGGCAAGACGCTGGCCCAGGCCGACCCCGCACGACTGAAAGTGCTCTCGCAAGCCGTCGTGTCCAGGGTCAACGTCGATCCGGTCAGCGGTGAGGTCCAGAGCCTGACCTACCTGCGCTACGATGCCCATGGCTTTTCCATTCACACGGCAAGCGCCCGAGCCTACGTGTTGGCTGCACACGCCGTGGAAAACGCCAAGCTGATGCTGATCTCCGGGCTGACCGGCCCGCAGGACCGGGTCGGTAAGACGCTGATGGACCACCCGGCGCTTTACGCCTGGGGTCTGGCACCCGAACCGGTCGGCGCGTTTCGTGGCCCGTTGTCCACCGCCGGGTTGGAGGATCTGCGAGCCGGCCCGTTCCGTGCGCGGCACGCCGCCTTCCGTTTCGACATCGGCAACGACGGCTGGCGGGCCCCTGCCGGCGCGCCCGATACCACGGTCGCCGCTGCCGTCATCAAGCAGGCGCTCTACGGACGCCAGCTGCGCCAACAGCTCGCCGCCTCGCTTACGCGCCAGGTGCGCTTCTCCCTTGCCGTCGAGCAACTGCCTGACCCTGCCAACCGCGTGACGATCGATGCCGGCCATCCCGATCCGCTCGGCCTTCCCCGCCCGGTCATCAGCTACCGCATCGACGACTACACCAAAGCGGGCATGGCCGCGGCCAACCAGGTCTACAAGCAGGTCTTCCAGCGCGCCGGCATCGCCGACTTCACCAATCCAAACGAGGGCAGCTGGTTCCCCACCGTCACCTGGGGCGATGAAGTCTTCGCGTACCACGGCATGGGGCATTTTGCGGGTACCCACGCCATGGGCACCAGTCGGCACGATTCGGTCGTAGACAGCTATCAACGTGCCTGGGACCATCACAACCTTTACCTGGTCGGTTCCGGCAGTTTCCCGACCATGGGCACCTCGAATCCGACATTGACGTTGGCCGCGCTGACCATCCGCACCGCCGAGCATCTGATCGCCCGGTTGCGGGCGTGACCGCAATGTGGCACATACCACGCACAGCAGGTTCAGGAGAGTTACGACCATGAAATTTCCCGCAGGAGCCGCACAGCGCACGACCAGCGAGAAGGCCAGCCGCGAGATGTACGACGTCGTGATCGTCGGCGGCGGTATCGCTGGCGCCATCCTTGCCCAAACACTGAGCCAAAAAAACAAGCGCGTTCTGATTATCGAAGCCGGTCCGGGCGAAGACATAACCCTGAGCGGCTACGAGGACTACCTGACCCGCTTCTACGGCGCCGCGTCGAAGGACAACCAGGCACCCTATCCACTCAATGCCAATGCGCCGATGCCGCGCAGCAGCGACGCCCGCAAGATCACACCCGGCCAGCCCGAATCGTCTGGCTACCTGGTGCAGACCGGGCCCTTCGGCAGTGACACCACCTACACCCGGGTCCTCGGCGGCACGACCATGCACTGGGAAGCCAAAACCCCACGCATGCTGCCCGAGGACTTCAAGATGCGCAAGACCTTGGGACTGGGCGCAGACTGGCCGCTCAACTACGACGACCTCGAACCGTATTACCGTGCCGCCGAACGTGAGATTGGCGTCTCGGCCGATACCGAGGACCAGGCCTACCTGGGCATCACCTATCCGGCAGATTACGTTTACCCGATGCGCGGCCTGCCCCTGTCGTACCTCGACCAGAGGGTCGACAAAGGCATTCGGGGCACGACCGTCAAACTCGGCGAAGAGACCTTCGAGCTCAAAGTGCGCCCCTTTGCGCAGGGCCGCAACGGCATTCCGAATCCGCAGTACGATGGCGGCAAAGGCTTCGTCCCGGTGGGCGCCATCAGCACAAACCAGGTCGAAGAGGGTGGACGCTGCCAGGGCAACAACAACTGCGTACCGATCTGCCCGGTGCAGGCCAAGTACCACGCCGGCAAGACGCTGGCCAAGGCCCTGCAGACCGGCCGGGTCGACCTGCTGACGCAGTCGGTCGCCTCGAAAATTCATATCGATCCGGAGAACGGGCGCGTCACGCACATCGAGGTCAAGACGTACCACGATCCGATGGCGCCCGGGTACACCACGTCGTCGGTGCGTGGTGCGGTCTTCGTACTCGCCGCTAATGCCATCGAAAACCCGCGCCTGATGCTCGCTTCTGGATTGTCGAGTACCAGCGGTCTCGTAGGCCGCAACCTGATGGATCACGCCTATCTGCTTTCGTGGGCGCTCATGCCGGAGGTCTGCGGCACGACGCGCGGCACCAACTGCACGGGTGGCATCGTCGAGCTGCGCGGCGGCCGCTTCCGCAGCCAGCAGGCGGCGTTTGCCGTCGACATCCACAACGACGGCTGGGGCTGGGCCACCGGTTCACCCGGCAGCGACCTCGAACTGCTGGTCGATGCGCAGAACAAATTTGGCCGCACCCTGCGCCGCGATCTCGTCGATCGCATCACCCGCCAGCTCCTGCTGGCCTTCATGATCGAGGTACTGCCGGAGCCGAGCAACCGGGTGAGTGTCGATCCGGCGTACAAAGATCAGCTTGGCAACATGCGCCCCGTCATCTCCTACAACATTCCCGAATACACGATGCGCGGCGTCGCCTACGCCCGCCGCTTCGCCCAGCTGGTCTTCCAACGCCTCGGCGCCGCCGATTACACCGCCTACGACCCCGCCGACTACGGTTACGTCACGTACGAAGGCCAGGGGTACGCGATCCGCGGTGGCAATCACCTGGCGGGCACGCACATTATGGGCACCAACAAGCACAACTCGGTGGTCGACGACGACCAGCGCGCGTGGGATTACCCAAACCTGTACCTGGTCGGCGGTGGCAGTATGCCTTCGATCGGCACGGCCAATGTGACGCTCACCATTGCGGCCCTGTGCTTCCGCACCGCGGAGGCGATTCTCAGAGCGCTGCATTAGAGTCTATCCGAGAACCCAAATTTTCCTAAAAATGGGGCGTTCGTAGGTTTTCGGATAAACTCCTGGCCCGATTTCGCCCGCACACTGCAAGGAGTAAACCAACATGACGTTGACCAAAATCAGCACGATCGAGGACCTTCACCACTACCTCCACGTCGCAATGCAGCTCGAACATGCGACGATTCCGCCCTATTTACTGGCGCTCTACTCCATCCATCCTGGCACCAATCCGGACGCGGTTCACGTCCTGCGTACCGTGGTGGTCGAGGAGATGCTGCATCTCACCCTGGCGGCCAACATTTTGAACGCAGTGGGTGGCGCACCCTGCCTCACCGCCAAAGACTTCGTGCCGCAATACCCCACGGCCTTACCCGACGGCGAAAAGGACTTCAAAGTTCATCTGCGGCGCTTCTCGAAAGAAGCGGTCAGAACCTTCCTGAAGATCGAGCGACCCAGCAAAGCGCCCGACGAGGCTGCCCGGCGGCGTGCGCGGTCCGGCGATCCGCAGTCCTCGGTTCCTCAGCGGCTTCATCATTTGCGCCTCCATTTTTACAGTATCGGCGACTTCTACGAAGAAATTGCGCGCGGCATCAATGAACTGGTCAGTATCCACGGCGAAGAGAATGTGTTTACCGGTGATCCCGCAAAACAGGCCACCTCCGAATACTACTATTCCGGCGGCGGCGAGCTCATCCCGGTGTACAATCTGGCTGCGGCCAATGCGGCCATCGAGCTGATTAGCGAACAGGGCGAAGGCCACGTGCGCAACATCTACGACGATGAAGGTGAACTGGCGCACTACTACCGGTACGATCAGTTGATCCGAGGCAGGTATTATCAGCCCGGCGACGAGCCGCACAAACCCAGTGGCCCGGCGTTGACGGTCGACTGGGACGCCACCTATCCGGTCATGCAGAATCCCCGCAAAAAGGCTTACGGCAAAGGCGAACTGTACACCGCGGCGGTCGGCTTCAATCGATCCTACGCCCAGTTCCTCGCGCTGCTGACAAGGGCCTACAACGGCCAGCCACAGCTGCTGCTCGATGCGGTGCCGCAGATGTTCCACCTGCGCGATCAGATCACCCAACTAATCCGCAACCCGATTCCTGGCATGGAGGGCGTGAATGCGGCGCCTACGTTCGAGGTTGCAGAATTTGCGGAGAGGTGCCCCCATGAAGGATAAGTTCCTGGCATTCTCCGCCGAAATCACGGCATTCACGACCTTCGAACTGCTGGGAACGGGCATGGCGGACGACTACCTCGCCGCAGTGATTGACGTGGTCGGTGAGTCGACCGTTCATGAGCTGCTGCGCGCCTGGGACCGCGTTCGCGAGTCAGGCGCCGCCTCCGAGGAGAACCTGCGCCGCGCAATCTTCGGCGACGAGAAGCTCGGCCCGATTGCGCGCAACATCATCAAACTCTGGTACATCGGCACCTGGTACCAGTTGCCTTACGGCTGGTCGCAGTCCTTTGGCGCGCGCGAGAAGGACGTCACGTTCGTGGTCTCGCCGGCTGCCTACGTCGAGGGTTTGCTCTGGCCAGCCATTGGCTCGCATCCGCCGGGCGCCAAGGCGCCTGGTTACGGCTCCTGGGCCAACGCGCCCGTCATTCCGGATATCCCATGACCGCACGTGCAGCAAACATCACACCTGGAGAGGTCACCTGATGAGCACATCTTACCGCTTCCTCGACCCACAAAAAGTCATGCTCGGCATTACGCCGACCCTTTGGTGGAACGACGATTTTCCCTTGATCGACATCGGCATCCCGTTCGAGCAGTGCATCAGCGAGATGGCGCTGGCCGGCTTCCAGGGCTGCAGTGTCGGTCACAAGTACCCGACGAATACGGCAGTGCTTGGGGCCGCGCTGGAACTGCGCGGCTTGCGCGTGTCGGAGCCCTGGGTCAGCACGTATTTCACCATCCCCGCCATGCACAAACAGACACTCGAGTCGTTCCACCAGCAGATGGCATTCATCAAGGCGATGGGCGGCACGGACATGGTCATCGCCGAGTTCGGCCAGGCCGTCAACCCGCTGCCGGTTGCGCTGTTCGCCAACCGCCCGATCTTCGACAGCAGCCAGTGGGCCGCCCTGTTCGCGGGTCTCGAAGAGCTGGGCCAGATCGCCAATGACAATGGCATGCACCTGTGTTACCACCCCCACATGGGCACCGGTGTCATGATCCAGTCCGACATCGACCGCCTGATGGAAAACACCGATCCTGACCGCGTCCACCTCCTGCTCGACACCGGTCACCTGGCCTTTGCCGGCGCCGACCCGCTCGAGGTGACCCGCAAGTACGGCAGCCGCATCAAACACATTCACCTCAAGAACGTGCGCGCCAACATCGTCAAGCGCGCCCACCGCAACAAACTGTCCTTCAAGGACGCGGTCGAGGCCGGCGTCTTCACCGTGCCGGGCGACCCCGATGGCGACATCGACTTCGTTCCCATCTTCGAGGCGCTGGCCGACGCACACTTCGAAGGCTGGCTGGTGGTCGAAGCCGAACAAGATCCGGCCAAAGCCAACCCGCTGCAATACGCCAAAATGGCACGCCAGTATCTGCGCGCGACGTTGGGGTGGTAACATGACGCGAACTGACCAGCCAGACATCTACTTCAGCTTCTTCATGTTCACCGCCAATCTGCTGCCAACCGGCCGCAGCTACACGAGCCGGATCGTGGAACACATCCGCGCGGTGCATGCGATGGGTTATGCCGGTTTCGACCTGCCGATTGCACCGCCCGCAACCAGCCTGAACCCGGCGGCCGAGCTGCGCAGTTATCAACGGCTGCGCGACGCGCTGGACAAGGCCGGGCTGCACGACGTCGGCTTCACCACCAACGTGGGCGCCACCCGTACGTACGACCCGTCGTCGATGTATCGCGACCAGCGTGAGCTGGGCCTGGCCTATCTGAAGTCGCGCGTGGACATCACCAAAGCGCTGCGCGCTACCATCATGGCCGGCCCCATCGTCGTTCCCTACGGCGTCTTTCCAACGACTGACTTTGGCCAGCCGATCTGGAGTGACGCCCTGCAGGACTGGCTCGCCACGCGTTACCGCAACGCGCAGCCGATCATCCAGGAGCTTGGCGACTACGCAGCCCGACAGGGCGTCAGCCTGGCGATCGAACCGGTCGACCACTGGGAGACCGCCGGCCCCAACCTGGTGCAGGATGTGACGCGCTTTCTCGAAGGCGTTGCCAGCCCCCAGGTCGGCGCCTGTGTCGATATCGCCCACGTCGTACTGGGCAGCGACGGCCCCACCGAGTTCAGCCAAGGGATCGACAACCTGGTCACGGCCGGCCGCCTCAACTACGTGCACATCTCGGCGCCCGATCGTGGCGCGGTGAAGGACAGTTGGATCCCCTGGAAGCAGTTTCTCACACCGATTGTGGGAAATTACAGTGGTCCCTTGTTGGTCGAGGTCTTCAATGCGATTCCGGTCTTCCTGAACTCGCTGCGGCTCACACGCCGTAAGTTCCAAATCCCCGGCGAAGATCACATCGACGACAGTCGCCCAGACGCCTACACCGTGGCGCGCGAGGCGATCCAGACCGTGCGCCAGGAGATCGATGCGGTACTGGCACTCTCCCGGCGCAACCCTGCGTGAGCCGCACCAGACGGCACGTGTTACCTGTGAGGAGATGACATGAGCAGCAATCCTACGCAAACGCCCGCGGCTGGGGCAGCCCGCACAATCAGGCCGCTTTATCTGATGCAAACCGCCATCGATCCCAACGATCCTTTGGATCCCACGAATGCCGCCGCGGTCGCAGCCATGATGGCCGACACCCAGGGCAACATCCTCAACAGCCATGGCCGCCACCACAGCTACCACCTGTTTCTCAGGTTCGATCGGGCCCGGCCGAGAACCGCCCGGACCTGGTTGCGCAAACAGGTGGCTCCCCTGGTCACATCGGCCATGAAACAGTGGCAGGACGCCGCGGCCTT
>CAZXQZ010000064.1:0-7148 GCA_964642445.1 uncultured Anaerolineae bacterium
TGGCCGGCGAAGCCGTCGCCGGAACGACGTGGCACTTCACGGTCGATGCCCACCCGCTGCCCTCGGTCACGCGCCCACTGGATGATCTTGCGCCGGCATTGCCGGGAACCGCTCTGCCCGTCGCCGAACCGATCCGGCCGGGCGGTCGCTTCTCGGGCTACGTCACCCTGCCGGCCGATTTTCCGGTTATCACGGTGACGGTGCCGGCTTCCAACACGGCCGCTGGATACATCTTCGTCACCAATTTCACCGGCCCGGGCCTACCCACCGCCGCGCCGTACGCCATGATCCTGGACAACCAGGGTGAGCCGGTGTTTTACGACAAACGGCCGCCCAACCAGGCCGCCACCGACTTCCGCAAGCACCCCAACGGCCTGCTGACCTACTACGATCGCAGCACGGGTTGGTTCCGTGT
Source organism: uncultured Anaerolineae bacterium (assembly GCA_964642445.1). Taxonomy (GTDB): domain Bacteria; phylum Chloroflexota; class Anaerolineae; order SSC4; family Amarolineaceae; genus SSC4. The sequence goes on from CAZXQZ010000064.1 coordinate 416, forward strand.
GCTCGACGACACCTACGCCACGATCGGGTTCTACCACGCCAAATGGCACTACACCGACCACCACGACATCGAGCTGCTGCCCAACGGCAACCAGCGCTATTTGAGTTACGACCCGCGCATCATCGACATGAGCGCCATCGCGCCGGGCGGTTATCCGACGGCGACCGTGTACGGGCTGGTCGTGCAGGAGCTCGACCCCAGCCGCAACATCGTCTTCGAGTGGCGCAGTTGGGACCACATCCCCATCACCGACACCACCGTCAGCCTGACCACGCCGGTCATCGACTACATGCACGGTAACACGGTCACCAGCGACTTCGACGGCAACATCCTGATCTCCAGCCGGCACACCGACGAAGTCACGAAAATCGACCGCCAGACCGCCGACGTCATCTGGCGTTGGGGTGGCAAGGGCAACCAGTTCACCTTTATCAACGACGATCGCCACTTCTCGCACCAGCACGACATCCGCCTGCAGGCCGATGGCCACTACACCCTGTACGACAACGGAAACGACTTCGTGCCCGAATATTCACGCGCCCTGGAGTACGTGCTGGACCAGGAAAACAAGACCGCCACCCTCGTGTGGGAGTACCGCAACACCCCCGACACCTTTGGCTGGGGCATGGGCAATGCGCAGCGCCTGCCCAACGGCAACACCATGATCGGTTGGGGCACGACGGTGCCGACGCTGACCGAGGTGACGCCGGATGGCCAGAAGGCGTTCGAGCTGACGATGGACCTGGTGCACCAGAGTTACCGCGCCTACCGCTTCCCGTGGGTGGGCCGGCCCACCTGGCCGCCGACCCTGGCAACAACGGCGGCTGCTGGCCGAACCTACCTGCACGTTAGCTGGAACGGGGCCACGGAGGTGGAGGCGTATGCCGTCTACGGCGGCAGCCGGCCGGTGGAGGCGTGGCGTTGGGTCGGTACGCGGCTCAAAACCGGCTTCGAGACACGCATCGACATCACCGATCTGCTCGATGATCACTGTTTCTTCCGCATCCGCCCCATCGACCACCAGGGCCAGCTGATGACCGCCTCAACCGCCGTGTTCGCCGGCAGCGCCGCCTGTCATCCCGTCCACCTGCCGTGGCTGACGCGCTGATCGGCAAAATAGTAACCGCCAGGGAGTCTGGGGTTGGGGGTTGATATTCGAGGTTTTTTGCCGGAAGCGAAATGCTGAAGTATGATTTGGCATCATACTTTCCCGAATCGCATTCGGGCAATCCACGAGGCGGTAACCGACAAACTGGCACGCCGGCAGCGCCGGCGGCTTGCGCGCAAATGCGCCAGGTTGAATGCGTCTGAAGAGCGTTCCCTGGCAGAAGAAGGCATCGACCAGGACATCCTGCAATGGCCCGAATACTGAGGGGTGACGTATCGACGGTTTGAACGAGATCGTGGGACGATAGGTCCATCGAAATCATCTGGCGCGAGTACACAACAAATTGACAAACGGATTTCGTTTTCATCCAGCAGATGTTCGTGGCTTCAGCCGGTTGGTAGTCGACGCAACGGTCGGCATCACCAACATGGTAGAAGTGATGCACCACAACATCATGCGCACACCGTTCCCGTTCGACGCGCCCACGCACGAACGAGCGCCGGGCATCACCGGGTTCGTATACGATAGTGTCCGTGGGGTGACGCGCGTCGTTGGCAGTGGGATCGACGTAACGCTGGCGCAGCTTCTACCTCAGGAGAGTGAGCAGCTGTCGTCGCCCGCACGCGAGGCCGTGTTGGCTGCGCTCAACGGTGTCGTCGGTCACCACCTGGCGGCCAGTGACAATCCGCTGGCGATTCGTATGCAGCTGCGTCACGACGGCCAGGCGTTGACTGGGCCGGCGCGGGCATCGCTGCCCGCAGCGCGCGGCAAGATCCTCCTGCTGGTGCATGGCCTGGGCATGCACGACCGGCAGTGGCAGCGCAAGGGGCACGACCACGGTGCAGCGCTGGCGGGCGATCTCGGTTATACACCGGTCTACGTCCATTACAACAGCGGGCTCCACATCTCGACCAACGGCGAGGCGCTGGCCGGCCTGATCGAGGAGCTGGTGGCGAGCTGGCCGGTGCCGACCGAGGAGCTTGTGATTGTCGGGCACAGCATGGGCGGGCTGATGGCACGCAGCGCGTGTCATTACGGCGCGCAGGCCGGCCACGCCTGGCTGCGCGCCCTACGCAAGATCGTCTTCCTGGGTACGCCGCACCACGGCGCACCGCTGGAACGCGGCGGCAACTGGGTAAACATCCTCCTGGGTGCCAGCCCCTACAGCGCCGCGTTGGCCCGCCTGGGCCAGGTGCGCAGTCCGGGCATCACCGATTTGCGTTATGGCAGCCTGCGGCACGAAGACTGGGCCGACGGCGACCGTTTTGCGCGTGCGGGTGACCGCCGGCAGCCGGTTGCGCTACCGCCAGGTGTGTCGTGTTATACCATCGGTGCCACCACCAGCCGCACACCTGATGATCTCAAGGCCCAGCTGTTGGGTGATGGGCTCGTACCGCTGAGCAGTGCCCTGGGATTCCACAAGGACCCCACGTTGGCCGTGCCGTTTCCGCCGTCCCAGCAGCGCATCGTCTATGCCACAGGTCACCTCGACCTGCTCGACCGGCCCGTGGTGTATGAGCAGCTGCGGCAGTGGTTGGCGGCGTGATGGTGATGCTCTCATCGTGGCAGTGGCTGGTGGCGATCGCCGCGGCGGTACCGTGTTTTTTGATGGCCCACCGGTTGTGGCGCGTCTGGCGTGATCCAGAGTCGGTGGAAAACGGGCGCTGGGTCGAATACGGGATCAGCATTCTGGTGATGGAGTTCGTCCTCATCCATTCCGGGGCTGTGATGGGTGGCATGGCGGGCAGCCCGTCGACCGTGGTGACGGTGCTGGGCCTGGTGGGGCTCATCGCCTTCTACAGCCTGTTTGCGGCGGCGATTGCGTATGGCATGAAGAGTCCGGGGCTGTTCCGGTCGTTTCTGCTGATCATGTTGGGGCGTGTGGTGACGATTGTGTGGGCCACGGGCAGCGAGGTGAGCGGGTATTTGTTGGCCCAGTCCGTGGTCAGCGTGGTGCTGTACCTGTTCGTCGCCGTGCTCAGCCTGCTGCCGCTGCCGGCGTTTGGCCTGGCCAACCCCAAGTACGCGCGTGCGCTGCGCAAAGACGGCGCCCGCGGGTTGTGGGTCGAAAAGCCGCACCGCGCGATCGGTGCGGCGACGATCTATTTCCTGCTTCTGGGTCTGGTGCAGGTGTACTTCTTCGGATCGATGGCGGTGGGCGCGTGATGGGCGAATGGCCGTCAACGAATGGGGGTAACGAATGCCGTCAACGAATGGCGGTAACGAATCAACGAATCCGTGGATGTGCAGTGGTGTGCCAATCAGTGTAGCGACGCCAGGGGAGCTCACCGGGGTGCCAATATGGGTTCAGCCGGTCACTGTGAAACCCAGCGCTGCGTAGAGGTGTTGGGCATTCTCGTTGCCCTCGGTCACGTAGAGCACGAGCGCTTCGTAGCCCTGGTCATAGAGGGCGTTGATGCTGCGTATGAGCAGGAATTTGCCCAGGCCGCGGTTGGTGTAGTCGGGGTGCGTGAAGAGCTGGGCGAGCAGTGGGATGTTCGACCAAAGGGTGATCACACAGGCAGCGACCAGGCGGCCGTCGAGCTCGACGACAAAGGACGCATCGGCCAGCCAGGGACCATATTTACCGTCGAGCATGGCGTTGACTTCGGCGAGGGTTTCTTCTGCCGTTTCACCTTCGTCGTCGATGGTACCGCGGTAGGCGTCGAGCATCAGCGTGGCGAGGGCCGGCACGTCGGCTGGCTGAATGGCGCGGGCTGGCCAGGCGCCGGGGTTTTCGAGGGGCCGCAGCGTCAGCTGCATTTTATCGCGCGATCGTGTCATAGTTGCCTCATGTTCAGCGCATTTATCCATCTGAAAAACGATTTCAGGAGTTGATGGAATTGGCGGCGCTTGGCGAAGAAATCATCATCGATAAGGACCGTAAGCCATTCGTAAAACTTGTGCCTCTCGTTTCCAAGCCAAACCAGCGTCAATTTGGCAGCGCCAAGGGCATGATTGTCATTGCCGATGATTTCGATGAACCTCTAGCCGACTTTGCAGAGTACATGTGATGCGCATCCTCCTTGATACCCACAGCTTCTTGTGGTTCATTGCTGGCGATGCCAGAATCAGCACGACTGCCCGTGCCCTGGTCGCCGATGGAGACAACGAGGCACTATTAAGCATCGCCAGTCTGTGGGAGATCGCAATCAAACTAATTCTCAGCGACCGTTTGCAAAGGGTTGTGCTCGCCTCACGCGAAGATGCAAGAACGATGCCACAGCAGGGCCATCGTCGTTTTCTGTTCGCGGTCTTCGCGGCTCCGCGTGAACTCTGCCAGCTGTTACTCAGGAACTGCGGATACGCCGAAGTAGATGACACAACAGCCCGGCAATATTCCACGCATCGTCACCCCCCCGATGATGTGTCCCTTCCAGGGGCAATCCCACCCGCCGCAGCGCCTCGCTCATCCCCACCTCGCGCGACCAGCCGTAACTGACCGCAGCCAGGTTCTTGACGTTGAGGTGCGTCGGCCCGAAGGGGTAGGCGATACCGAACGCAGCGCAGTTGCGCTCGAACTGCACCCGATCGTAGTCACCGTAGCTGGCGAACAGGCGTTGGCGTGACTGGTGCTGCTGGTCGAGTTGCCGGCAGGCGTCGGCCAGTGAAATGCCGGCGTCGACGTCGGCCTGGGTCAGGGTGGTGAGCTGGGTACAGTAGGCGCTGACCGTCGAGGTGGCCGGGCGGACCAGGATGCTGTGGCGCTCGACGCGCGTCAGCGAGGCGACGTCGACCAGGCAGAGGCCGATCTCGATGATTTCGCTCATCTCACCCGGCGGTGGCTCGCCGGCCCAGCAGGTGGACTCGACGTCCACGACGAGGATACGATCCAGGGTTCGGGCCATGATGACTTTCCCCTACCAACACAATAGGCCGCCCCGTTTGCTCGCAGTGCGGTATCGAAGTACCAGCGAGTTGGTAAACACCAGCCATCTGAAGTGGCATGAAGGTAAGGGCAGCCTATCGTGCGAGTTGGATTCTAGCGTCACCGGGCGGTTTCGTCAAATCGAAGCAAGGGATGCATTTGAAAGTTATTCTTGCCAGAGGTTTTCCAGGTGTTGGCGGCCGGCCTGAAGGGCCTGATGCTCCAGAAAGCGTTTGATCTCCGACCATGACGCGCGCTGGATCAACCGTGGCATCGGAGCAGTTTCGGCATCGACAAAGTAGGCCAGCGCGCGCACGGCACTGACCGCAAACGTGCGCACTCGTGCGTATTTGACTGCGGCCACCTCAAACAAGCGCTCCAGGGGGGTCTGCTGCATAATGAAGTAGAGATCAACGTAGTCCTTGCGCGTGCCCCGTGACATAATGGCTGCCAGCTTCATGGCGCCGATCTCTTCGACGGTCGCCACAGGCACGCCTTCGAGCAGCAGCGGTTCCTGCACCAGGGGATAAAGCTCCAACCGGAAGAAACTGACCCCGACTCCGCGCCAGGTCGCCACGAAGGTCATATCCTTGTCAAAGCTGATGGCCAGGGTGGGGTCGTCGAAGGCAGTCCGCATCAGCGCTCGCTCGCCGGCTTCGACCGCGTCAGCGGCCGCTGAAAAAAAGTCAAGGTCAACCGAGAAGCGGTGGCCCAGATGCAGCGCCAGGCCGGTACCACCGGCCAGGTAATAACGCTGGATGGCAGAAAGGCTGGCCGCGATTCGGAAAGCCTGCCTGGTTTCGGACGTCAACGCGTCCCAATGGGGTGTCAAAACGGCCATACCTGCCTGGCCTCGCGGGCAAACGGCGAGTGACGCCAGCGCCGCACCCCCAGCAGCTTACGCCAGTAAGTGAACGTCGCGGCCGATAGCAAACGCTCACCGCGTAGACGGACAAACTCACGAATCCGATCGGCCCCGTAGGATGCCACCAGCCAGCGTAGCTCCTCCCACGTGCCGTACTCGAGCGTACGCTGGATAATCAGGTCGGCGTCCTGTTCGCGGTCGAGAAGCTGTGGGTCGTACTCCTGAAAGTGCGGCCACAAGCCGCCAGGAATGGTGGTGCTGGTCATTGGTATCACCTGTCGGTTGCGTTTGCTTCTCAAGCGAGATGCCATATCATTTTACCACAATGCCGTGATCATAGAAAGCTGGTTGGTATGCGGGTATGCGCGGCATCGCGCCAGGTGTTCTGATCCATGGGCGGTCTCCCCTGCTGGGTCGCTGCGGGATGCTTCGATCCCCTACTCCTAACTCCGTACCCCGTACTCCTTTCTCGCTTGACCCCTTCACCTAGTGCGACTATAATCCAGCCCACACAACACACAGTCACAAGTACACGACCGGCCGAGGTGAGAACATGAGTGAAACCGAGCTATTGGAACGCATCACCTTCAACCCGAATATCTTCGGTGGCAAGCCCATTGTGCGTGGCCGGCGCCTGGCGGTGGAACACGTACTCGGTATGATGGCGGCCGGTGATACCACTGAGACCTTGCTGAACGCCTATCCCTGGCTCGAACCGGATGATATCCGGGCTTGCCTGCTCTATGCGCGCAAGGTCGTGGCCGACGAGCGTATTGAACTTCTGGTCGTCGATACTGCCCCATGAAGGTGTTGGTGGACTCCTGCGTGTGGGGCGGTGTACAGCAAGCTCTGTTGGCAGCGGGTCACGACGTCATCTGGGCCGGCGACTGGG
>CAZXQZ010000064.1:7248-20669 GCA_964642445.1 uncultured Anaerolineae bacterium
AACTCGCTGTGCCTTGCGACAAACGCCTGCATTTCGCGCTGCATTCTGTGCCGGGCCTCTGCGCGCAGAAACTCCCGAATCGCCTGCTCGGCAAGCTGTTGGGTGGTTGTGTCCTTGTCACGTGCGACCTGTTCCAATTGGGCCGCCGTTGTCTCATTGACGGTGAGCTGCATGATCATGATGTCCTCCAATGCGCCATATCACCCACGTAGGCGCTGGTAACATGCGAATCGAACCAGGTTGCGGCCTCTTCACCATCCTTGAACTCAGGCAATTTGCGCATGCTTCTCATCCCACCAAAAATGGTAGGGCATCATGGACGCACCTGTTTTGCATATCGGTTTCTACGGTGGGATTGTATCACGGCACGGTAGACCGGTCAAGCATATCATGAACTTCGAGGCATGCCGCATGTGGGAAGTCCCCGCCAGTGGTTGAGCAATCATGCAACATGCTCAAGCCAAATCAGCTTTCTCTACCCAACAACCCCTCCACCCGTTTCTTCATGGCAGACCACAATGTCGGTTCGTTCCCCGAAGGGCGTCCACTCTCCACCACCTGATCGGCCAGTAGAAAACAATGATAGCGTGAAAACAGCGTTGTGGCTCCCTTCTTCAAATGTCTGCTCAATCTCATCAAGGTCCTGGCGTTCGACATGGCGAAATGCAAAGCGGGTGATGTTGTCATATTTCTTGCGGTGTTGGGCATAACGCTTCGCTGCATCGCGTGATTGGCCAATGTAGAAGAGACCGTTGGCCAAAGCAAACATATATATCCCGCACCTTGACCTGGACTTGGGCAGCAGGTCGGCAATCGAAAGCCGGCCCTCGACATCATGTGGGTTCTCGAATTCGAGCAACTTGAATGGATCAGGGGCTGAAACTTGCATCGGATATCCTTTCTTTTGAGTGAAGTTGTTCGGTACAGAAGCGCGTGTTGTCACCCGACACAAACCTTACAGTTCCGATATCAATTTCAATCGGCTTGCCCACCATTCGCCTCACCACGGCTCCGACATCTTGGCCACAATATCCTGCCGCGACAGCACCCGCGCACACAGCTCCCAGGGGTCCGCGTCCGGCGCGACGCTGGCTTCGTAACGAAGCTCGAAGGCGTTGCGCGCCTGCTGGCGCAGATGGATGTAACGGTCCATCATCTCCTCCAGCCGCGTGACGTCCTCGTTGGTGTCCAGCAGCCCGCCAAAGATGAAGAAGACGTGCTGCGCGCTGTCGATCGCGTACGTCGCCAATAGCTGCCGTGGAATTTTTGACACGTCCAACCAGCCGCCTACAATGTGATCATAAACAGGGAACATCCGGCGGGTCAACATTGAGTAAAACGAACGACAGCTACCAAATCGTGCCCTTCCCCAGGATGCGGCGGTTCGTGACCGATTTCGGTTGGGTATCACGCCGCCGGCACATTATCCGCGGCATCGTCGAAGTCGACGTCACCGATGCCCGCCGCATTCTGCACGCCTACCGGGCACGCACGGGCGAAAGCATCTCCTTTACGGCGTTCGTCGCCGCCTGCCTGGGCCAGGCGGTCGCGGCCGACCGGCGCGTGCAGGCGCTGCGCGACTGGCGCGGCCGCCTGCTGATCTTCGACGACGTCGACGTCGGCATCCTGGTCGAACGTACGGAAGGGGCCGACGCCTTTCCACTCGCCCACGTCCTGCGCGCGACCCAGCGCAAATCGGTCCGCCAGCTGCACGACGAGATACGCGCCGTGCAGGCCCTTTCCACTCACAGCCAGGAGGTGCAGCGTCTGCGCCAGCTCACCCTGCTGCCGGCCTTCCTGCGGCGCGCCCTGCTGTGGTGGGCACTCAAGAATCCACACATGCAGAAACGCAACGGTGGCACCGTCGCCCTGACCGCCGTCGGGATGTTTGGCCAGGCCCCAGGTTGGGGCCTCAGCGCGCCAATCGCACCGCTGGTGGTGCTCGTGGGCAGCATCGCCCAGAAACCCGGCATCGTCGAGGGCCGCGTCGAGCCGCGCGAGATCCTGCACCTGACCCTGGAGTTCGACCACGACGTAATCGACGGCGCACCCGCCGCACGCTTCAGCCAGCGGCTGATCCAGCTGATGCAGGAGGCATACGGTCTCGAAGCATTTCGCAGCTAATACGCGATCAAGATGGATATTCGCCGGTCAGGCGGGAATACCATACCCAGGCACGCGCCGGCCTGTCCGGCCAGGTAGCAACCAACCAGACTGCCACAGCCTTCGGCTTGCGAGTACCCGGCATGGCATCCCATGGCCAGCAACCTGCGCCGGCATGCCCCACCGGCAACCAGAACGGAGGTCCAGTGTCTGCTACTTCACCCACGGCCCCAGCGGCGGCCGATTTCAACTATGATGCCTTCATCAGCTACAGCCATCAGGACAAACCCTGGGTCGACACTGTGCTTCTACCGCGCCTGGAAGAGGCCGGGCTGCGCGTCTGCATCGACACGCGTGACTTCGACATCGGCGTGCCGGCCCTGGTCAACATGGAGAACGCCGTTCGGCAGAGCCGCAAAACCCTGCTGGTCCTGACACCCGACTGGGTGGCCAGCGAATGGACGAACTTCGAGTCCCTGCTGCTGCAAACCGACGACCCCATCGGACGCGCCCGGCGTATCCTACCGCTCATGGTGCGGGATTGTACCCCACCCGACCGGCTGCGCATCTTCACCTACCTCGACCTGCGCAACCCCGCCGACTTCGACCGGCAGATGACCCGGCTGCTGGCTGCGCTGCAGGCTCCCGTCACCAACCCCAGCCCTTCAACCCCACCGGCCCCGCCAAACCCCAGGCCATCCACCCCCGGCACCCTCGGGTTTTCCTACGACCGCGGCCTGCAGGCGTTGCGCACACGCCTCGCCACGGCCGACAGCGAAACCCGCCTCGAATTCAGCGTGCTCGAAGCCCGTCTGCACGATAACCTGCGCAGCGAACAGCGCTACGGCTCCAGCGAGACGCTGCGCCACGACCGCGCCCAGGTTATCGAACAGCTCAACCGCCTCAGCATGGAACAGACCGGCACTACTTTCACCGCACTCTGCACCCCACCCGCCAACCGTTGATTCTACCGACACTCAACGCGGGCAGCGCGCCAGGGAACGCAGGAACCAGTACCAGAACCCCCGCTTGCCAGCCCAGCGCCGGCAGTCGATGGTGCGTACGGCCCCTCCCGGACCCAGCTCGTTGTCCTTGAGCAGGACGTGCGCCTGGTACGCACCCGGCTCCTGCTCCGATGGGGCCAGGATCAAAGCCACGATCTTGTTCGACTGGTTGTAACAACCGAGCGCAGTTCCTACCGTCGGCTTGCGGTTGATGCGGCTGATCTGAAACGGATAGCGCGTCTCACTCCCCGCCTCCAGCCACACTGTGACCTCCGCCTCCTGGACACCATGATTGCCCAGGACCTCGGCCACCTCCAGGCCGGGGCACTTATTCGGCGGGGTGTTGATCATGCCGGTCTGCGAGATCAACAGCGTCGAGCTAACCGGCGGCCCTGGTTCGATGAAAACGAGCTCGTAGGTGGGCCAGCCCTCCGCCTCCCGCACCAGCAGCAGAGTGGGCATGTTGACCTGGGTCAAGGCAGTACGCATCCGCTCCTCGGCGGTATGCCCCGGCGCCTCGTCGTTGATAAACACGACTGGTGTAATGGTCTCCAAGGGAAACACGGCGCGCTTGCCAATGAACCCACCACGCGACGTCATACCGTTCATATCGCGCTCATCGTCACTGGGCTCATACCGGTACGTGACTTCAATCGCCAGCTGCGGCGCGGCCGGCAGGTCCTCCGGCACGACGGCCGGCGTCGCACGGCTGACGCACAGCACCTGGCCGGCATAGATCAGGTTGGGATTCCTGATGGCCGGCCGGTTCAACTGGATCAACTCGGCAAGCGAAAGTCCGAACCGCCGCGCAATGCGCCCCAGAGTGTCACCGCGTACCACCGTATGCGTCACCGGACAACCGCTGCCGGCCGCCGCCTGGTCCACGACACCCAAAGAGAGGCCGCACAATACCACCAACACAGCCAATGCTACCAGGACCCTGATTTCACGTGTTTGCATCGATCACCTCCCTGGTTGACCGTCCACCCCACTGGTCACAGCCCGTTGTGGAACCCAACAACGACCGTGTTCTTGTTTCGCCTTTGCGCCTCCGCGCGAGGCCTGGCGCATACGGCTAACTATCGATGGCCACATTCGACTCACTGACACCCGCCGGCAGCGTCGTCCGCACCCACAACCCCCCGCCAGCGGTGCCGGCCACCAGGTCGTTTCCCACGCGCAGTAGTGCTGTCACCAGGACCGGCGCTGGCTGCTGTAAGACGCTCGTCCAACCCACGGCCTGGGTCAGGTCGTACTCGAACACGCCGGCCGTGGTGGCCGCACCCAGGCGCTGACCGCCCATGTCGGCCAGGTGCAGTACGCGTGCGCCGCCAATGACACCCGGCAGCAGCCTGGCTGCTACCGTGCCTCGCAGCACGAGCTCACCCCCCTCGTTCACTAACGACAATCCGGTCACCGGCCAGACATCCCCGGCCTGCGTTGCCACATAGAGCGCTGTGTTGTCGATGACCTCGATACTGGTGATCCAGTCGATCGCCGGATTGATCCCCGGCGCTGGTGAGAGGCTAACATCCAACCAGCTGGGATCACCCACGTCGGCCCACAAGACCTGGCGCGGTGTCTGGACCAGGCCGATTGTTCGCAGCTGGTTGGCCGGGTCACGCAGAGTGATCTGCTTCAGGCCCATCACCAGGAGGGGACCGTCATGCGAATCCCATTTTGTCCAGGCATTGGCGACGGCATCGAACTGCCAGAGGCTGCGGTTAGTGCCGGCCCGCACACTGCCGCCGGCCACCAGCAGGCCCTGCAGCCGCTCACCATCCAGCTCGGTGGCACCGACACGCGCCGCCTGACTGCCGGCCTGGCTGTTGTCCCAGCTGTACACTCCCGCCTCGGTTGCGATGTACACCGGCGAACCAGCTGGGTCCGCCGCCAGGGCCACGACGCCCGGCAGCGGTGCGTTGTTGGCCGTAATCGGCGTCCAGTTGGCCCAGGGCAAACCCAGGTTGGACGAAAACTTGACCCCCGTATCGGTGCCGACCAGCCACACCGGCTGCCCGTTGTGGGCGACCTGACCCAGCGCCTGGACGCCATAATCGGCCAGGATGCCGCGCGCGGCAAAGGCCTGGATGATCTGGCCGACGACTGGCTTCAGCGCGGCGTCGCTCAAGTTCCACGGCGCCTCCTGCAAGATCGTACGCGCGGCGGCGATCAGTCCTTCGGCAGCCACCTCGAAGTTGCTGCTCCAGCCATGCACCGATAGATACGACTGCAAGGCCAGCTGGTCGGCCAGGTCGAGCCGCCGGGCCTCGGTTTGTCCGAGCGCATTGGCCTGCGCCAATAGGCGCCGTACATCCCACAGCGCCCGCGCCCACACCATGCTGACGTCGTAAACCGGCAGACCGGCAGTCTGCTCCAGCGGGTAGTAATTCGGCACGAGCAGGGCGCGCACGCCTTCGTCGGTCGCGGGCGCAGCCCCGGGCGCGGGCTGCGGACCGATGCCCAGGTCCCAGCGGTCGCCCCATTGTGGGTCCCGATACGTGGCCGAGGCCCACGATTCATTCTGCGGGTCCTGGCGGGCAATCAGCGAGTGGGCCAGGTAGGTGGCGTACCCTTCGAGCAAGGCGCGCCCAAACGGCACGTCGCCGTGTCGCTGGTCGAACGGGTTCGGGTTCACCAGCCACATCAGACCGTGTACGATTTCGTGAACGACCACGTCAGGGTCGAGGCTGGGTGTGAAGACCGGGCGCTGACCCTCACCCACCAGCCCCTGCGGCACCACCTGCGTATTGTGCGTCTGAAAGGTGATACGCCCCAGGAAGTCGTGGCTTGTCGGCATAAAACCGACATTGAAGTCCGTGCCGCCCCGCCCCACCTGGACCTCCAGCTGCTGCGCATTGGGGATGCTGATCTGGCCCACGTTGCGGAAATGTTGGACCGTTTTCCACGTGTGGTACGCAATGTTGACCGCGTCGGCATGGTGCTGGGTCATGGGTGCCGGCTGGTTGGCAATGGCGGCAACCTGAAAAGCCGCACCGCCCTGGTCGCTGTGAAACTTCCACGTGAACGTCGGCGCCAGGTCCTGCTCCAGATCGGTTAGCTCCGCCGCAGAAAATTCCGATGGCATGCCGGGGTTGTTCAGCAGAGCACTCGAGCTGGCGTAGAACTGGCGTGCGTGCATGAGCAGGGGCTCCGGCTCGCCCAGGATCTCACCGGTCTCGGCATCCACGAAGACGCGCCAGCCGTCATCCTCAGTTGGCGCCAGCAGCTCGACGCGGTAGGCCAGGTGATAGTCGCCGGCAAAGGGCAGGATGAAGGTCTCCTCACCGGCGTACGGTGCCACAGCCACCCGCCACTCCGGCAGGTCGAATTGCCCTTCCCAGCGCTGCCACAAGCCAGCCGCCAGGATGGGCAGCGCGTCCGGGTCGGTCCGCGCGGGCACCAGGCGCGTCAGCGACCGGGTGAAGCTGTGCAGCCGGCGTGCGGCCTGCGTGCGTTGCGTTACCAGCTCGTGCAGCAGCGGCACCAGGTCTGGCGAGACCGTGTCATGCAGAAACCACAGGCTGTCCACGTCGAACGGCTCGCGCGTCGCGTCCTTGGACAGCCAGGGTGTCAGGGCAGCACGATAGTCGTCGAATGGGATGGGTGGGGCCGGAGGCGAGCTTGCGGTGCGAAAGATCGCCGGCACGTTGTACGTGGCATCCACAATCGCAGCCAGCACACGCGCACGGGCCGGATTCTGCTGCGCCAGGCCGGCCTTGAGCTGTGCCAGGGTATCGAGGCTGGCCTGCCGGTCCGTGGCCAGCGCCGCCAGCTGCTGCAAGAGCTCCGCCTGCTGTGGATTGGCGTCTGGGTCTGGGGGACCCACGGTCTCGGCCAGCAGCACCAGCGCGTCGTCGCCCGTGAGGCGTGCGGCCAGGGCCTGTTTCGCACGGCCAATGGCCGCACGAGCATCGATGGCGGGTTTGAACGAACGATCTGGCGGAAGCGGTACGTAGCCGCTGGTGAGGTAGCTGGAGTGAGTGCCTCGCTCTGCTGACCGCCCGATGTGCATCACCACCTGGCCACCGTAGACTGGTATGTCCTGGTGGTACTGCTGGTAACGCACGTGGATCAAGTCGGCCTGTATGTCGACACCCAGGACATCGGGCGCACGCAGCTCGTTAGCTGCATCCTGAAAACCAAACACCGCCTGGTTGTCGACCAGGAACGATTGTGTCGTCGCAATGCTCTGCTCCCGCTGCGACGGATCGAAGGGCTGCACCGTGCCGTAAGCAAAGCCGGGCAGGCTGGTGTACGTATTCAGATGAATGGTCAGCGGATGGGGCAGCTGATGATCGAACTGCTCCCGGTAGGCAAGCTGCGACATCTGCGCATCGACGATGCGCTGAAGAATGGGACCCATCTGCTCCTGATTGGGGTAATCCCGGATGAAGCTCACGCTGGGGTAGTACCTGGGCAACGGTGGGTGCAGCGCCGTGATGGGCTCTGCCGGCACCTGGTCGGCCAGTGGACTGTGGGGAAAGTTCTGCCGGATGCGATCACGCCAGGCATCGGCCATAACGAGCAGCTGCGGATCGATGTCCACCAGCGGCAGGATCGCCGCGGGTAGGTCCGGTTGGCCGGCACGGGAAAAATAGGGCAGGGCCGGCTGCACGGTCAGCAGGCGAGGATTCAGTGTGTGCGGCATGGTGGAGCTCCTTCCTGTTCATGGCGGGCGAGCATGCATCTCGGGTTTGCGGCAGACCCATCGGGTTTCTCATCGTTGACCACGATGCATCGTCATTGGCGGTCATCACCGGTAACCAGATCCTGCTCATGGCCGGCAGAAACCCGATGGGTCTTGCGGTCGTCAACCGGGCGGCCAGATCGCGCGATACCAGGGAACGATGCCGCGACGGTAGACACGCTCGTTGGCCAACAGCAGCGGAAAGTCAGCCTCGGTGTCGGATGCCAGGTCGGTCCAGCACGAGTTGGGGCGCTGGCGGTTCAGGATGCAGCTCAGCAGCACCCCCGTCCCCTGCATGCGGCTGCCGTCGGACAGCCCACTGGTCACCACGCCCCTGTCATCGGCCAGGTACCAGATAAACGGGGCGCGCGCGCCAAATTCCAGCGCCTGCGGCAGCGAATCTGCGCGCCAGATGGGCTGTGAGCGGCCTCGGGTTTCGCTCACCATCCACAGCAGCTCCTCTGGCTCCCCACTAACCGCACGCGCATCGAATACCAGAGCCAACACTTCACCGTCCACCGCCGGGTTATCGACCACGAACCGGTATTTGTAGCGCCCCTGCGCATCGTCGATCCGCCGCCAGCAGGAGCCGCCGTCACGGCTCTGGTACAGGCCATCCGCCGGCCCCGGCATCACTGTCCGGTCTTCCGCTCGCCCGCTGCCGGCGTACACCGCACCGGGCGCAAACCACAGCGCGCCGACCACAAAATCGGCGGGCAGGTCATCTTCCTGTTCAGCATGCGGGCAGGTGTCCTCGCCATCCAACCGCTGCCAGGCCTGGCCACCATCGGTCGAACGGTACAGTCCCTCCCCGACCGGGACGACCAGCACGTGGTCGGGCTGTGCCGGATCGACCACCACCTGTTCCAGGCGCGACGGCAGGTCGTCCGCGCCCATACGCTGCCAGGTCGCACCCGCGTCATCGCTGCGCAGCAGGCCGGCATCCCAAGTTGCACCGTAGATACGCTGCGGTACCGTAGGCGCATGAGCAAAATCGACCAAGGCCGCCGTGTCACACTGGCGGTCGCGCAGCTCGACACGCAGCGCCGGCACGTCGACGGGCACCCAGGATGCGCCGTGGTCGGTACTGCGCCACAGCGCCTGGCTGTCGACCGGCCGGCAGCGCGGCGCAAGGTCGGTAGCACTGCTCACCAGCAGCACGTCGCCCGCCCGGTCCAGCCGCCAGGCCTGGTCGAGCGGCGGGCTGAGCACCTGCCAGCCCACGCGCGGCTGGAAGGGGGGCCACTGCAGCACCATCAGCACCAACAGTACAACACCGATCCCCGCCACGACGTCCCAGGCCACACGCCGCCGGTAACGGCGCAGCCAGCGCCGCCACTGCCGTCCCAGGTCGGGTGGATTCGGCTGGCCTGGCCGCGGCAGGGGCGGCCGCGGCACCGGCAGGGCATCCTGGATGCCGCGGGTCAGTTTGCGGATGCCCTGTTCCCAGTAACGCTCGACCGTCAGATCGACCGCGTCGAGCGCGGCCAGCGGCTCCGGCAGGTCGCACGGTTTGAGTAGGATCGGGATGAGCTTGCGCCGGCGGGCAGCCGGGTCAAGGGTGCGC
The DNA here is from genome assembly GCA_964642445.1 of uncultured Anaerolineae bacterium. Lineage (GTDB taxonomy): Bacteria > Chloroflexota > Anaerolineae > SSC4 > Amarolineaceae > SSC4. The sequence continues at coordinate 16,613 of CAZXQZ010000064.1, forward strand.
ACCAGGAGGCTCTCGAAGGCGTTCCATTCGCTGGCAAGCCAGGCCGGGGTGAGAATGGCCAGGGTGTGGCGGCTGTCCTGCACGGCCCGCTCGATGTTTTCGAGAACTGGCATGCCGGGGAGAAAGTCGCGGTATCCCACCATGACGCGCAGCCCGGCCGCTTCCAGGCGCGGCAGCAGCCAGGTATGCACCCACGCCTGGTCATCGCGGCTGTGGCTGATGAAGATATCGTAGGGTTCGGGTACAGGATCGTTCATGGGTCCTTTGGGTCTGCGGTGGTAGGCAGTTCACCGACCTGCATACAGCACGCATGCAGTACACGCATCCTGGCGCCCTGGTAGCTTTCAGAAATGATCGTTTGTCAATGCGAAAACGTCACACGCCGGGCAGCGACTGCAGCAGCGCCTCGTTGGTCGGATACTGCTCGAAAAGACGCAGCAGTCCGAGCATGGCCTCACGCGGTTTATAACCGGCCAGGGCGCGGCGCAGTGCGCGAATGCGCGCGGCATCTTCGGGCGGGTAGAGCTGTTCCTCTTTGCGTGTACCGCTGGCGTTGAGATCGATGGCTGGGTAGATGTTGGCCTGCGCCAGGGCACGGTCGAGCACGATCTCGCTGTTGCCGGTGGCCTTGAACTCCTCGAAGATGACCTGGTCCATGCGCGAGCCGGTGTCCACCAGGATCGAGGCGATGATCGTCACCGAGCCGCCGTTTTCGACGTTGCGCGCCAGGCCGAAGAAGCGCCGTGGCATCTCCAGCGCTGCCGCCTCCATGCCGCCCGAAAGGCTGCGGCTGCGGCCGCGCGTTTCCAGGTTGGACGCACGTGCCAGCCGGGTCAGGCTGTCCAGCAGCACGACGACGTCACGACCGCATTCGAGCTCGGTGCGGATGTGGGCCAGCATCAACTCGAGCAGGGCGATGTGCTCATGAGTCGGTTGGTCATTTGAGCTGGCGATGACCTCGGCGGGAATCTGCCGCCTAAAATGGGTGACCTCCTCGGGGCGTTCGTCGACCAGCAGCATGATGATGCGTGTCTGCGGGGCGACGGCGGCGATCGTCGCTGCCAGCTTGCCCAGCAGCGTGGTCTTGCCAGCCTTGGGCGGGGCCACGACCAGGCCACGCGTGCCCTTACCAATCGGCGCCAGCAGATCGACGGCACGCATGCTGGGATCACCGGAGGCCGCCAGGTCGAACCGTTCGTTTGGATCGATGGCCACCAGGCGGTCGAAGCGCGGGCGCGCGGCAAAGGCTGCCGGGTCGAGGCCGCAGACCGTCTCTACCGCAGTGAGCTCGAGCAGTGCGCCTCGTCGCCGCGCCGGACCGGCCACCGCCGCGCCGGCGACCAGGCCGTGCGTTTTGACCAGGCCAGGTGGCACCTGCGGGTCGGTGCCGGTAGGCCGTAGAGACAGCCCTGGATCGAGCAGCACCTCTCCGTCGCGCCCGGTGAGTTTCAAAATACCAGAGACACGATCTTCGCTTCGATCGGCCATACCGTTCTCCTCAGGACCCGGCATTCAATCCGGATCAGCCCGCTTCTTCGCTCTCGTCGACTCCTGAATCTGCCGGACCTGGGTCGGCGATGGTCAGTTCTTCGACCGGTTCTTCTCCGGGGACGATACCCGGCTCATCCGTGGATTCGATCATCGCGGCAGCCTCGACTTCCTCGACCGGTACTGAGGTGACTGCCGGCACCACAGCGGTGGTCGCTGCAGGCGCACTGGCAGGTGTCACAGCCGGGCTGGCTGATGCGACCTGGGCGGTTGGTGCTGGTCCGCTGACGGCGGCTGCCGGGCTGCGCAGCAGCTGCCAGTGATGCCGCATGACCACCACCTGGGAGTAAATGACCCACAGGAAGAGGAGGGTGGTCGCCACAGCAACCAGGTTGTAGATCAGCAGGAGCCGCCGCTGTTCGGCATCCAGGCGGTCACGCAGCGCCTGGATTTCGGCCTGGGTCTCCTGGATGTTGGCCTGCGTTTCAGCCAGCCGTGTGTCGATGCGGGTCGTTACGGAAGTCAGCGCCGTGACGGTCTGCTCGTTGAACTGGTCGATTTCGCCCAACACCGTTTCGCGCAGGGTGGTGCGCAGCTGCTGGATATCTGCGGCCACCTCGGCCAGGCGGTCGAAGGCCTGATCGAGGGCCACCAGTCGCGGGGTGCGCCGCTCGGCAAAGGGGAGTGAGCTGGCAATATCGACGATGCTGGCCACTTTGATGACCGTGTCCCGGATCGGCTCGATCGCCGTGCGCAGTTGATCGATCGTGGGGCCAAGGCGGGTTTCGAGGCGTTCGTTGAGCGCCGTGAGCACGGGCCGGTTGGCCTGCACATTGCCCGCCACCGTGACGATCGTCTCTTCGGCCTGTTGCACTTCGGCACGTCCCGTGGCCACCAGGTTTTCGACCCGCGTAACGCCGTTGTCGACGACGTTAACCCCCGTTTGGACCACTGTAAACGCCGTGCGTGTTACGTTCGAAGCCACGTTATTCAGGTACCACACCCCCACGATGCCGCCAATACTGACAACTATGACGAGGGCGGTCACCACCAGGGCAAGTGCCCGTGCAATCTTCTTGAGCATGATCTCCTCCTATGAGACAATATGCGATGAAGTTAGCCTCACACCCTGCTTCACAGCACGGTGCGACTTCCGGTAACAAAACGGGCGCAGGTCGTTACGATCATTATACGGGTTAGTTGTGGGAAGTCCAAATAGGGTCAAGATTGACACAGAGCTAGTTTTGGCGCATAATTAGCCTGACTTCGTTTTGTCCCTCGCCCATCGAGTCCCAACCCATTTTCGTCTCCTAAGGAGGAAAGTATGTCAAAGAAGACGTATGCACTGCCGCTGTTCCTGATACTGGCGCTGCTGCTGGTGGCCTGTGCCCCGGCGGCAACACCGGCCCCTGCCCAGCCGGCCGAGGAACCCACGCAAGCCCCGGCAACTACCGAGGGCGAAAAGGTCACACTGACCATCGAGAGTTGGCGCAACGATGACCTGTCGATTTGGCAGGACACCATCATTCCCGCCTTCAACAAGCAGTATCCCAACATCGAGGTCGTCTTTTCGCCGACCGCACCCGCCGAATACAACGGCGTGCTCAATACCAAGCTCGAGGGTGGCACAGCGGGCGATCTGATCACCTGCCGGCCGTTCGATGCGTCGCTGGCCTTGTACGACAAGGGTTACCTGTCGGCATTGAATGACCTGCCCGGTATGGACAACTTCAGCGACGTGGCCAAGAGCGCGTGGATCACCGACGATGGGACCAACGTATTCTGTGTCCCCATGGCCTCGGTCATTCACGGCTTCTTCTATAACAAGGAAGTCTTCGACAAGCTGGGCATCAGCGAGCCAACTACGGAGGCCGAATTCCTGGCCGCCCTGGAGAAAGTCAAGGCCGACGGCACCTACGAACCGCTGGCCATGGGCACCGCCGACCAGTGGGAAGCGGCCACGATGGGTTTCCAGAACATTGGTCCCAACTACTGGAAGGGCGAAGATGGCCGCAAGGCCCTGATCGCCGGCACCGAAAAGTTTACCGATCCCCAGTACGTGCAGGTTTGGGAATCGCTGGCCAAGTGGCAGCCGTTCATGCCCAACGGGTTCGAGGCACAGTCGTATCCCGACTCGCAGAACCTGTTCACCCTGGGCAAAGCGGCGGTCTACCCCACCGGCTCATGGGAAATCTCCGTCTTCAACGAGCAGGCCAGCTTCCCAATGGGCATCTTCAAGCCCTACCTGGCCAACGCGGGTGATACCTGCTACATCAGCGACCACACCGACATTGCCCTCGGCCTCAACGCCGCCTCCAAGCACCCGGAGGAAGCGAAGAAGTTCCTGGAGTGGATGACCAGCGCCGAGTTCGCCGGACTGTACAGCAATGCCCTGCCCGGGTTCTTCACCCTCGCCAACCACGACGTCACTCTGACCGACCCGATTGCCCAGGAATTCCTGAGCTGGCGCGGCGAGTGTGAGTCGACCATCCGCAACTCGTACCAGATTCTCTCGCGCGGCGAGCCCAACCTGGAGAACGAGCTGTGGCGCGTCGGCGCAGCCGTGATC
>CAZXQZ010000065.1:0-20646 GCA_964642445.1 uncultured Anaerolineae bacterium
ATGCGGCTTGTCTGAGTTGATTGGCATTGCATCCCCAATCGTCCGAGTTCTTGAGAAACATGCAAGATTCTTGCGCGGCGATGAAGCAGCCCCGTGATACCTGTTACCTCACGCCGGCCCGCGGGTATCGACAATGACCGCCGCAATGGGAATGCTCTCCACGGCGGATGGCGTGTAGGCCGACACGGCCAATAACTCTTTGACCGGCGACCGCCGCAGAATCTCCAAGGCCAGCTCACGCATGTCTGGTGACAGCACGTTCAGTCCGGTCAGTGGTAAACTGCGCGCCCCAGCCTCGGTCTGCTGTGCCAGGAACGAGTAAATGTGCGTGTTGTCCACCGGATGCCGCTTTCCACCCTGCGTTCTCCTTGTGATTGTCAATGACGCCTAGTTTACCACAATCCAACGTTTTGAACGAACATTCATCCAACCCGGGCGCCTCCAAACACCCAATCTCGCTACCCAACTGCGCTCGCCTATCCACCGACACTTCCACGTACCCTCAGCTTTGCCGCCACTCAAATCAAAACACTTTCATCAAATGAAAAAACAGATTGAAACTTGAGAAACTTGTTTACTTTCGGTCTTGACAAATCAATCCGTTTGCTGTAAAATAACAACGGATTCAAATTTGACAAAACCATTGGCAATCCAACATCCAACATCCAACATCGAGGTCGCCATGTACCGTGCACCACACGCCTGTCCGGTCTGTACCGGAACCTTACAAACCACCCGTCTCGGCTGCCCCACCTGCGGCACCACGATCGAAGGTCATTTCGAGCGCAGCCCGTTGGAGCGTCTGAGCAACGAGCAGCTGCACTTCGTCGAGGCCCTGCTGCGCAACGAGGGCAAAATCACCTGGGCGGCCGACGAGCTGCGGCTGACCTACCCCAACGCCCGCGCCCTGCTGCTCGAAATCGTCACCACCCTGGGCGGGCCAGCCGCTGCGCGGCCAGCTACCACCGACCAACGCCAGGAAACCCTGCGCCGCCTGGCTGCCGGCGAGCTGACCGCCGAAGAAGCCCTGCAGCTCATCAACCGACCGTAACGACGAAGGAGAATCAACGATGTCGAACCAAATTACCCTCGCGCTGCCCGCTGGCATCGAGCGTCTGACCATCGAAACGAGCGGCGACCTGGTCCTGCGCGGCGCCAAACAGACCGACCTGGCCGTCGCCTACGACGGCGCGACACCGCCGCAGCTGGAAATGACCGAAGCCGGCGCCACTCTCTACCTGGCCGAGGACGGCGAAGTCTACCTGCCCGCGGCCCTACACGTCACCGCCGTGCCCGGTGGTGATCTTTCGGCCGCCAACCTGGACGGCGACCTGGAAGCCGCCGAGGTGCCGGGTGACATCGAGCTGCAAATGTGCCAGACCGTGCGCCTGGGTCGTGTCGGCGGTGATCTGTCCAGCAGCCTGTGTCGGATTGTCCAGGCTAATCACATCAAGGGTGACGCCCAAATCCAGCATGCCACTGACGTGACGTTGGGCCAGGTCAAGGATGACCTCGCCATCCAACACGCCGCCAACGTGACGGTCACCGCCGTCGGGAGCGACTGCCGTGTCACCCACAGCGGCCCGGTGACGATCGAATCGATCGGTGGTGACGCCGATTTTCATCACGTCGAAAAACTCCACCTGGGCAGCATCAAGGGAGATCTCAGCCTGCACCACGTCACGTCAGCCAGTGTCGGCACGGCCAACGACGACGTCGCCGCCGGCCACGTACAGGACTTGACGCTGCAAGCGGTCGGCGGGGACCTGGCATGCACCAACCTGAGCGGCCCCGCACAAATCGGCAGCGTACGCGGCGACCTGAGTATCAATACGATCGTCGCTGACTTCATCGTCAGCGACCAGGTGCGCGGCGACGTCGTCATCCGCAGCCGCGTGCATGGTGGACAGCGCCTGCACGTGCGCGCCTGGGGCAGCGTGACCCTCGTCCTCAACGGGCCCATGAACTTGCACAGTCTCAACGGCCAGGGGAAGTGGAAATCCCTGCCCGGTTGGGACGAGATTCGCCAGCAAGCACCCAACCCAAGCCAGGACGGGGGTGCCGACGTCTTGATCGCCGCTGGCGACCGGCTGACCGCCGCCAGTTACGACGTCAACATGGGCGAACTGACCGATACCCTCAACCAGCTCGGCTCCCAACTGAGCACGATCGGCGTCACAATCGCCGAGCAGGTGCGCAGTGGATTCGCCGCCGCCGATTTCGAAGGCATTGGCCGCCAGATCAAAACGGCATTCGCCGATGTCGATTGGACCGGCATCAAAAAGAATATCCGCGCCGCCGAACGCGCCGGACACCAGGCGGAGCGTGCCATGCGCCAGGCCGAGCGCCGGCGCCGCGAGGTCCCCGACGTCAACATCACCATGCACTATCCGCCGCCACCTCGTCCGGCGTCCAGACCAGTCACGCCCCAGGCGACCGACCAGCCGGCAGCACCGGCACCACCCGCCGACAATCGCCCGGCCGCCAGCGAACCCGGTGCCGACCGGCTGCTCATCCTGCGTTTGATCCAGGAAGGCAAAATCACACCCGAGCAGGGCGACATGCTGCTCGATGCCATCGCCGTCTAGTGGTCTTTTGTCGAACCACCAAGGCGCGAAGGCACCAAGTTTTTTGGTGTCCTGGTGTCTTGGTGGTTCTGCATCTCAACCAGGTCGCAATTTGAAAAATCCCGCCGTCTGCCGTATGCTATACAGAAAAGCGGCGGGAGTTTGTTCTGATGGCCTTTGTACGACGGCGTTGGCGCTTGATTCTGCTGGTGATCGTATCGGTCCTGGCCGTAGGGCTTGTCCTGGCGGCGCGCACACCGCAGGGCACCGCCCTACTCAACATCGCCGATTACCGCCTGCGCGTGGTGTGGTGGTCGCTGACCGGTGGACCATCGTACGATCCCGATCGCACCGGCAGTCTCTCCGGCACCATCCAGGATGAAACCGGTGCACCCCTGGCGGACGCCATGGCGCTGGTGAGCAGCGTACGCGGTGAGGTGTACCAGGCGCGTACGGATGACCAGGGCCGTTATCGTATCGACGGTATACCGTCCGGCACGTACACACCCCTGGCCGCGGCCTGGGGTTACCAGGCGGTCAACAGTCCCGAAGTGCGCATCACCGCCGGCCGTGAGCTGCGTTACGCCAACCTCACCCTGGCACCCTATGCCAGCACCCCCGTTCAGCCCGAAAACGTGCAGGTCGGATCACCCCAGCAGAGCAGTTCGCAGTTTCCCACCCCCATGGTGGTCACGCGCATTCCGTTCACCTTTACGCTGGATGGCGTCGAGGTCAACGGCGGCCAGGTCTATCTGCCGGCGGGCACCGCACCGCCGCGTTCGGTGTTGTTCATCGTCTACCCCAGTGCACCGCTCAATTGGGACGCCGCGTCGGTGGCCTTGACCCGCGACGGTGACGCCATCATCGCCATCGGTCCCGATGGGGATCGGGCCCTGGACATGGATGGCCACACCCGCGACATGCGGGCAGCCTTCCAGCTGTGGCAGGAGGGTCAGCTCGACAGCGAACTGGCCGACCTTTCGCAGCTGGCCGCCAAAAACCGCTGGATGCTGATGTCGGGCAGTTTTGGCTCATTCATCCTCTTCCGCGCTCTGCGTGATCTGCCACCGGTGCCCGCCATCGTCAACGTCGGCGGGGTGAGTGATGCCTTTCTCGGCATCCAATCCCTTTACAGCACCGAGCTCAAGATACCGCCGCCCTACGACAACGCCGTCGCCGCCCTCGGCCGGCCCGACCGTGACCCGGCGTTCTTTTTCGACTTCTCGCCCATTTACGACGTAACCCACCTGCCGCCCATGTTCATCGTGCACTCCTACGGTGACGAGGTCATTCCTTACAACCAGTCCGAGGCGCTCGCCGCCGCCATGACAGATGCCGGTATGCCGCACGAGCTGTTTTTGTATGAAGACACGACGCATTACCTCGATGCCTACAACCCCACCCCCGCCACCTTCGAGGTGTTCGAGCGCACGCTGGAATTTGTGAAGCAGCACCTGCCGGCGCAGTGATCAGGAAGGAACACGCCCATGACCCACACCGCCAGCCTGACCGCACCCGCCCTGCCGCGCATGTCCAACGTGCGCCAGGCGCTGTTGAGCGCGTTCTGGTTCTCGACCAATGCGCACTGGACGGCGATCCTCATCGTGCTGCTGCCCGCGCAGGCTTTGCTGCTGGGCGGTGACGCCGCCAAGGGCCGTACCCTGGCCATGGTGGTCGTCGCCGGTGCGATCGTTTCGATGGTGGCGGCCCCCGTGTTCGGCGCCATCTCGGACCGCGTGCGGCTGCCGATGGGACGCCGCCGCCCCTTCCTGATCGTCGGTACCATCGGCAACGTCATCGGCCTGTTGGGTCTGGCCTACTTTGCGCAGCCCAACACGCTCTGGCTCTACATCCTGGCCTTCATGTGGGTCGAGCTGTTCAACAACATCGCCACCGCACCCTACTCGGCCCTGATTCCCGACGTGGTGCCCGCCGCCCAACGCGGCTCGGCGTCGGGCTGGATGGGTATGATGACGATGCTGGGCAACCTGGTGGGCGGCATCATGGGGCTGCTGCTGCCGTTGATCGGCGGCATCACCGGTGCCTACTGGTTTTTGATCTTCATCATGCTCGGCGGTATGGTCGTGACGGTGCTCGGGGTCAAAGAACCGCCGCCACCGACCGACGTACCGCCCTTTGCCTGGCGCACCTTCTTCCGCAGCCTGTTCGATCCCTTCCAGTCACGCGACTTTACCTGGGTCTTCCTGACCCGCTTCCTCGTCGTGATGGGCACCTTCACCGTGCAGGAATTTTTGCTGTACTACCTGGACGACGTGGTCGGGGCGCCGTTCGAGATCTTTGGCATCTCGCTGGCCGAGGCGGCTTCGGCGGTATCGATCATGGTTCTCTCCATCCTCGTAGGTGCCACGTTGAGCACGCTGGCCGCCGGGGTGTTGTCCGACCGTTACGGACGTAAGCGTATGGTTTACCTGGCGGGTGCGCTGCAGGCGGGTGTGGCTTCGGTGCTGTTGTTCAACCAATCCTATCCGGTGGCGGTGATTGCCGGCGTGATCTTTGGCCTGGGTTACGGTGCCTACATCAGCGTCGACTGGGCGCTGGTGACCGACGTGCTGCCCAGTATGGACGACTTCGCCAAGGATATGGGCGTCTGGCACGTGGCGCTGACCCTGCCGCAGGTGGTGGCCGCACCGGTCGCCGGCATCATTCTCGACTTTGGCCAGCAGGTCGGGCCCGGCCGCGGTTATCCCAATCTGGGGTACACGCTGATCTTCTCGTTGGCACTGCTGTTTTTTGTCCTGGGTACTGTATTCGTCAGCCGTATCCGCGGGGTTCGCTAACCGCGGCGACCGACGACAGGAGTGTGAGATGCGATGACTGCACAAGAATTGTTGACCCTGATGGCCGCCAGTCGCGCCCGGCTGCTGGCCACGCTCGACGGCCTGACACCCGAAGAAATGGTGCAGCCCGGCGCGGCCGATAGCTGGTCGGTCAAGGACGTGTTGGCCCACATCGCCGCCTGGCAGTCACGCCTGGTACGCCTGCTCTTCCAGCTGCCGCGCCAGGCAAAGCCGCAGTGGGACACGCGCGACGTCGATGGCATCAACGCGCAGATCTACGACCAGCAGAAAGACCGTGACCTCGACCTGGTGCTGGCCGACTTCCACGGGGTCTACGAACAGGTGCGCCTGCGTGTGGCGGGGCTCGATGCGGCCACCTTGCAGCGGCGCATTGGCCAGGCGACGTTGGCGCAGATCATCCGCGCCAACGCCGACGAACACGACGACGAGCATGCGGACCAGCTGGCGGCATGGCGCCAGCAACTGACATGATCCTCGGTTCGCTCCGGCCGATCATCGATCACAGCCAATGGGCCACGATCGACCTCGTGCACCTGGCCGCAGTTGCGGCTGGCGTCGATGCTGTGGTCCTCGACCCGTCGGCCGGCACACCGCACTATCATCGCGCGTTGGGGTGACATATGGACAATCCCAAGACATTGCCACCCCAGGGCATGACGAAAGATGCGGTGTTTGCCCGCATGCAGGCGGCGCGCGACCGGGACGTGCAGTGGCGCGAGGGCCGTGTGTTCAGCCTGGTCTTTCCGGCCGGTGTGGACGTAGAGGAAGTGGCCAGCACGGCCTACACCCTGTTCTTCGGGGAAAACGGGCTGAATCCTACCGCTTTTCCCAGCCTGCGCACCTTCGAGACCGAAGTTGTGGCCATGACCGCCACGCTGCTTGGTGGCGATACCCAGGTGGCGGGCAACATGACGTCCGGCGGAACGGAGAGTATCCTGCTGGCGGTCAAAACGGCGCGTGACTGGGCACGGGTAGAGCGTCCGCACATCACGCAACCCGAAATCGTTGCCTGCCAATCGGTGCACCCGGCATTTGCCAAAGCAGCACACTACTTTGGTGTGCGTCTGGTCACGACGCCGCCGCGCGCCGATCTACGCGCCGATGTCGACCGCATGGCGGCGGCGATCAGCGCTAATACGATTCTGCTGGTGGGATCGGCACCGGCCTACCCGCACGGTGTCGTCGACCCCATTCGCGAGTTGGCGCCGCTGGCCGCCGAACGTGGTCTGCTCATGCACGTCGACGCGTGTGTGGGTGGCATGCTGCTGCCCTTTGTGCGTCGCCTGGGCTATCCCGTGCCTGACTTTGATTTCAGCGTGCCCGGCGTGACCTCGATCTCGGTCGATTTGCACAAGTACGGTTACGCGGCCAAGGGTGCATCGGTCATTCTCTACCGCGATGCAAGTTTACGCCGCCACCAGCTCTTCGTCGCGACCGGCTGGGCGGGTGGCATCTATCCCTCGCCCAGCATGACTGGCACGCGTCCTGGGGGTGCCATTGCCGCCGCCTGGGCGGTGATGAACTACCTGGGCGAAACGGGTTACCTGACCTTGACCGACCAGGTGATGCGCACGGCCAAAACCCTGCAGGCGGGCATCGAGGGCATCGAGGGCGTACACGTTCTCGGCCATCCCGACATGAGCGTCATGGCGATTGCCTCCGATCGTTACGACATCTACGACATCGGTGACGAGCTCACCCTGCGCGGCTGGCACCTCGACCGGCAGCAGTACCCGCCAACGCTGCACCTGACAGTCATGCCGGCGCACGCGGCAAGCGCGGCGGCCTTCCTCGACGACCTGGCATCCGCGGTGGCTGTCGTTCGCCGGCCCAGCCTGGCGCGATGGCGCAAGAATCTCCTGCTGACATTGGTGCGTTGGCTGACCCGTATTCTTCCCTCCACGGCCATGAGCCGTCTCACCAACCGCTTTGCCCCCGGGGGCGGTGGCGGCCTGCCCACGCGCACAGCCGCAATTTATGGCCTGATTGGCTCACTGCCAAATCGCGGTGATGTCGACAGCCTCGTGTTGGATCTGTTGGACAGCATGACTCGACCGCAGTCATCATGAAGGACAATGCAATGGAACCCCACGGCGCACCGCCCGCCGGCATCATCATTCGTGACCTCACGACCTACGACGAATTTTTGCAGGCACGTGCCATCCAGCAGGCGTGCTGGCAGCTGGCGCCGGGTGAGGGGCTGTATCCGCCGCTGTTGAGCACAGCCTCGCGCAGCGGCGGCACAGTCCTGGGTGCGTTCGACGGCGAGCAGATGATCGCCTTTCTGTTCGGCTTCCTGGGCCTGCACGCGGGGCAGCGGTTGAAACTGTGCTCGCAGACGATGGGTGTGCTGCCGGCTTACCGCAACCGCGGCGTCGCCGCCGCGCTCAAGTGGGCGCAGCGCGCGCGCATGCTGGCCTTGGGGATCGACCTCATCACGTGGACGTACGACCCGCTGGAAGCGGCCAACGCACGGCTCAACCTGCACACCCTGGGTGCCCTCGCACGTACGTACCAGCGCAACCTCTATGGTGAGGGTCCCGGTGTGCTCAACCAGGGTTTGCCCAGCGACCGGTTTCTGGTCGAGTGGTGGCTGCGCGAGCCGGCGGTAGTGGCCCGGGCGGCAGCCAACGCGGTACCAGCCGAGGCATTGGCGGGTCCACTGCTCAACCTCTGCCAGGGTGACGGCAGCCAGCGCCGGATTACCGCGCTGCGCCTGGCGGAAACTGCACCCGTGGTGCACGCCGAGATACCCACCGATTTTCAAACCCTCAAACGGGCCGACATGGCGCTGGCGGCCGACTGGCGCACGCAGATGCGCCAGCTGTTCGAGAACTGTTTCGGGCGCGGGTACCAGGCGGTGGATGTACTGAAGATCATGCAGGACGGCCAGGCACGCGTGTTCTACACGCTGCGGGCAACGTCCCCGGCACGACCCACATGAACTTCTCGCGTACCAGAACCCAACGGCCTGGGTCGTATCCGGCATCGATTTGGCTATTGCCCTCGTTTGCACTATAATTGCACCGCGTTTTAGTTCGTCACAAGGAAGTGCTCGTGGAGAGTCCACCGCTGCGACGCCGGTCCCACCTGAAGTGGTTGATTCCCGGCATGCATGTCAAACGTTGGTTGCTGCTGCTCATGTTGGGCACGACAATTGCCAGCATGGGGATCGCTTTCGTTTTGCGCGATGCGCTGATCAGCCTGGCATCATCCCCCGTGGCTTATTATGTCACCCTGCAGTTTGTAAACCGCCCCCTGTGTATCGTACTGCTGCTCACGTTGGGTATTACCCTGATCGGCGTGGCGTTGTATAAATTGAGCCAGGCCCTGGTGGAGCCTTTTTTGCGACCCGGCCAGGGCAACGTCGTCGACGTGGTGTACGAACACCGCCGGCGGCGCGGCGGCCCCAAGATTGTGGCGATTGGGGGTGGCACCGGGCTGTCGACCTTACTGCGCGGGCTCAAGACCCATACCGACAACATCACGGCCATCGTCACCGTGGCCGATGATGGTGGCTCCTCAGGCCGCCTGCGGCAGGAGCTGGGGCTGCCACCACCGGGCGACTTTCGCGCCTGTATTGCGGCCCTGTCGGATGCCGAAGGTTTGTTGAGCCGGCTGTTCGAGTATCGTTTTGGCGAAGGCATGGGGCTGCATGGTCATTCTTTTGGCAACCTGTTCATTGCCGCCATGACCAACGTGACCGGCAGTTTCGAAAAAGGTCTGGCCGAATCGAGCCGCGTGCTGGCCGTGCGTGGCCAGGTCTTGCCCTCGACGCTGCAGGACGTGACCCTGTGTGCCGATCTGCGCGATGACCAGGAGTCGGCCGGCTGGCAGCGCGTATTGGGTGAATCGGCCATTCCCAAATCGGGGAAACGCATCGAGCGTGTCTTCTTACAGCCGGACGATGCGCGTGCGTACCCGGCCGCGGTCAAAGCCATCCTGGATGCCGACCTGATCGTCGCCGGTCCGGGCAGCCTCTACACCAGTGTCCTGCCCAATTTGCTGGTCGACGGGATCGCCCGTGCCGTCACGGCGGCGCGTGCGCCGCGGGTCTATATCTGTAACGTGGCCACGCAGCCCGGTGAGACCACCGGGTTCAGTGTAGAAGATCACGTGCGGGCCCTGGAGCGACACGTGGGTCGCGGCACTTTCACCCACGTCCTGGCGAATAACAATGTGACGGTGGTTGTACCGGAGGAGGCTGCCAATTTTGCCTGGGTGAAGCCGCCTGTGCAGGACATCCCTGGTATTGAGGTGCACCTGGCCGATCTTGTAGACCGCCAGCGTCCCTGGCGGCATGACAGCAACCTGGTTGCTGCCGCTTTGGTGCAGCTCTACAATCAGCTGATCAATCCGGTGGCGAATCCGGTAGAACCTAATCTAAATCATACCATTTCGATGGATGAACTTGTACAATGGCACTAGTCAAATCAAGGGCTCCACAACGGCGTGCGACCACCCCTGTTTTACACAACCCAAATCCGAATGCCCCGTGTGGCATATACATTTCTTTCAGGAGATAGTACAATGAAGGTACAAATCGGTATCAACGGCTTTGGCCGCATTGGCCGCCAGGTGCTCAAGGCGCTGCGTGACTATTACCCCGACACGTTCGAAGTCGTCGCGGTGAATGACCTGTTCGACGCAAAGACCAATGCCCATTTGCTGAAATATGACTCCAACTACGGCCGGTTCGACGGGACGGTGGAAGCTGCCGACAATGCCCTGATCGTGGATGGCAAGTCGATTCGGGTGTTTGCCGAAAAAGACCCGGCCAAGCTGCCGTGGGGCGACCTGGGCGTGGACATCGTCATCGAGTCGACCGGTGTCTTCACCAAACGCGAAGCCGCTGGCGTGCACATCAGCAGCGGTGGTGCCAAGAAGGTCATCATCAGCGCACCGGCGACCGGCCCTGATCTCACCATCGTACTGGGTGTCAACCAGGACATGTACGATCCGGCCAACCATCACATCATTTCCAATGCGTCGTGCACGACGAACTGTCTGGCCCCGGCGGCCAAGGTGGTCTTCGACAACTTTGGTATCCAGAAGGGCCTGATGAATACGATCCACTCGTATACCAACGACCAGCGTATCCTGGACCTGCCGCACAAGGACCTGCGCCGGGCCCGCGCCGCTGCACTCAACATCATCCCGACCTCCACCGGTGCCGCACGTGCCCTGGCCCTGGTGATCCCTGAACTCAAGGGCCGCTTCGACGGCATGTCGCTGCGTGTGCCCACCCCGACCGTCTCGGTGGTCGACTTTGTCTGTATCCTGGAGAAGGAAACCACCACGGCTGACCTGATTGCGGCGTTCAAGGATGCTGCGGCGGGTCCGCTCAAGGGCATTCTGGCCGTCTCCGAAGACAACAACGTATCGATGGACTTCAAGGGCGACACCCACTCGAGCATCGTGGATGCCGAGTTCTGCCAGGTCCTGGGCGGCAACCTGGCCAAGGTGATGTCCTGGTACGACAATGAGTGGGGCTACTCCACCCGCGTCGCCGATTTGTGCGACTTCCTGGTGAAGAAGGGTCTCTAGACTGTTACGTGTGACCCCTGGCAGGTCCAAACAACCTGCCAGGGGTTTTGGTGTCAACGGCGCCAGCCGATCCACGCGAACCAGTCACCCATGCGCGTGTCGCCTGGCGCGATTGCGCGTTACGTTGTTGAGGAGACTATGAATAAAAAGACGATTCGTGACATCGACGTGCAGGGCAAACGCGTGCTGGTGCGCGTCGATTTTAACGTGCCCCTGAAAGATGGGCAGGTAACCGACGATACCCGGATCGTGGCAGCTCTGCCCACGATCAACTACTTGCTGGAACACGGTGCGGCCGTCGTGCTCCTGTCGCACCTCGGCCGGCCCAAGGGTGGACCCGACCTGAAGTACACCTTGAAGCCCGTGGCTGGCCGCCTCAGTGAACTATTGGGTCGCCCGGTGGCTTTTGTCGACGAGACCGTGGGTCCCAAGGCCGAAGCGGCGGCGGCGGCCCTCAAAGCGGGCGACGTGCTGCTCCTCGAAAACACCCGCTTCTACCCCGGTGAAGAGAAGAACGACCTGGTCCTGGCCGAACAGCTGGCCAAACTGGGTGATGTCTACGTCAACGATGCCTTCGGCTCGGCGCACCGTGCCCACGCCTCGACCGAGGGTGTGACGCACTTTCTGCCGGCCGTGGGCGGTTTCCTGATGGAAAAAGAGCTGGACTACCTGGGCACAGCGCTGGAGCATCCGCGCCGGCCCTTCGTTGCCATCCTGGGTGGGGCCAAGATCTCCGACAAGATCGGCGTGATCGAGGCCCTGCTGAGTAAGGTCGATGCACTGCTCATTGGCGGCGGCATGGCCAATACCTTCCTCAAGGCCCAGGGTTACGGCGTGGCCGACTCGCTGGTCGAGGAGAGCAGTGTCGAGATCGCGCGCGGCCTGATCGCGCGGGCCGGCACGATGCTGCTGCTGCCCAGCGACGTCGTGATCGCCGACGCCTTCGACGCCAATGCCAACCGCCAGGTGGTGGGCATCGACGCCGTGCCGGCGGGCTGGCGAATCATGGACATTGGTCCCGCGACCGTCGAAAAGTACGCAGGCACGCTGAACCCTGCCAAGACCGTCGTGTGGAACGGTCCCATGGGCGTGTTCGAATTCCCGGCGTTTGCCCAGGGCACCTTTGCCATTGCCGATATCCTGGCCAAACTCGATGCTACCACCATCATCGGTGGTGGCGACTCGGCCGCGGCGGTCGAACAGGCTGGCCTGGCCGAAAAAATGACGCACATCTCCACCGGTGGTGGGGCGAGCCTGGAGTTCCTGGAAGGCAAGCCGCTGCCCGGTGTGGTGGCGCTCAACGATAAATAGGAGACATTTCATGCGTACACCGATTGTGGCCGGCAACTGGAAGATGAACAAAACCATTGCCGAGACCACTGTATTGCTCAACGCGCTGCGCCCTGCCCTGGACGAAATCCAGGGTGTGACCAGCGTTGTGTGCCCGCCGTTTTCTTCACTGCCCGTCGCCGCGCAGCTTCTGCAAGGCTCGCACGTGGGCCTGGGTGCGCAAAACATGCACTGGGAAGAGAAAGGCGCTTTCACGGGCGAGCTGGCCCCCAACATGGTGGCCGAGCTGTGCCAGTACGTCATTCTGGGTCACTCCGAACGCCGCCAATACTTCGGTGAGACCGATGCCACGGTCAACAAGAAGATCAAGGCGGCCCTGGCCCACGGGCTGGTGCCGATCTTCTGCATTGGTGAAAACCTGGCCGAGTTCGAAGCCAACCAGACCACCGAGGTGGTGCGACGGCAGGTGACCGGAGGCCTGGAAGGGCTGACGGGTGACCAGGTGCGCGGCATCGTGGTGGCCTACGAACCCATCTGGGCCATCGGCACCGGCAAAGCGGCCACCGCCGCCCAGGCCAACAGCGTCATCGGCGTTTCCGTACGCGGCACAATTGCTGACCTTTACGGCGAAGCGGTGGCGTCAGCCGTCCGTATCCAGTACGGCGGCAGCACGACGGCCAAGAATATGGAAGAGTACATGCAGCAGGCCGAAATCGATGGGGCCCTGGTGGGCGGCGCCAGCCTGAAGCCTGAAGAGTTCATCGACATGGTGCGGATCACCGCCCGCGTACGCGGCTAATCGACATCGTATACCGCCAATCGCAAACCCTTCGGGTCTTGCAGACCCGAAGGGTTTTGGTGGACGGTTGCTTATCGCAAACCCTTCGGGTCTTGCAGACCCGAAGGGTTTTGGTGGACGGTTGGTTACGCAAACCCTTCGGGTCTTGCAGACCCGAAGGGTTTTCAGGCGGGAGCTGCTGTTGGAAGCCTGGATCCCACTCATCTGGACCCTTGCCGCCCTGGTTGCCCTTTGGCTGGTCTCCCGCTGGATCAGCATGCACATCCAGGCCCTGGGCTGGCTCATCGCCGGCGATGCCGATGGCGCAGTGATTGCCCTATGGATCGTGCTGCTGCCGGGAATCATGCTGCACGAATGGAGCCACTGGTTGGTGGCCAAACTCTTGGGCCTGGCCGTCAAACCGCCCGATCTCTACCCAAAGCGCAGGGGCAAACACATTCGCCTGGGCTCGGTCACCGTTACGTCCGGTGGTCACCTGTTGGACAGCATTGTGGGCCTGGCGCCTTTTTTGTTCGGAGGCGTGGCGCTGCTCATCCTTGGTTCCGCTGTCTTCAACCTGGCGACGATCGTCGAAGGCGTCCGTACCCAGGGCTGGCAGGGCGCGTGGGACGGTGTGCTGGCAACGCTGCGGGTCAAGGATGCCTGGGTCTGGCTTTACCTGATTTTTGCCATCAGCAATTCGATGTTCCCCAGCCCCAGCGACAGCGAGCCGGTGCGGCCCGTGCTGCTGTTTGGTGGCCTGCTGGCCGGCCTGGCCCTGATTGCCGGCTGGAATCCGAGCCTTTCAACCGATACCGTGAACCGTGCCAACCAGGTGCTGCTCGTACTGGCACAGGCCTTCACCTTCACCCTTGTCGTCGACATCTTCTGCGGCATCATCATCCTGCTTCTCGAACACATCGTCGGTGCCATCAAAGGCCAGCGCGTGGTGTTCGAGACGAGCAAAGACTCACAGAACCGCCGGCGCAAGCCGTGACATGCCCATTCATACAACCGGCAGCACCTACTCCCCGCTCCCCGCTTTGCCAAATCCTAGAGGCTATGTTAGAATGTCTTCACTGTTGCAGCCGCAGGCGGCTGCCAGATTTGTTGAGTTGTTGCGCGTGACTGATCAACTGCCGACCCGGCAGCAACTACAACAAGACAACGCTGTGGTACAGGGCAAATTACACATCCCCTGACTTACACCTCAACCGGATAATGGGTGCGCTATGCGGTTCCGCCGGTTTCACCGGGGTATTCACACGCACCGGGTACGATCCTGGGAGAGGTTTTTTGTTGTTTCTTAACCGCCGAAAGGAGGGGCGTTCAATAGATGCAGGGTGTATCTGATACGCCAAACCTGTTTCCTAACCTGACTCGCTGGTTCGAAAGTAGATCGGGCAAGATTATTGTCAATCTGCTGATCATCGGGTTGATTCTGTTAGCTTTGATCCTACCCCCCGTCAGCCTTGTAGAGCGCTTACAGACCGGGGGCTATGCCACAATACCGGAGGCTGGTGGGTCCGTTGTCGATCCAGATGGTACGCAGGTGATTGTGCCCCAAGAGGGGCTGCAAGACGCCAGTGGTGCCAACAAGGCGGTGCGTTTGCAGCTGTCCAGCACACCACGTGAGCCATTCGTGGCCGGCGAGGCCGGTCGCGACCTGGTGGCGGCTGCGGAACAGCTGCCGGCGAACCGCTTGCTGCCACGCAGCCCGCTTTACCAGGTGACGTCGCGCGGCGATGCGCCCGCGGCGGTTGTGCTCCGTGTGCCCATTCCCAACGACTCGGAACCGTACGACACGCTCGACCTGTACGCCTACGATGGCGAACCGGCGACGTGGCACCACCTGCCTGGTCAGATCATCCAGGCCGATGACGTGATCGAGGCTCGCCTCGACTACCTGCCGGGCGCCTTCATGGTGATGCAGACCCAAATGCAGCCGCCACGCGCGTCCGCACAGGTCTCGGCTAATAATCCCTTGCCCGAAGAGGGCAAAGGCGCCCTGGTCGAAGTCAATCCAGTCGGTCTGATGTTGGGTGATGGCGGCGACATCAAGGGCAGCCTGCAGGGTTTGCCCGCCGATGCCACCAGCGCCTTTGCGGTCGTACCCACGCTACGCAATTGGGAAGACAGCGGTACTGTACGCACCGATCTCGTTGCCAACATGCTGGTGACCGATGAGCAGCGTCAGCGCCACATCGACGCGATCGAGCAGCTCGTCGTGGGCAACCTCTATGCCGGTGTCAACCTGGATTACCGCGGCATCGATGCCAACCTGTCACAAGATTACCTCAGCTTCGTCACCGAGTTGGCCGAACGGCTGCACGCCCAGGGCAAAACAGTCTCGGTCACAGTCGAGGAGCCGCGCCAGGTTGCCGTGGATACCTGGGAGACAGGTCCCTACAACTGGCAGAAGCTGGGTGCCGTGGTCGATACCCTACGCATCCCCGCACTGAGCGACCCCGAGGCCTACACACCCGATGGTCAAATCCAGGCCCTGCTGCGCTGGGCGGTTGGCCAGGTGGATCGCAGCAAGATCCAACTGGTTCTGCCCGGAACCAGCATCGAGCAGTCGGGCAACTACTACCTGCCAAAAAGTTACAGCGAGGCGCTGGCCCCGCTGATTGGCCAAATCCAGGCGAGCAGCGAAGTGACCCCTGGGGCCACGATCGATCTCAAGCTGATTGCCGACCGTGCCACCAGCGAGCTGGTCTTCGACGAAAACGTGGGTGCCTACACCTACCGCTATCGCGACGACCAGGGATACGAGCGTACCGTCTGGCTGGAAAATGCCGAGAGCCTGAGCCACAAGCTGCAGCTGGTCAAACAATATCACCTGCAGGGTGCCACGATTCAGTCGCTGCCCGTGGCCGATCCGGAAATCTGGAATGCACTGACGACCTTCCAGCAGGGCGAGCCGGCCGCTAACCGCAGCCAGTTCGGTGTCAGCTGGCAGGTCGAGGGCCCCGATGGCCAGGTTATCAAACTGGGTGACGACGCGCTGCTGTCGACGAGTACGTACACCTGGCAGGTACCTGACAATCCAGGCGCGGCCTTCAAGGTCCAGGCGGCAATCGTCGAAGACGGCCGGCCGGTGAGCGAGGCCGATGAAGTGGCGATGGTGGTGGCGACCTACACGCCTGTACCGACCGCCACCCCGGTCCCCACCGCCACCCCGACCCCGCGGCCCACGGCAACACCGCGCCCGGCCGCCCCAGCGGCACCGGCGCAGCCGGCCAATACGAACCCGGCGCCGGCGCCAGCGCCCGTGGGACCGTCGCGCGGCAGCGGTGCTGGCTTCGGCTACGGCGTCCAGGCCCAGGTCTACGGCGGCGCCGACCTTGGTTTCGTGGCCAACGCCACCCGCAACATGGGTTTCAACTGGGTCAAGTTCCAGGCGCCGTGGAAGGACTTCGAAGGCTCGAAGGGCGACTACGGCTGGGGCGGCATGGATTCTATCGTCAATTCCCTGTCGGGCAGCGGCCTCAAGATCCTGGCCAGCATCGTCAAAGCACCCAACTGGGCACGTAATCCGGCCTATGGTTATGCCGACGAGGGGCCACCGCAGAACCTGCAGGACTACGCCGACTTCGTGGGTGCCTATGCCGGCCGCTACTGCGGCAAAGTCCAGGCCATCGAAGTCTGGAACGAACAGAACCTGCACTACGAATGGGGCAACGAACCGCTCGATCCGGGCCGTTACGTGGCGATGCTCAAGCTGGCGTACGGCGCCATCAAAGCCGCGTGCCCAAGCATGACCGTGGTGAGCGGTGCCCTGACGCCAGCCGGTTCCGTGCCGGGCAAAGCGATCGACGACGTCGAATACCTGCAGGCGATGTACCGCGCCGGCATGCGGGGCTACGCCGATGCCATCGGCGCCCACCCCAGCGGTTACAACTGCCCGGCCAACGGCGACTGGCGTTCGGTGCAGGACCCCACGGCTTCGTTCCGCGGGCCGTTCGACAACCGGCATCACTCCTGGTGCTTCCGGGGTACGATGGAGAGCTACCGCAACGTCATGATTGCCAATGGCGACGGTGGCAAGAAGATCTGGCCGACCGAGTTTGGCTGGGCCATCGGGCCGGCAGTCAACAACTCGTACGGCTACGCCAACGACAACACCGCCGAAGAACAGGCGCGCTGGCTGGTCGAAGCTTACCAGATTGCGCGCGGCTGGGGCTGGGTGGGTCCGATGTTCCTGTGGAATCTGAACTTCGGTATCACCAACCCCGGCACTGAACTGGCCCAGTTTGGCGTCTGGGGACGGCCCGCATACGACGCACTCGCGGCGATGCCCAAGTAACTCGTGTACCCATGGATGGGGTGGCCTGGCTGCCCCATCCGTCTGGTTGGTTGACATACCGAAGCCAGCACAACGGCGTGCTGGCTTCCGGCTACCTTTTTGGCACTTCAACACCGCCTTTTGAGGCCAGCAACCCGTGACTGCTTTGCAGACCACATTCCGCAGGAGGAAGTCGATGCCGCGTTCTGTCATCTCCGTCGCCCTGGCGCTTCTGTGCGCAGTGATCGTTGCACTCAATGTTCCCCTTTCGGCAGCCGCCTCGCCCGTGGCCGCACCCACCCTGGCCCAAACTGACAAGCCCACCGCTGTCGTCCAGGGCAACGTTGTCAACGTACGCACCGGCCCTGGCGTTGTGTATCCAATCATCGGCCGCGTGCGCAAAGGACAGACCCTGCTCGTAACGGGCAAAAATGACAACGCCAGCTGGTGGCGTGTCTGCTGCGTCGGTACACGGGAGGGCTGGATCAGCGGCACCCTGGTGAAGACCGGGGGTGATCTGAGTGGCGTCAGTGTGGTAGCGGCCCCACCGCCCCCCACGCCGGCCCCACGCGCCGCCACTTCCTCGGCCCCGGCACCCAACACCCGCGCCGCCGGCTTCTTCGGCTACGGCATCCAGGTCGATCCCAGTGCCGATAAGGGTTTCCTGGTCGGCGCGATCCAGGGCATGGGCTTCAACTGGATGAAGTTCCAGCTGCCCTGGAAGGACCTGGAGGGGCAGCCCGGCCAGGTCGACTGGGGTGGCACCGACAGCCTGGTCGATGCCATGCACAACAACGGCATCAACGTGCTGGCCAGCATCGTCAAAGCACCCAATTGGGCGCGCGCCGGTAATTCCGACCTGAGCGTCGAAGGACCGCCAGCCGACCCAGGCACCTACGCCAATTTCGTGCGTAATTTTGCGGCGCACTACTGCGGCCGCGTACAGGCCATCGAGGTGTGGAACGAGCAGAACCTGCACTACGAATGGGGCAATGAGCCGATCGACCCGGCACGCTACGTGCGTCTGCTGGCCGCGGCCTACGGCGCGATCAAGTCGGCCTGTCCGGGCATGATCGTGGTCAGCGGTGCGTTGACGCCCACGGGCGCCAAACCGCCCCTGGGCATGGACGACATCGAGTACCTGCAGGCGATGTACCGCGCCGGGCTGCGCCGTTATTCCGACGCCGTCGGCGCCCATCCCAGCGGTTACAACTGCCCGGCCGACGGCGATTGGCGCTCGGTCACCGATGGTGGTGCTGTCTTCCGAGGACCGTACGATAACCGGCACCACTCCTGGTGTTTCCGTGGAACCATGGAGGGCTATCGCAACGTCATGGTAGCCAATGGTGACAGCGGCAAACGCATCTGGCCCACCGAATTTGGCTGGGCCGTATCAGGTAATCCGCACCCCGGCTACGAGTACGCCCTGGACAATACATCTGCCGAACAGGCCGAGTGGGCCGTCCGGGCCTATCAGCTGGGCCGCAGCTGGGGTTGGGTGGGGCCGATGTTCCTGTGGAACCTCAACTTCGAGAACGGGGAGCAGAGTGCCTTCAAAGTTTGGGGCACGCCCACCTACCAGGCGCTCAGTGGGATGGGGAAGTGAGTGGGGTTGGAGGTTGGAGGTTGGAAGTTGGAGGTTGGAAGTTGGAGGTTGGAAGTTGGAGGTTGGAGATAGAAGTTGGATGAGGGGTACGTTGTGTTGAGACGATATTACATACTGGTGGTGATGCTGCTGGTGGCGCTGGTGCTTACGGCGTGTGGCCAGGCTGCACCGGAAGTCACCCCCACACCGACTAAGACACCCACGGCGGTTGCGGCCGCAGCTACGGCGACCCCGGCGGTCACGGAACCGCCGGCGGCGACTGCCACACCACTGCCGCCGGCGAACGAGCCGACGTCGACGAGTGCGCCGGCGGCGGACACGCCCGCACCGGCCACGGCAACCAGCGTGCCGGCCACACCCCAGGCCTTCGACCGTGGCTTCAAATCGCCCGATTTTGGCGTCCAGTCGTTTCCCTGGTGGCGCGCCGAAATTGCCGATCGTGATTTTGGGCTGATCGAAGATGCTGGCTTTTCCTGGGTCAAGGTCAACTTCCCCTGGCGTGAGATCGAGGGCGCCGGGAAGGGCCAGTTCGACTGGTCAGTGACCGACCGTATCGTCGAGCAGGCCCTGGCACACAACCTGAAGCTGCTGGTGCGTGTCGACAGCCAGCCCAAGTGGGCGGGCGGTGGTTTTCCGTGCAATGGGCCGCCGGACAACTACAACGACTTCAAAGACTTTTTGACCGCCGTGGCCAGCCGTTACACGTGGAAGGTCCAGGCCTACCAGATCTGGAACGAGCCCAACCTGAACCGGCCCGACGGCGGCGGTGAATGGGGCTGCCGGCCGCCCAACGCCGCCGAGTATGCGCGCCTGCTGCAGGCGGCCTACGCCGGTGTCAAGGCGGGTGCGCCCCAGGCCACCGTTGTTTCCGCTGGCCTGACACCTACCGGCAGCGGGTTGCCCGTGGCCATCCCCGACGACCAGTTCCTGGAGCAGCTCTACCAGGCGATGGGCGGCAGCAGCGATGGTTACTTCGACGTCCTCGGTGTACACGCTGCCGGCTTCGCCGCCGCACCCAGCGTCAGCCCCGACGAAGCCGCGGCCGACAAGGCACGTTACGGCGGTGAGCGCTTCTTCACCTTCCGGCGTGTCGAGGATCTGCGTAAGATCATGGAAAAGTACGGTGACGCTGACAAGAAGGTAGCCGTACTTGAATTTGGCTGGACCACCGACCCGCGGCCGGACTCGCCCTACCACTGGCACGCCGTCAGCGAAGAAACCCAGGGCCAGTACCTGATCGATGCGTTCGAGTGGGCCAAGGACAACTGGCAGCCCTGGATCGGCCTGATGACCGTCGTCTACATGCCGGACGTCGACTGGACCGAGGCCCAGGAGCAGTACTGGTGGTCGATCATGAAACCGAGCAAGATCGACGAGCTCCACCTGCGCCCCGCCTACGTCATGCTGCGCCAGTACATCCGTGAGCAGCGCGGCCTGCCTCCCAACTGGCCACCTTAAGAAGCTGTTTGAAAAGGCCGGACCTGTCTCACGCGAAGCCGCTAAGACCGCGAAGGGAAAGCAACAAGAGCCTGAAGCCGCGTCTTTCTTCGCATCTTTGCGTCTTCGCGTGAGCTTTTCAAACAGTCTCTAAGGCAGCGTAAAAGAATGAATTCCGGCATTATGGCTGAATTCGCCGCTCCGAAGGCGGTGGCGGTTGCACAGTTGCCATCTTTCCAAAAAGATGGCAACTGTGCAACCGCCACCGCCAAATTCGATCAAAAAAGCACGGGAAGTTATTCTTTTACGAGCCC
>CAZXQZ010000066.1:0-16322 GCA_964642445.1 uncultured Anaerolineae bacterium
TTGCATGCTCGCCGGCTCGACCGGCACCTGGGTGACGAGTGGGGGACCCGACAGGATCATGCCGCCGTTGTGGATGCCCAGGTGGCGCGGGAAGCTGTCGATGGCCGCGGCCAGGGAGATCAGCTGCTGCCAGCGCGGGGTATCGAGCTGGGCGCCAAACGTGCTGCGCAGCGCCACCGAGTTGGGCAGATCCGCCGCCGCACGCACGCCGGCGTTGGCGCTGATGCGGTCGAGGATTTCTTCGGAAAAACCGAGCACCATACCCACATCGCGCAGCGCCTGGCGTGCGCCAAACGTCACCACGGTGCAGGCCATGGCGGCATGGTCGTGGCCGTAGCGCTGGTAGAGGTATTGAATCACCTCTTCGCGGCGTGCGGCGTCGAAGTCGACGTCGATGTCGGGGGTGGTGACGCGCTCGCGCGAGAGGAAACGCTCGAAGACCAGCCCCGCGGCCAGCGGGTCGATCGGCGTGATGTCGAGCAGATAGGCGACCAGCGAGTTGGCCGCGCTGCCGCGCCCCTGGCAGAGAATGCCCTGCGCTCGAGCGAAACGCACCAGGTCCCACACGATCAAGAAATAGTCGGCCAGCCCCTGCCCGGCGATGATCTGCAGCTCACGGTCGAGGGCTTCTGCATAGGGTTGGCGCTGGGGACGGTCGACACGGTGGTTCAGACCGTTCGTGCACAGACGGCGCAGGTAGGCGATGGCCGGCATGTCCGGTGGGCTGTCTGGCAGGGGGAGGTGCGGGAGTACCTGGGGACCGGTGGGCAGCCGGGCGGTGCAGCGTTCGGCAATCTCGAGGGTGACGCGCAGGGCATCGGGCCGGTCGGCAAAGAGGGCTGCCATGGCCTGGGGAGAGCGGAAGTAGTACTCGCGGTTGCTGCGCAGCAGGCCGTTGGCCTGGGCCAGCGGCTGGCGGTGACGGATGCAGGTGAGCACGTCGTGCAGCGGGGCGTCGGCGGGGGCCAGGTAGTGCACGTTGCCCGTGGCTACGAGGGGCAGGTTCAGACGTTCCGCCAGGGTCGCCAGACCCAGGTCGAGGCGGCGGTCGCCGCGTTCGTGGTGGCGCTGCAGCTCCAGGTAGAAGCTGCCCGGACCGAAGATGGCGACAAACCGTTCGGCCACGTAACCGGCGCGGGTGAGGTCGTGGGCCAGCACGGCGCGTGCGATCTCGCTGCGCCGGCAGCCCGAGAGGGCGATCAAACCAGCGGTGTTTCCGGCCAGGTGACGCCAGGGCAAGGCGGCCATGCCTTTCTGTTGGTCACGCCGCGCCAGGGTAATTAGGCGGCACAGGTTGGCATAGCCGGTGGCGGTTTCGGCCAGCAGGGTCAGGTGCCCACCGCCGTTGACCAGGGTCAGCTCGGCGCCGAGGATCGGCTGGATGCCGGCCCGCTGGGCGGCCTGTGCAAAACGGACCGCACCGTACAGCGCATCGTGATCGGTCAGGGCCAGGGCTGGCATGGCGTAGGCAGCGGCCTGCTGTACCAGCTGCTCGGGTGACGGCACACCGTCGAGCAGCGAATAGTAGGAATGGGCGTGCAGCTCGACATAATCAGTCATACGCGCCGTCGATCCAGGAACCAGCGCTCGTTTTCATCGCAAAACAGGGTCAGAATGGTTTCATCCTCGGTGATCACCTGGTAGTACTCACGGCGCTGGGCCTGGTCCCACCACAGGCGTTCTTCGCGCCAGTATTCGTGCACCTCGCCGACCAGGCGGCTCCAGCCGCCCCAGCGCACGACCAGGGGTATACCATCGGGCCGGGTCTGCACGTCCAGCGGAATGGGCAAGGGGGGTCCCACCGTACTGGCCAGGCGGATCATGGCGCGGCCAAAACGCTGCCAAAGGGTCCGCAGGGTAGTCTGCAGGCGCTGCCACTTGCCGGGCACCGCTTCATCGATGAGGGTGAGCTGTTGAGCGCCGAGGTGCCATTCCCGCAGGGGATAGGCGGTCAGGGTCAATGCCACAATCGCCGTGGCAGGTGCCAGCCGCCCCAGCAGGCGGCCGGCAAGGCGTTCCAAAAACGCAGGATCGGACGCAGGTGGTTTGACCGCGGTACCGCTGGTGAATTCCTGCCCATCGACCGCGGTAATCACCAGGGCGAGGGCCATGGCGTGATAGCCGGCTTTGTTCAGGTGGCGGGCCAGGCCGGCCGCCAGCCGTTCCAGGATGGCCAGCAACAGCTGGCGGTTGTCCAGCGCTTCGGGCAGGGTGCGCGTGCGGGTGATCATGGGTGGCGGTGCGGCTGGCACGAGGGGACGCGGATCGCTGCCGCACGCCAGGTCGTAAAAGACGATCTGGCTGGCACCAAATTGGTGGGTGACAGCGCTGCGCGGCAGGCGCGCAAAGTCGCCCAGCGTCGTGATGCCAAACAGGTACAGGCGGCGCAGCAGCTCGGCGGGTGGCTGCGGCAGGACCGTGAGGGGGAGTGGGGCCAGAAAGGCCCGTTCCTGGCCGGGAGGTACCACGCAGTGGGGACCGATTTGAGAATGGCCATCGTCGAGGGGCCGGTACCCGCGGGTGCCGACCGGTTCCGTGTGGGAGGGTTTTGCTGCACCTGGGGGTGCAGCGCTCCGCGTTGGGGGGGTGGCGATCCCTGGGTGGGTCGCGGCTTGTTGGGCGGTGAACTTGTTGGCTGCGATACCCACCGCTGCCGGCAGGCCGCTGGCCTGGCAGGCCTGGGTGACCAGCGCCTGGCCCAGGGCCTGTTCGGAAGGAAAGGTCCGTGCCAGGGCGCCGACCTCGATAAAAAACTCACCCAGGTCTACAGTTTCGACCGCCGTGCTGAAGGTGGTCAGAATCGCGTGCAGCCGATCGTGGTAGGACTGATAGAGTGTTTCGCGCGCCGGCAGGATGAGCGCCTGCGGGCAGAGCTGCTCGGCGCGCGTGCGGGTGTCACCGCTGCCAACGCCCGCCGCAACGGCCGCCGGCGAAGCATCCACCACTCGCCCATCCCAGGCGCGCACGATGACACAGGGTTGTTGCAATAAACCGGGCGAATGCAGGTCTTCGACGAGGACAGGAAGATGGGCAACCCGCAGGCAAACAAAGCGTGGAGGCATTGACTACCCGCGTAGATCATTTGTTCTATTCTAGCACGAGTTGGGCGAGTGGTCAATCTCGGAGTAGGGAGTACGGAGTAGGGAGTAGGGAGTACCCCTACTCCGTACTCCCTACTCCCTACTCCCTACTCCGATCAAACCACGCGTGGGACGCGGGCGAGGATTTCGCTGACGACTTCGTAGTTGATGGTGCCCAGGGCGGCGGCGACCTGGTCGACGGTGATGACGGCGTCGCCCTGGCGGCCGATGAGCACGACCTCGTCGCCCTGGCGGACGCCGGGGACCTCGGTGACGTCGAGCATCGTCTGGTCCATCGAGACGCGGCCGACGATGGGGACGCGCTGGCCGCGCAGCAGGACGTACGGCCAGTGCTGCGGGGCGCGGCGGAAGCCGTCGGCGTAACCCACGGGAATGGTGGCAATCGACTGGGCGCGTTCGGTGCGGTAGGTGTTGCCGTAGCCGACGTAGGCGCCGGGCGGCAGGCAGCGCACCTGGGCGACCTGGGTTTTCCACTGCACGGCTGGCTGGATGCCCGCCGGCAGCGGTACGTCGGGACCGGGCGCCAGGCCATACATGGCAATGCCGACGCGCACCAGGTTGAAATGGCTCTCCGGTAGGGTCAGCGTGGCGGCCGAGTTGGCGGCATGCACCAGGCGAGGCCGCAGTTCGGCCCGCACCAGTTGGCCGAGCACCTGGTTGAACTGGCTGAGCTGCCAGCGGGCGTAGGCCTGGTCGGGGTTTTCTGCAGTCGAGAAGTGCGTGAAGATGCCTTCCACATCGATGCCGGGTAGGCTGGCCAGGCTCTCCATGAATGGTAGTACGTCCTGCGGCGCCAGGCCCAGGCGGGCCATGCCGGTATCGACCTTGACGTGCACCGAGACACTGCCGCTGGCCGGACGCAGCGCCGCCACGGCACGGCTCAGGGCGCGGGCCACGTCGAGGTCGAACACGGTGGGTGTCACCTGGTTCAACAGCACGTCGCGTGCCTGCCAGGGCGGCGTATAACCCAGGATCAGGATCGGTCCATCGATGCCGGCATGGCGCAGGGTCACCGCTTCGGCCAGGCAGGCCACCGCCAGCATCTGAGCGCCGTTGTTGAGCGCCGTACGGGCGATGCGCACGGCGCCGTGACCGTAGCCGTCGGCCTTGAGCACCGCCATCAGGCCGACGGCTGACCCGACGATCTCCTGGAGCTGGCGCACGTTGCCGGCGATCGCTTCCAGGTCGACTTCCAGCCAGGTGGGGCGGTCGGGACGTGCCAGGCGCACCTGGCGCCAGCCCGCATCCTGGCGCACCAGCAGCGCCGGCGTCTGCGCAACGGCATCAGGGGCGAGCAGAGCCGCCACCAGCTGTTCCAGCCGCGCCGCGCGACCGCCCTTGATCAGCACGGCTGGCGCGGGGTCGGTCTGCGTGGCCAGGTGTTCCTGAATGTAGCGCAGTGCCTCGCGCTGGCTGTAAGTATGGAAGATGCGCTCGGAGGCAAGGCCGGCTTCGCGTGCTGCCAGTGCCAGGTGGCGGGCGCGATCGCCGATGCTTATCAGCCGGTCCAGGCTGGCCGCCGCCGCACCCACCCGCCGGTGTCCTTCGACCTCCCGTTCACCCAGGTCCTCCATATCGCCCAGCACCGCCCAGTGAGGGTGGGTGAACATGGCCAGGGTATCGAGGGCGGCCAGCATCGAGCTGGGGTTGGCATTGGCCGTGTCATCCAGCAGGGTGATACCCGCTTGCCCCGGCAGCCGGCGCAGGCGTCCCGGCAGAGGCTGGCACGTGGCCAGGATGTGTGCAATGTCGGCCGCGGGATAACCGTAAAAAAGCCCCACCGCCATGGCCGCCAGCAGATGCAGGACCTGGTGTTTGCCCAGCAGCGCCGGCTGCACGACGACGGCGGGTGGCAGCGGGCCGGGCAAAATTTGCCGCGCACGGCGGCTGAAATGTACGGTCAATTCGCGTGCGTCGGGGGTCCAATTCACCAGGTGCGCACGCAGGTCGGCGCTGCGGGCCAACCCGACGGTCAGCACCGGTGCCGGGCTGCGGCCGGCCATGGCCGGCACGAGTGGGTCGTCGGCGTTGAGCACGGCCAACCCGTCTGGTGGCAGCGCTTCCAGGAGCATGCTCTTTTCGTGTGCGACCGCATCGAGTGTGCCGAAGATGTCGAGGTGACTTTCGAGCACCGAGGTGATGACGCCGACGCGCGGGCGGGTGAGTGCGGCGAGCTCGGCGATCTCGCCGAACGAATCGGCGGCCAGCTCCAATATCGCCATCCGGTGGACCGCCGTCAGATGCCCCAACGCAATTGCCAGGCCGTAGCGTCCGTTGTAACTACCGGGGTTGCGAAAGACGGGCGCGCCGGTCTGGCCTGGGCCATTGGCGCCTGGATCAGCTGCCAGCACGTTGGCGATCAGCTCCTTGGTCGTCGTTTTGCCGCTGGAACCGGTGACCGCAATAATTTCGATCTGGCGCTGGCGCAGGATGTAGGCGGCCCAGTCGGTGAGCGCCTGCCGGGTGTCGGGCACGACGATACAGGTGACGTCGACCGCCGGCACGGGCGGGCGTTCGCACAAGACGCCGCTTGCCCCGCGCCGGACGGCTTCGGCAATGTAGTCGTGGCCATCACCCGTGTCGGTCTTGACGGCCAGGAACAGCGGACCGTGGGGTGGGGCGGCCGCCAGGGTGCGCGTGTCGAAGGCAAACTCGGTGAACTGGCTGGCGCGTGCCGGGCCGAGCAGCTGGCCGGCCGTCGCAGCCAACAGGTCTTGTAGATCGATCACGGCTGACCCCACGGCTGGATGAACGTCTCCGGTTCGACACCCAGGCTGTCGGCGATGCGTGTGATGTAGTTGAAGTAGGCGATCACCTGGGCGGCGTCGTGGATGGCGCGATCGTCGAGACCGTGCCCGCGCAGCACCTCCAGGTCGGCCGGCGTCATGTCGTGCTGGTGCAGCGATAACTTCCCGGCGAACTCGCACAGGGCCCGATCGACGGGGCTGAGCGGCGCCGTGCGCCAGTCGCCGGCCACGGCGTGCACCCAGGCATCGGCCGCGGCGGCGTCATCCATCACTTTTCCGACCTCGACACGGAGGTCGTGCGCATGGGCCTGCGTTCAGTAGTGACAGTGCAGCTCGGCGGCCACCACCGTCGCCAGCATCTCGCGCTGCACGGTCGTCAACGGCGACTCACCGTGCATCAACACGCCGTACAGCCCAATGCTGGCCTGCAGGGCGCGCGGGTTGATGCTCATGATGTGCACGATGTGCCAGACGCGGCCGGCGCGCTTGAGCGCGTCGTCGAAAAGGCGTTTTAGGAGACCAGTAGCCTGGTCGATGGGAACTTGATGGATCCAAGGCATGGGCGGGTTTGGATAGGGCGTAGGGAGTACGGAGTAGGGAGTACGGAGTAGGGGGTATGGGAGGCGTCTTTCGAGTATCCCATACTCCATACTCCATACTCCATACTCCTTGCCCTCCTGGCTTACTCGTCTCCGAATTTGATTCCCTGCGCCAACGGCAGCTGGCTGGACCAGTTGATCGTATTGGTCTGGCGGCGCATGTAGAGTTTCCAGACGTCGGAACCCGATTCGCGGCCGCCGCCGGTCTCCTTTTCGCCGCCGAAGGCGCCGCCGATTTCGGCGCCTGACGTGCCGATGTTGACGTTGGCGATGCCGCAGTCGGAGCCGGCGGCCGACAGGAACTGCTCGGCCTCCAGCAGGTTGGTGGTGAAGATCGCACTCGACAGGCCCTGCGGCACGCCGTTGTGCAGGGCGATCGCGTCCTCGAAGGTGTCGTATTCGAGGATGTACAGGATGGGTGCAAACGTCTCTTCCTGTACGATGCTCGTCTGGTTTGGCATACGCGCAATCGTGGGTTCGACGAAGAAGCCAGCGCGATCGGGCAGGGCGTGACCGCCGGTCACGATCGATCCCCCGTCGGCGCGCACACGAACGAGGGCTGCCATCATATCGTCGACCGCTGCCTGGTTGATCAGGGGTCCCATCAGGGTGCCTGGATCGAGCGGGTCGCCGATACGCACCTGGCGGTAGGCCTTGACCAGGCGGTCAACCAGCTCATCGGCGATCGCGCGCTGCACGATGATGCGGCGGGTCGATGTGCAGCGTTGGCCGGCGGTGCCCACGGCACCGAAGAGAATGGCGCGGGTGACCATGTCCAGGTTGGCATTTGGGGTCACGATGATGGCGTTGTTGCCACCGAGCTCCAGGATCGTGCGCCCGAAGCGCCGGCCGACCGCCTCCGCGACGTGGCGGCCCATGTGGGTCGAGCCGGTGAAGGAGATCAGCGGCACGCGCGGGTCGTTGAGCATCAGCTCGCCCACTTCGCTGCCGCGCCCAATGACCAGGCTGAAGACACCTTCCAGGCCATAATCGGCCATGACCTGGTTGGCGATGTGCTGCACGGCGACGGCGGCCAGGGGCACGTCGGACGACGGCTTCCACAGCGTGATGTCGCCGGCAATTGCGGCCAGGGCCGAGTTCCACGCCCAGACGGCGACGGGGAAGTTGAAGGCGGTGATGACCCCCACGATGCCCAGCGGGTGCCACTGCTCGTACATGCGGTGGCCGGGTCGTTCCGAGTGCATCGTCAGCCCAAAGAGCTGGCGCGACTGGCCGACCGCCAGGTCGCAGATGTCGATCATTTCCTGGACTTCGCCCATGCCCTCGGCCTTGATTTTGCCGTTTTCGAGGGCGACGAGCTCGCCGAGCGGTTCTTTGTACGCGCGCAAGGCGTACCCCAAATCGCGCACCAACTGGCCGCGGCGGGGGGCCGGCGCCTGGCGCCAGGCCTCGAAAGCGGTGGCGGCGCGCGCCATGACCGCCTGGTAGGTGGCCGGGGTCGCCTGAATCACCGAGGCAATCGGCTGACCGGTGGTGGGGTTGAGCGATACCAGCTCGCGGCCGGCAGGGTCATCGAGCCAGCCACCAGGGCCGTAACAGGCACCGGCATTGACCGGTCGGATGTGCAGTTTTTCAAGCAGGGCTTTCACAACGACGTTTCTCCTTTGAATTGCACGATTGACCGCGGCGACGTTGCCGCGACTTCCTGGGTAGTATAACATAGGCTGCCAGCGCGGGCAACAGGAGAACAATTTGATAAATGGTTGCTTTGGACTTATAGTAGCCTGGCTTACAATATTCCGCGTGGAATGTTGGTATACCTTTTGCGACATTCCACTCCGGGCTGAACTCTGCACCAGGCGAGGCAATCATGGCGTACCAGCGAATTCACCAATCTTCCTCCCGAAATGCGCCAATCCAAAAAAGCGAGGGTCGATTCTCTCCACAGCCGGTTGTTGCGCCACCGCAGCAGGAAACCGAGGGACCCGCGCCACACGGCGAACCGCACGATGCCCGGACCGAGACGGTGAACGGGGCAGCGCGGACCGGCCATCACCTGGCCAGCCTGTCGATCCAACCGGCATCCCACACGGACCACGGGGCGCCAGACGCAGGGGTCAACCATACCGGTTTGCCTGGTCACCTGAAATCTGGCATCGAGTCGCTCTCTGGCCTGTCATTGGATGGGGTCCGCGTCCACTACAACTCCGCCCGGCCGGCGCAGCTGCAGGCGCACGCCTTTGCCCGGGGAAATGAGGTTCACGTGGCGCGCGGGCAGGAGCAACATCTCCCGCACGAAGCCTGGCATGTCGTGCAGCAGGCCACGGGCCGCGTCAAACCGACCGTGCAGGTGGGCAATGGCGTCTCGATCAATGATGATGCGGGGCTTGAGGCCGAGGCCGAGGCCATGGGCACGCAGGCACTGCGGGCGGGCGAAGAAGGTCCCCGTCGCGCAGGTCACTCGGCTGCGCACGTGCCAGCCACAGGGTCCCAAGCGGATGCCCTGTCCGGTAGTGGCCAGGGAAGCGCACCGCCGGCCCAGCTTTTTGGGTTTTCCACGCTCACGCAGTATTTGCCCGGTCTGCCCGAAACCTGGAAAGAAACAATCGACCCGCGACGGTGGACCATGAACCCGTATTGGCGTCACTTCAACCAGGACGAAAGAAATTATGAGGTGATGCACCAACCGCTGCTTCCAGGTCCTGGGGGATACCACTCGCGCGAACGACACGGTGCCGAACACACGCTGGAGAACATCCATGCACGAACCCAGCAAGCTGCGCCGTTATTCGGTCCACTGCCCTTCACCGGGCCGATCCCGGCCGTTGGCAATCTGCCGGCCACCGGACCGTCGGCCATGGTCCACGAAGGACATCAGGTCCGCGGTTACGTCGCTGGTGGTGCGCCCCTGCCCAGTGGTCGATTCGCCACGCCGGCCTGGCACACCTATTCGCGCAACGTTGCGATCGCGCACGCATCGCTTCACCTGCCGGCGGGCGTCACCTGGCCGGCCGGGTCGCCACCGGCTGGCATACCCGGCGGCAACTACCACCGCTTCACCACGCACTATCAAGGATCACCGGCCGGTTTGTCCGTGCAGGCTGCCGGCACCCAAACCGCCACGCCGGCACATTTTGTGCTCACCGCTGTTCAGTACAACCCCGGCACAAATCAAGCCTGGATCATTCAACACTTTCCGCAAACGGCGGCCGTGGCGGCCGGCGTCTTGATTCCCAACAAAACCGTGCCATACGACCAAATTCCCTGGTTGAGTACGCAGGCGTAGAATTGGAGGTTGGCGTGTTGCATAAGACGTTTGCTGTCTTGGTGGTGTGGACCCTGATGTGGCCATTCGGCGGTGGGGTCTCTGCGTCGGCGCAGGCCACTGAAACAGGCAGGGCGCAGCGCTGCACCGCCGAGCAGGGGCAGCAGTACATCGACCAGGGGCGTTACGACAAGGCGATTCGTGAGTTTGTCTGCGTGATCGACGCTGACCCGACCGGGGTCGAGGGCTACCGCGGCCGCATCGAAGCGGAGCTTCTGCTCGGTCGCTATTCGGACGCGGTCGGCGACTACGCCCGGGTGACGGCCTTTGTGCTGCCGGTGCACCCCGATGCCGCAAATATCATCCTCGACGGTTATGCAGCCCGGCTTGCGACGGCACCGCAGAGCATCCCGGCCCTGACCGGTGCCAGCTTTGCGCGCTGGTGGTTCTTCGACTACGCCCAGGCCATCCATCTGCTCAACCGGTTGCTCACGGTCCAGCCGGACGATGTCTATGGCAACTTGTTTCGTGGTTCGAGCCGGCTCCTGTCAAACGCGAACCGCAACGCCGGCATCGCGGATCTTGAACGGGCAATCGACCTCGCACCGCAGAGTGCCGACGTGCGCTTCATCGTTGCCGATGCCTACACCTACGGCCTGCCTGATTCGCCGCGGGCTTTTGCCGAAGCCACGTTGGCCCTGGATTGGGGACTCGACACACCGCGTGTTCATGCCATCCTGGCCAGCGCCTATCTCGCATTCGGTGACCTGACGAACGCAGCTATCCACATCCAGCGTCACATCGATCTCGTGACGACCGAGGTTGTGACGACGCCGCCGATCGACGCGGGGACCTCGTTGTCCCTGGACCTGGTACCCGGGCGAACGTACGATATCCCGGTTGCGGTCGTGGCCGGCGAAACGCTCGCCATCATGACCAGCAGCCGTGACTTCTACGATACCATCCTCGTTTTGCTGGCACCCGATGGATCACCCGTCTTGGGAAGCGACGATTTCCGTGCCTATTTTGCAGGGTTCGAATGGATCGCGCCGGTGGCGGGAACGTACCGGCTGCACGTCACTTCGTTCGAGAGCGTCAGCACCGGTGAACTGGAAGTCACGCGCGATTGATTTTGATCGAAGGAGATCACACTATGTCCAGAGTCAGTACCTACCTCAACTTCCCCGGCACGACCGAACAGGCTTTTGAGTTCTACCGCGCCGTGTTTGGCGGTGAGTTCAGCGGGCCGATCATGCGCATGGGCGAAGCCCCGGCGGACCCGAGTCGGCCGCCGCTATCAGACGCCGACAAAAACCTGGTCATGCACGTGGAGCTGTCCATCCTCGGCGGGCACGTCCTGATGGGCACCGATGCGCCGGAGTCGATGGGCTTCTCCCTCGTGCGCGGCAACAACATCTCCCTCAACCTCGAACCCGATACCCGCGGCGAGACGGTGCGACTGTTCGACGCGCTCGCAGTCGATGGTACGGTCGACATGCCGCTGCAGGACATGTTCTGGGGCGGCTACTACGGCAGCCTCACCGACAAGTATGGTATCCAGTGGATGTTCAACTGCAACAGTACAACCTGATGTCCGCCCGCCTTGTACCTCGACCCGACCCTTCCGCAGCAAAATCCATTTGACTCGATCTGACGATACGCCAGTGCAGAGAAGGTGTTCGGTGAAATTGCCCGGTTTTCAGCGGGCATGACACCAAACACCCGCCCTGCACCGGCGCCGGGTGGCTCCTGCGATGGCTAGCCACCCCGCTTTTGCGCGCCCTGGCCGTCCCTCGTATAACGTCATGTTCGCGGCGGTCGATGTCCTGCTGGGCATGGCCTACGGCTGGATCACCCAGCGCACGGATACCCTGTGGGGGCGCAATCCTGGCGCACGCCGCCGCCGATGCGTTCCTCATGCTGGGTGGACTGGCCACGCTGGCGGTGTTTCGTTGATTGGCAGATGCAAAATTAGTTTTGACAAATCGCCCAATGCCACGTAAGATTGAGAACAATATTAGACTTCGTTGGGTTCTGGAGGCCGGTTGCGTAGATGGATGCCGAAACCTATCGACAGGGCATCACCGAGCTGGCCGCGCGTGATCGGGATCTGGCCCGCACACTGGTTACCTGGGGTGACCCGCCATTCTGGACGCAGGCGCCGGGTTTCCCCGGCCTGGTCATGAGCATCCTCGCCCAGCAGGTCTCCTTCGAGTCGGCGCAGGCGGCATTTGCCAAACTGGAGACCGTCGTCGACGAGGTGAATCCCGAGCTGTTCCTGTCGCTCGACGACCGCACGCTCAAGGCGGTGGGTTTCAGCCGCCAGAAGGCGGCGTACGCCCGGGGGGTTGCCCACGCCATCGTCGGCGGTGACCTCGATCTGCACGCGCTGGCGTCGAAGGACAACGACCACGTCCGCCAGCGTCTCGTGCAGTTGAAGGGTATTGGCCGGTGGACGGCCGATGCCTATCTTTTGTTTTCCCTACGGCGGGCCGATGCCTGGCCCTCCGGTGATCTCGCTCTCATCAAGGCTATCCAGGAACTCAGAGGTTTGCCGGCGCTGACTTCGCAGGAAGCCGACGTGGTGGCGGACGACTGGAGACCGTGGCGGGCCGTGGCGGCGCGGATGCTCTGGCATCATTATCTGTGCACGCGTGGCCGCATTATCCGGGTGACACCTCAGGCGTGATGCCTGGCAGAATACGCGATCAACCATGAACAAGACTGTGATTGCATCCCTGAAGCAGAAACATCTGAACGAGCGCCGCGAGTTCTACCTTGAACCGCGCCAGATGCGCGTATACGTCAAGGACTTCGATGGTGAGGTCGAATCGTTCGTCGAGTACGAGACCTTGACTCGCCAGCGGCGCCAGGTTTCCAAACAGACGGGATGGCTGTACGTGGCAGCCGTCTCGTTTGGCCTGTTTGGTTTGGTGGGTATCGTATTGAATCTGGCGGGGGATGCAACACTCATGCGCTGGACACCCCTGTGGCTGTTGGCATCCGTGATCTTCTTCGGGTTTCATGTTGCACGCCGTCGCCGCTATACGCTGATCAGCCTGGACAACGAGCATGCGCTCTTTTTCCTGCGTGACAAACCAAACAAAGCGGAATTCGAACGTTTCCTCACCCTCATGTACGATGTCCAGCGGAACTATGTCCGCACGACCTATTTTGTGTACGAGCCGGGCAACGATCCGGACAGTGAGTTCCGCAAACTGCAGTGGCTGCTCAGGCAGGGCTTCATCAGCGACGTCGAGTTCCACGAGATGCGAACCACGATCGCCGTTGACCACGGTTTCGAGGTGGCGGGACCGAAAACAGACAGGGTACTCCATTGAGCTGGCGACAATTCCTGCATTTCATCCTCGGCTGCTCTGTTCTTCTAGCGGCGACGGTGTTCGTACTGACTGGACCCGTCGCGGCGCAGGCGCAGCCGGGGCAAATCCAGAAGATCACGGGGCGCCTGCGCGCTGGTGACTCCCATGCGTATCTGCTGGCGAACCTCCAGGCCGGGGACAGGTTAACCGCCGCCATGCGCACGACGTCGGGTAATCTCGATCCAGCGCTGGGCATCGTAAGCACTGCGACACCCCTCGAACAAGTCGTGACCGGTTACCAGGCCGACATCCAGAACCTGTTGGCAACCAGCGAGAACGTCGCCCTGGCTCTGGAAGACCTGCGCAACCGCTATTTCCTGGTCTGGGACGACGACAGCGGCAGCGGCTATGCAGCGGCGCTCGAATTCGTCGTCACTGAGCCGGGCGATTACGTGCTGCTGACGGCGGGTTCGCTGTCTGCCTTTGGCCGGGCTACCGCGGGCGATTACGAGCTGTTGTTGGGTCTCAATACTGCCGAACCACCGGACAGCCAGGCGGTTCCAACCGGTGCACCGATTGCCCAACGGATCCAGACAACCTCGGGTACCACGCCGGCCATCCAGGAGATCACGGGCACGCTGAGTGCCGATACACCCTGGGTGAACCTGCGTCTCGTCGACATTCCAGCAGGGCAGCCGCTCTACGCCTATGTCGAAACCGTCAGTGGCAGTCTGCGCCCTGCGCTGATCCTGCGCGATTTTGGCGGTAAGGCGGTCGAAGCCGGCAACCTGGGCGGGCAGGAACCGCGGGCAACGCTGGTGTATTCGACGACCGAGGAAGGCGTCGGCTTTTCACTGCGGGTACAGGCCGCCACACTGCCAGATGGTACGACCAGCGCAGGCGGCTACCGCGCCCTGGTAGGCATCAACGCACCGGAAGTGTTGACCGGCCAGGCGGCATCGCACGGTGAGCCCGTGCTCGATGCGGCGATTCCTGTCCAGGTGGGCCTCAAGATCGAGCGCATCAGCCAGGTCGACTCGCAGGACGAAAACTACACCGTGTTGGCCAGCCTGCGCATGGACTGGACCGACCCACGCCTGGCGTTCAGCCCTGACTCGTGCAACTGTGCGGTGAAGCTGTATAGTGAAAAGGAGTTTGGCCGTTTTCTGAGCGACGTACAGAGCCTGTGGCCGGGCTTCGCCTTTTTCAACCAGTTGGGCAACCGCTGGATCAAGAGTCAGACCGCGGCAATCTGGCCCGACGGGCGGGCACGGTACGCAGAGAGCTTCAGCACAACCTTTCAGGCCGATTTCGATTTTCGCCAGTATCCGTTCGATACCCAGGAGTTTCCCATTTTCCTGGACCTGTTGTACCCGGCCAACGTGTACACGCTGACCGACCTGCCCGGTTACAGCGCGATCGACCCGGCGCACGGTGAAGACGAGTTCATCGTCGGCGAATTCACGACCGCCACCAGCACCATCATACCGGTGGCGGCGGATGAACCTGTGTCGCGCATGACGTTCAGCTTCAGCGCGCCGCGCCACCTGAACTATTACGTGCTCCAGGTCTTTCTGCCGATCTTGCTCATCATCCTGATTTCGTGGTTTACGTTCTTCCTACGCGACTACACACGCCGCATCGAAGCCGCCGCGGCGAATATCTTGCTGTTCATCGCATTTAGCTTCAGCCTGGCCGACAACTACCCGCGCCTCGGTTACATCACGTTTCTCGACGCCGTCATGGGCGTCACGTTTGCGGTGAATGTCTTGGTGCTGCTCTACAACGTCTACATGAAACGGCTGGAGAACCAGGGCCAGACGCAGCGTGTCGAGCGTATCGACAACCTCCTCGATTGGGTCTATCCCCTGGCGTACCTCGGGTTGATTGGTGTGGTGGTGCTGCTTTTCTTGTAAGAGTGAACGAATACCGGCTTGTCGTCGCGAGCAACCTGCTCTTAAGGCAGCGTAAAAGAATAACTTCTGGCATGATGGCCGGAATTCGCCGCTCCGAAGGGGGTGGTGGTGGTGGTTGGAAAGATGCCATCTTTTTGGAAAGATGGCATCTTTCCAACCACCACCGCCAAATTCGATCAAAAAAGCACGGGAAATTATCCTTTTACGAGCCCTAAATGAAATCTCCGACCAGAAGGAATGCGCATCATGCCCACATCCTCCAGCCAGGACATCGTGATCCGCCTCGATACGATCGATCAGCTTTTTAATGCGCCCGACATCAACCCATTCTCCGACGAGGAAGTAGACGTGCTGGGTGAGCCGGCGCTCCTGCGCGCGGTGCGGCGGCTGCAGGCGCATCGCACCCGCAACTGGGACGGGGTAAAGTTGGTCCTGGAGCTGCCGGTCGACCAGATTACGCCTGACCTGGAGGTGCGCACCCAGGCGGCGCTCCAGCGCTACAGCGTGGCCAAGATCGAGGACAACAAGCTGCAGATTCGCCTTGCTCGCGTACGCAATCTGATTGGGCTGGGCATGGTGACCATCATTGCCATCGTTGGTATCGCCCTGGCCGTTCTGCTTTTCAACCGGGTCTTTGTCGATGCTTCGGACATAGCCCGCGGGATTGTCGCCGCCAGTATGAGCGTTTTCGTTTGGGTGATTCTCTGGCTTCCCATGGAGAAACTGCTGTTCGACTGGGTGCCATTTCGTTTGGAGAACAACATCCTGCGCAGGCTCCAGGACATCGACATCGACATTCGGCCCAAGACCTAGCCCAGCGAGACGCAAGCCATGGCACGAGAAACCGGAATCATCGTCCACCTGAACAGCATCGAAGAGTTGTTCGTCGCTCCCGCTGCCAATCCCTTCTCGACGCACGCCGTCGATGTGTTGGGGCAAACAGGCCTGTACATCGTGCAAATGCGCGTAATGCAGTTTTGGCCGCGCCTGCCGCACAAGGTCCACCTCACCGTACAGCTGCCGTCTGACAGAATCTCACCTGACCTGGCACAGCGCACGCGTGCCGCCGTACAGCGCCACTGTGCCAAAAAGATCGACAACAACCGCGTGCTGCGTCAGGTGGCGGTGCGTAATGCACTGCGTCAACTCGTGGGTGCCTTTGTGGGTATCCTGCTGGCGCTCGCATTCATCGCACTGCTGGTAGTGAATCCCCTGGGGTTACTGCCCGACTTTCTGCGTGGCGTGCTGATCGTGCTGGCGCTCTATGCCTGTGGCGTGCTCAGCTTCGACGGGCTCTGGTCGCTGGCTTTCGACTGGGTGCCCTTCGTGCAGGAAAACACGGTGTATCGCGCCATCCAGGGCATCGAGATCACGATCGAGCCGGTGCCGTCGGAGCCTGGTCTACCCTGAAAA
>CAZXQZ010000066.1:16422-20212 GCA_964642445.1 uncultured Anaerolineae bacterium
GCGGCGACCAGGTTACTCGTAACGGAAGCGCATCACACCGACGATAAAGAACACCACGGCCGAGGCCAGCATGTAGCCGATGGCCGGCAGGATGTCGCCGAGGTCACCGCCCCGCACTGCCAGATCGGTCAGCGCCTGCATGGCCCAGGTCATAGGCAAAACGTGTGCGACCGTCTGCATGGCGGGCGGAAACAGCTCCAGCGGCCAGAGACAGCCGCTGAGCAGGCCGAACGTCATGCCCAGCATAATGCTCAGCCCGTTGGCCTGGCTCTCGGTTTTGACGAACGCGCCCAGCATGACACCCATCGCCACTGACGACAGGCCGAAGGCCAGCAGCACCACCATCACTGCCAGCGGTGGGCCCCAGACGATGTTCATCACCAACGCGCCGAACCCGACCAACAGCAGCATCTGTACGATGCTGGCGCTGTATTGGCTGGTGACGGTCCCCAGCAGATAGGTCGCCGTGCTCGTGGGTGTGGTTAGCAGGCGCTTCAGGGTGCCCGTGGCCCGCTCGTAGGCCATCAAACCAGCCGTGCCGAGCAGGGGGATGAACACCCAGACCAGCATCTGGCCGGCCGTGCCCTGCACCGCACCGTTGTACTGCCCCTGTTCGTTCTGCACGGCTGCCACCGCCGCCAGGCGCTGCGGCGCGCTGGCGAACAGTCCCTGGGCGGCGGCCAGGCTGGCATCGAAGTAGCCGGTGCGTTCGGCCTCGCTGGCGAAGGGGCGGACCTGCTCGGCTGCGGCGACGCTGCCGTTGGCCGCCGACAGAACCTGGCTCACCTGGGTTGCCGCCGACTGGATCGCCTGCTGCGCGGCCAGGCCGTTGGCGTTGCTCGGCTCCAGTTGCAGGCCCAGGTCCACCGGCTGGCCAGCGCGCAGGCTGGCCTCGAAGCCGGCCGGGATGGTGAGCAGGGCGGGCGCGTCACCGTCGTCGAAGCGTTGGGCGGCCAGGGCCGCGTCCAGCACTTCGGGCCGGACGCTCTTGGAGCTTTCCAGCGTTTGCACCAGTTCCTGGCTCAGCGCCGTGGCGTCCTGGTTGACCACCAGGATGACGATGCGGTTGTCGCCGGTGCCACCCTGGCTGCTGGCGAAGCCGGAGACGATGAATGCGAAGATCACAGGCAAGACGATAAAGAACAGCAGCTCCGTGGGGCTGGCAAACCGAATCAACAAGTCTTTCCAGGCAATGCCCAATATTCTGCGCATGATGATCACCTCTGCAAAAAGCCCTTGCGTCCAAACAGCACCACGGAGGCGCCCAGCAGCACGGCGCCCATGACGAGCAACGCCACAATGTCTGGCGCAATGTCGGCCAAATCGCCGCCCCTGGCCAGAGTCGTGAAGCCATCCATGGCCCAGGCGTTGGGCGTGATCTTGCCCAGCATGCCCAGCGCGCCGGTCAGCGTGCCGCCGAAGAAGCTGCCGCCCAGGATGCCGAACAGCAGCATCATGGCCATGCCCATGTTCGCCACCTGGTTGGGTGTTTTGGCCACAGCCGCCAGCAGCAGGCCCCAGCCCGCCGCGCCGACCACGGCCGCCAGCACCAGGGCAATGACGCCCAGCGGATCGCCCCAGCTGAGCCGGAACAGCAGTGCACTGGCCAGGATCAGGATGAACATCTGGGCTGCGCCCACCAGGTAGACGCCGGTGATCTTGCCCACCAGAATCGGACCGCCGGGGGTGGCGGTGCTCAACATGCGCGCCAGCGTGCCGTCGCGGCGCTCAACCAGGATGCTGCGGCTGCCCAGGCTGACGGTGAACATCAGGAAGACGAGCGCCATGCCAGGCGCCAGCAGCAGCAGCGGGTTGAACATCTGCGTCTGGCTGGCCGCGGCGTCGGTGCGCTGCACGCGTATCAGCGGCTCGGCGGCCAGACTGGCCTGTTCCTGGCCGATCTGCTGCGCCAGGCGGGGGACGTCCTGCGGTGCAGCCAGGCCGTTGGCCAATAATTGTCCGATGGCCACCTGCCCGCCGACGCGGCCCGCCTCGACCCGGCCCAGGAAACCCTGGACGATGGACTCGACCACGCCGGAACTGATGGGCCGACCGGGGTTCTTGTAGACCTCGATGGCCACGGCGGCAGCCGGAGTGCCGCTGCCCTCGGCGGGGATAATGCTGTCGGTGAAGCCGGTCGGGATGATCACGGCGGCCACCACCTGATCGTCTTCGACTGCGCGGCGGGTCGCGACCACGTCGGTTTCCACCCGGGCGGCGAGCAGGTCGTTGAGCTCGGTGGACATGAGAAGCTGCTCCAGGGCGTCGCCCAACTGGCTGCGGTCCTGGTTGATGACGATGACGGGCAGTTTGGTAATGCTGCTGCCGCCGCTCGAAAACGCGCCGGTGATCGCGCCCATACCCAGGGTCAGCGCAAACGGCGCTGCCAGCATCAAGATCAGCGCCGCCCGGTCGCGGAACATCAGTCGAAGGTCTTTCCAGCCGATGGTGAGGAGTTTGCTCATGGTAGGGCTCCTAATCCCGCAACGCGCGCCCTGTCAGGTGCAGGAACACCGCCTCCAGATTGGGCTCCTCGATCTCCACCGAGCGGATCTTGAAGCCGAGGCGGTCGGCCTGGGTAAAGACGGGCGGGATAGCTTCCTGGGCTTCGGGCACGATCAGTACGATCTCGTCGTCCGTTGTGGTGACCTGACGCACGTCGGGTAGGCTGCGCAGGGCCTCGACGAACCGGCCGGACTCCTGCCCCTCGGGCAGGTGCAGGTGCAGTGCGTCCATTTGGCCCACCATCTGCGTCAGCTCACGCTGCGTACCCAGCGCAATCAGCTTGCCATGGTCGATGATGCCGACGCGGTGTGACAGCTCCTGTGCCTCTTCCATGTAGTGGGTCGTGTAGAGCACGGGCATGCCCTGTTGGTTGAGTTCTTTGACGTTGTCCAGAATGTTGCGCCGGCTCTGGGGATCGATGCCCACCGTCGGCTCGTCCATGAACAGCAGGCGAGGCTTGTGCAGCAGGCCGACCGCGATGTTGATGCGCCGCTTCATGCCGCCGGAGTAGGTTTTGACGCGCTGCTTCGCCTTGTCGGCCAGGCCGACCTCGTCCAGCACCTCGGCCACGCGCTGCTTCAGCGCTGCGCCGCCCATGCCGTACATGCGGCCCCAGAACACCAGGTTCTCGATGGCGCTCAGGTCCTCGTACAGGGCGATGTCCTGCGGCACCACGCCGATGACCTTTTTCACCGCCATCGGATCTTTGCCGACCGAATAGCCGCCGATGACTGCGTCGCCCTGCGTGGGGGCCAGCAGACAGGATAACATGGAGATGGTGGTCGTCTTGCCGGCGCCGTTGGGCCCCAGCAGGCTGAACACCTCCCCCTCTTCGATGGCGAAGCTGACGCCATCCACGGCGGTGAAATCGTTGAACTTCTTGACCAGATTTTGGGCTTCGAGAATTGGTGGCATTGTGATGTGCTCCGATGTGAAAAGGCTTGCACCGTGAAAGGTAAGGCGTGAAACCATTGGCGTGAGGACCTTCTCGAGTTTACCACAATTCGCCGTTTCGTGCATTCTGCTGCTGCGCGAATTTCTTCTTTCAGGCACGTCCCCGGCGGCATGTCCTGGCAGAGGCCGCGCCTCGGGCATGCAGCCGATGCGGTTCTTCCTGGCCTCGGTCATGGGGCTGTCCAGGATCGAGACTGCAGGGAGGCTGGTGGCAGGCGGCCTTAGGGCTTGCAAAAGAATAACTTCCAAAAAATGGCCGGAATTCGCCGCTCCGAAGGCGATGGCGGTTGCACAGT
Organism: uncultured Anaerolineae bacterium; assembly: GCA_964642445.1. Taxonomy (GTDB): domain Bacteria; phylum Chloroflexota; class Anaerolineae; order SSC4; family Amarolineaceae; genus SSC4. The sequence continues at coordinate 20,178 of CAZXQZ010000066.1, forward strand.
TGCCATCTTTTTGGAAAGATGGCAACTGTGCAACC
>CAZXQZ010000067.1:0-20094 GCA_964642445.1 uncultured Anaerolineae bacterium
GCTGCCTGTCCAGGCCAAGGCATATTGTTGGTAGCATTATGGATCGTCCCGCCTTCTGCTACGATCCTGTCCAGACCGGTCAACCTGGTGTCGCCCTGGGCAATCGTATTGGTGGCGACCAGTCCTAGTGTGCCGCCGGGCCGCAGATGAGCAAATGCGCGCAGGAAGAAGAAAGCGCAGTAGTCGGCGTTGCCGCTGGAGCCAGGATAGAGCTGGTACAAGGCCTCGCGGTAGTCGTCGCCCAACGTCTCGCGGATACGCCGGCCGCCGATGAAAGGCGGGTTACCCACAAAGGCGTGGAAGCCGCCACCTTCGAAGACTTCGGGATACTCCAACGCCCAATGAAACGGTCGCTGGCCGGCCAGCAGCCCATCCGCCTCCGCACGCAGGTCGGCGATGGCAGCCCGGGACTCGGCCTGGGCGCCGGGCTTCAGCCGGCCGGCTTGGACGGTCTCTAGCGTCGCCAGCGCCAGGTGGTAGCGCGCCAGCAGGTCGTTGCGCAGGCGCTCGGCCTGTTTGGGGTCGGCCAGCGCCGTGGCCAGGAGCAGGTCGGCGCCCAGCTTGATCACGGCCATGGTTTCGGTGGCTTCGGCCAGCAGGTGCTGTTTGACCTCGGTATCGTGCACGTCCTTCTCCAGGATCGCGGCCAGCTTGCGACGCAGGGCCTGGGCGCGCGCCAACGCCTGGCGCACCGGGAAGGTAAACCACACGATGGTCTGCGCCTGGTTGGGCGTCAGCGACCAGGTCGTCAGCTGCTCGACGTCGATGCCCAGCAGGGAATCACCGCCGCGCAGCGCGTGATCCAGGAAGGTAAACGGACGGTCCCGCGACAGCGTCACCAACCACAGCGACAGCTTCGCCATCTCCACGGCCAGCGGGTTCTTGTCTACCCCATACAAACACCGCTCTGCCACCAGCCGCCGCGCCAGGATCAGGCGGTCGTCGGGGTCGGCAGGCAGGGCAAGGCTGAGGTCATCCGTTGGCTCGCCCGCCGGCGTGAGGCGTGAGGCGTAGGACGTGAGGTCATCGTCTTCACGCCTCACATCCTCACGTTTCACGCTATCCCACGCTTCCACCAGCCGCTCCGCCAAATACCGGTCGGCCTGCACCAGGAAGGCCCCCGATCCCATCGCCATGTCACACACCTTGAGGTCCAGCAGCTCGGCCGGCGTGCGCAGCTGCCAGTTCTCCCTGGGCCAGCCTTCGGCGGGGCCGAGGTAGACCAGCGGTTCCATGGTGTGCTCGACGATCGGCTCGGTCAGGCTGCGCGGGGTGTAGTGCGTGCCCGAGCTGCGCCGGTCGGTTCCCGCGGTGACGTACACGCTGCCGGCGGGGATGACGATCGGCTGGCCGAAGTCGTCGTTACGGATCAGCCCGGAAAAGGGGAGCACGCGACGCAGGAGGGTTTCGTCGTTGTGGCAGGCCGCGCGCAGGCGGGCTGCGTGCTGGGTGCTATGGGAGGCGTTTTCAGCCTTTGCGCTGGATCCCTGCTCCACCAGGGCCTTGCGCAGCGCGGATTCGGAGCGGCCGGTCTGCTCTTTGAGATAGGCGATGAAATCCTCCTGGTGGGGGCCAGGCTCCTCCAGTTTCGCCAGCGGGATCTCCGGTTCCCTGTCGCGCGTGCCGGCCAGGCCGAGGACCGGTTCGGTGGCGCGCACGGCAGTGTGATCGAGCAGCCCCTCGTAGACGTGGCCGATCTGCTCGATATCGAGGGCGCGAAAACTCAAGCGCCGGGCCTCGGCCGGCCCGCCGCCGGGGACGCGTACCTGCAGGATCTGCAGTGCATCGAGCAGGTGCAGCACGGTGCGGTTGTTGATCGGCAGCGGCTGGGCCAGCGTCTCACGCCAGTGCGTGCCGGCGGCGCGGCCTTCGAGGAAGGGGAAGCGGTCGGGATCGAACAAACTGCCGCCGTAGGCCGGCAGGCGCAGGTTTTCGTGCTGCACGCCGCCATGTACGGCGCGGAAGGTCGCCAGCAGCCGGCTCCAGGCATCGAAGCGCCGCTCCAACACCTCTTCACCCTGCTGGTCGGCCATGTCGTGCAGTTGGGCGCGCAGGGCGCTCGCCGCGTAGTGCTGATCGTACAGCGGGTCACCCAGGAGGAGCAGACCGCGCTCCTCGGCACTCAGCAGGAAGACCAGCCGCATCATCACCGTCAGCGCGGCTTCGTACAGTACGCTCTCTTCGATACCCGTGAGCAGCTTGCGCCCCCGATCCTGGTCGGCCCGATCGAGTGATGCCACCAGGATTTCCGCGGCGCGGCGCACCTGGTAACCGAGCTGGTCGGTGACTTCCTGCTGATCGACTGCACTGGCATCCAGCAGCGCCTCCAGCGTCTGGTCATAGGGCACGCCGAAAAAACGTCGTACACCCAGCAAGCTGCGGAAAGCGCGCAGTGTCAGCCGCTCCTCACCCCACAGACCAGCATACCAGGTGATGTAGCTGGTCGTCTCGCCCGGTTTGGCACTCACCAGCAGCCACGCCTCGCCGTTGGTCACCAGCCCCAGGCGGACGCCGGTCTGGCGCAGCAGCTCCATCAGCCGCGTGGCAGGGTTGGCTTTCCACGGCCGGTCGGTCAGCGTCTTGTCCAGCGCCTGGCCGGCCGGGTAGACCTGGATCAAGAGCCGGGGCTGGTGCGTGTCCGGTGCCATGAGCACGAAGTCTGGTCGCAATGTCTCGCCGTGTTCGGGCAGGGTCGCTTTGAGACCTTCCGCGATGCCCTGGTGTTCGGCCAGCCGCTCGGCTGGCAGCTCCAGGGTTTGCCGCAGCACATAGCGAACCCAGGCGGTGTGGATGGCCTGGCTCGTAGTGACGACTTCAGTCGTCCGGCGCGGTACGTGACGACTGAAGTCGTCACTACCAACCGCGTCGGCCCACTCCTCGTAGGCCGCGCGCAGCTCGCCGGCGTGCGCCGGGTCGTCGGCATCCAGCCCCTGCGGAAACGCGCGCAGCAGCACCGGCATCGACAGGAATGGGCCGGAGATTTCAAGCAGCGAGAGCCATTCAGCGTGGTGGCGGGCGATGGACATTTGATTTCACTTGCGAAAAGCTTGACTTTGCACCGCTACCGGACTATAATTGCTGGTGATGAGGTGCCCCGGACTGTACGGGGATCCATGGCAGGCTGAAATGCCTGCGCCTGTCGTTAATTTCTCCAGAACCCACGGCCATAATCGCCGTGGGTTCGTCTTGCTCAAGGAATATACGCGAGTTTAACCTTTCCTTGAAAACGGCGATAAGCTTCTTCCAACTCACTGCTTCGCTTCGGGCGGTCATGTTCGTTGGTCACAAAATCAATCACATAGGCGGCAAAGTCAGCTAGTTGCAGGCCGGCATAAAATGCTGAGAAACCAAACCATGGTAGCTCAATCAAATGAGTCCGCCCATGACGTGACGCCGTCCACTCCCGGTAAGCGTCCAATAGCCGGCGATCCTGTACGCTGGAATGCAGGTCACTCCGTGCGTCGACCATCAGCATACCAGCCGAGCCCTGTTCATCGAGCTCAGCCTCGATCATTTCAAGTAAACGCCAGAAGGCGATTCGGTATAGATCGCTGTCTGAACTGATGTAATCTGGGAGATCACGTTTGTCCACTTGCACAGCGAGTATCCGGCATGGCGTGTGTGCCAATAAATCAGCAACTTCGACGATAGCCTGAACTCGTTTTTCCCAAGGCTGCTCTTTGAAGAATTTGTCGCCGCGACGCATATCGCGTCCCTTGATTTCCCAGTCTTCCGGTTTCGCCCAACTGACGAGACGCCGTTTCAAGGTCGTCAGCGCACCATCCATTTTTTGCCAATGGTCTGTGGCGACTGAAAACGCGGCCAGGACAAAAAACGCTGATCGCTCGTCGCTCAAGCCGGTTCCGCTTTCATCCAAATAGAAATAGATCATCAACACATCTCGCTTTTTGTGAATTTCCTTGCCCTGGTGTATCGGCGCGAGCCTTACCCCAGCTTGTTCGGCACCAGGAACGTCACTGCCACCGGGAACAGCCGCGGCTCGGGGTCGGCATAGCGATGCCGGATTGTCTCCTGTTCGGCAGCGATCTCGGTGGGAATCCGCTGCAGCCGCGCCGCCAACACCCCGGCGTTGAACGACAATCGATCGCGTTCGAAATCGCCGAACAGGCTCAGTTGCTGATATCGCGGATCATCCAGCTCGCCGCCGATGGCCGCGGCCAGCTCGTTCAGCACGATCTCGATGTCACGTGCTTCTTTCGTCGCGCGTTCGGTAAGCAGCTTCGCCAGGCCGGCCGTGCGGTCGCGCATGCGGGCTTCCAGCGCAGCCGCCAGCGATTCACGCAGCCGCGGCCACAGCTCCTGCAGGCGCTGCAGCATCGCCGCGGAGACCGGCTGATCGCCGGCCGCACGCAGCGCATCCACGGTTTGTCCCACGTTGAAACGCGCAAAACGACCCTCACGGATGGCCCCGCCGGCGGTGATGATCTCCTCATGCAAACGATGGCCGCTGCCGCCGGTCACCACCAGGCGGGCGTGGGCGATGACAGCTGGCGTATCCAGCGCATGGTTCGGCACGACACGGGCCGTCACGCGAAACAAGCCGCGCCGGCCCTCCGGTGACCACACTTCGGCACGCAGCAGACGCAACGCCATCTGCACCAGCCGGTGATTCAGGTGTGCCAGCACGACATCATCGCGGTCCCTGGCCAATTCGTGGTCGAAGACAATGGGGCGGATCTCGCCCGTGTGCGGGTGAGCCAGGCCCTCGATACACACTGCCCAGCTCCCAGCCAAGGGTGGCAGGAAGAAGGCCTCACGCCAGGGTGCAACAGACGCCAGGTGCACGGTGTCTTGTGCGCTTGACACCTTTGCGTCTTGGCCTGCGCCATCTCTCGCCGGTCGCAAAGGTAACTGGCCAGCCAGGGTGAGCGCCGTCTCCACAACCGCCTGCACATTCTCCGGTGTCAGATCCAGCGTGCGCCGTGTCTCCTGCACCTGGGCGTAGTGCTCTTCGATCTGCCTCCGGAGATCACGTTCGAATTTGAGCTGCCGGCGCACGGCGATGGCCTCGGACTCCGCGTAGACCGTGTCGAGCCGCGTGCGTTTGCCCAGCATCGCCTCTTCGACCTGGGCGGCGATGACGGGTCCCACCTTGCCCAAGTCCTCGCGGATCTGTTCGACCTTCTCAGCCGCCCGGGCCAGGAATTCCAGGTCGGCTTCGAGCTCGCTCGCCGGCACCGTACCGAACTCAGACTGTCGCCTGTAGCCCCTGGCGACGAAATGAAAAACCAGCGGATCGCGGTGTTGGCCGTGGCGATCGATCCGGCCATTGCGCTGCTCCATCCGATTGGGATTCCAGGGGATCTCGATGTGTACCAGGCGGTGGCAGTGATTCTGCAGGTCGATACCCTCAGAGGCCGCGTCGGTGGCCAGCAGAATCCGTACCTTGCTCTGTTCAGGGCTGGCCTGGAATGCGGCTTTGACGCGCTCGCGCAGCGCGTCGTCCATGCCGCCGTACAACGTCAGCAGCCGCTCGCCGGTCGCCAGCCCCTCGGCCGCCAGGATCTCGTGCAGCCAGTTCTGGGTGGCCCGGTACTCGGTGAAAAGGATCACCCGTGCGTCAGACCATTGGCCGTCCGGCTTGACAATACCGCGCAGCCAGGTGATCAAGGTGCGCGTTTTGCAGTCGCGTCGCGCCGACGCGCTCGCGGCCCATTGCGCCATCTGCTCCAGCAGCCAGCGCTCGCGCGGGATCAGTGCGGTAAAGGCCCGGCTGGAAACCTCGACGGCGCCGCCCGTTGCGTCCTCGTATTCGGCATCGTCGGCATAGTCCTCGTCGATCTGGGCGATCTGCCGGCGAAGGACGCCGCTGGCCGGCCGGGAAGTCGGTTTGCCCTTGCCATGCCCGGCGAGGGTCTCCTGGTGGCGGGCCAGGGTGGTCGCAAACGCCGCCGGCGAGGAGAAGAGACGTTTTTTCAGGAGCTTTAGCACGAACTCGGTCGCAAAGCGTTCGGTGTCGTCAGTGGCGTTTTGCTGGCGCAGGCGCGAGTACTCGTGCAGCCAGGCGTGCACTTGTCTTTCGTCGGCGCTGTAATCGACCTCGATGGCCGCCAGGTGACGGCGGGGAAAACGAGGCTTGCCATCCCAATCGACCAGCTCCGATTTCAAGCGGCGCACCATCACCGCCTCCAGCTGGCGCGGGTTCGGCTGCACACCGCGCGCAAAGCGCTGGTTGTCGAGCAGCTCCAGCAGTGCCGAAAAGCTTTCGCGGAAGCCGTTGTGCGGCGTGGCGGTCAGAAATAGTTTGTGTTCGAAGTGGGGGCTGATGGCCCGCACCGCCTGGGTGCGCTGCGAGTCGAGGGCAGTCAGCCCGTGCCCGGGCGGGGCCACATTGTGCGCTTCGTCGACGATCAGGATATCGAAGCGCCGTGGGTAGGTTGCCTGGTCGGGCACGATTTCGCGGAAGCGCCGCATGGGACCCTCACGCTTGAGAAAATCGACCGAGGTGATCAGGCGTGGGAAGTGTGACCAGGGATTGGCGTGGATGCCGCGACTGCGCCGGAGCTGGCGCATCAGCGCGCTGTCTACGATGCGGAACTCCAGCCCGAACTTGTCACGCATCTGGTCGCGCCAGTGGGCCTGCAGGCCCGCCGGGCACACCACCAGCACCGTGCGCGCGCGGCCGCGCACGATCAGCTCCTGGATGACCAGGCCGGCTTCGACTGTCTTGCCCAGGCCGACGTCATCGGCAATCAGCAGGCTGACCCGCGGCATTTGCACGGCCCGGACCAGGGGATCGAGCTGGTAATCTTCGATATCAATCCCGCTGCGGAACGGTGCCTGCAGCGCGCGCACATCGGCCGACGCGATCGCACCCCAGCGCACCGCATCCAGGAAGGCATCCAGGCGGGCGGGTGGATCAAAGCCTGTGGGCGCCGGCAGCTCCATGCGCTCGATCGTCAGTGCGCCTGGCTCGATTTCCCAGATGACCTGGGCGCTTTCTGCGGTCGCGTCGTCCTCGATCGAGCTGAGTGTCACCAGGTGTTGAGGGCTCGCCAGATCACCCACGTGCGGTGGGGGCAAAGTCGAAGGCAGTACGTCGGTGACGACGTAGCGGCGTTGGCGGATGATGACGATCTGGCCCTGTTGCGGGACCGAGGCGGAGGCAATTGATGGCATGAGGGAAGGCAGCTCCTCGGAGTTCTGCACTTTGTTCCGCATCTACGAAAATTGTACATGAATCCCTGACAATCTGCAATTCGCATTGCGCCTGTTTGTTCTCGACCGCATCAAGGTGATGGACATCGGCGGCCGCCATGAGTACATCGAAAACATCCTGCACTGGCGACGCGTCGTCATGGTCGACGAAGACGTTTGCAGGGAACCTGGCTCGCCCCAGTAGTTACCTGCCAGGCATTCTCGGTGACCACCGGCTCCTTGTCGGCCTGCCTGAATCATGTTACAATCGAATCGGTGTCGCGTGTCGTGATCTTTCCGAAAGCCATGATGCCAGATGAAACCTTTCCTTGCCTGCTGCACCATCCTGTTGATCGTTTGGCTTCTGCTGCAGATGCGGGCTGCCCAGGCCGCACCTCTGGCGGAAGAGCCGCCGGCGCGCCCACTCGCCGACCTGCTTCCCCTCCAGAACGGTGATTTCGAGCTCGGCTTCACACCCGTAACCGTGGGGGGCGGTGCAGGACAGGTGGGCACCGGCTGGACACCCTTCGTCGTGCGCGGCACTCCCCTGTTTCTGGCCGGCCAGGTGACACCGCCGCTCAACCAGTGGCAGGTGCTGGTTGGCCCCACGGGCGCATACGACGCCGGCATCTACCAACACGTCGCCGGAGTGGCGTTCGGTGATACGCTGCAGGCACAGGTTCGTGTCTATCTGCCACCCGCACTCGATGGTATCACCAAAACAATCGGTATCGATCCTCTCGGCGGAGACGATCCACTGGCACCCACCATCGTCTGGCACACTACCGGCAGCGGCAGCCCCTGGCACACACTGACCGTGACCGCCACGGCGGCGGCAACGCAGACGACGGTCTTCGTGCGCGTGCAGCAGCCCGCCGGGAGCGTTCCGCTGTACGTGGGCATCGACGATGTGACGCTGCGGCGGGTCACGCGGGGCGTCAACCACTATTTTCCCCTGCTGATGACCCAGCAGGGCACCCCAACCACTGGCTGGCAGTATCAGGTATCGGCCATCATCACCGGCACGGCATCGTGCAGCTCGACCGGAATGCGTGGCACGATCACCAGCGCCGCTGGCACGCCACAAGCCGGGGTGCGTGTGGCCGTGTGGCCAGCGACCGCCTCCGAGCCACCGCGTCTTTCGGCACCCACCGGCAGCGATGGCCGTTGGCAGGTGCTGCTCAATGCCAGCGCGCCCCAAGCCGGGCGCTGGAAAGTGGCCGTGGTAAACGATGCTGGCCAGCCCCTCTCACCGGTCGTTGGCGAGATCGGGTATGTTGACCTTAGCCCGATCATCGAGGCGGCGGGCGTGCCGACGCATGCTGACTGCGTGAATGGACACCAGTGGCTGCACATCGATTTTGCGGCGCGTGCTGTGTTTCCCGAGTATACCCTGGCCTCGGTGCGCTACATCTCGTGCCTGGACAACCACCTGGATCACAACATTCGACTGTGGGTCATCGATCAGGCCGGAATCGGCCGCCCCGGGACAACCGTACGTTTCCAGGAGATCGGTGGTTATTTTGAGGACCGGCTCACCGGCGCAGACCCCTACAAGCCTCCTGGCTACATCGACTTTCCCATCTTCCGGCGCCAGGAGTGGACGACGCGCGTGTTGGATGGACCATCGGATGTGGCGATGGGCATGAGCAGCACCACCCCACCGGTGATCGAGACCTGCACCGGCAACACCTGGGGACACTATTCGTACGAGGTGGTCTACCAACAGCGGAGCAATGCGCCGGCACGGATGGTGCACCAAACCGCAGTGGCAGCACCAGGGCGTGCAGATAAACGCATTCGGTGAGGAGGCATATGGCCAAAGAAACTGTGGGTTACGTTGAGCTGGAATGGACGTGCAAACGCTGTGGCAACAAAAATCCGGGCACAGTCAAAACGTGTAAGACCTGTGGCGCAGCCATGGAGGCCGCCGACCAGTTCGAGCTGGCTGCCGACCAGGAACTGATCACCGACGAAGCCAAACTGGCCAAAGCCAAAGCAGGTCCGGATATCCATTGTGCCTTCTGCGGCACGCGTAATCCGGGTGATGCCAGGGTCTGCAAACAGTGTGGGGCGGACTTGACCCAGGGCAAAGCCCGCGAAACTGGCCAGGTGGTCGGTGCACTGCAGACCGGCCCCGTGCCCGATATCACGTGCCCCTACTGCGGTACGGTCAATCCAGGCAAAGCCAAAAAATGCAAACAATGCGGCAGCACCCTGGTCAAACAGCCGGCACCAGCGCCAGTGCCACCCCCGGCGGCACGGCCCCAGCCGGCGGTCAATTCGCGCGTGTGGCTGTTGATCGTTGGCGCAGTGATCCTGCTCTGTGTGCTTGCCGCGGTCTTTTTTGTCCGGCAGGGCAGTCGAACCGAAACGGCCACTGCCACGGTGACCGGGGTGAGCTGGCAGCGCACCCTGCCGATCTTGGGCCTGATACCAGTGGTGCGTGAAACCTGGGAAGACCAGATTCCAGCGGGCAGCCAGGCCGGGCAGTGCAGCGACCGCGTGCGCAGCGTGCAGGATTCACCGGCGCCCAATGCGCAGAAAGTGTGCGGCACTCCCTACGTCGTCGACCAGGGCAGCGGCGTCGGCGAGGTGGTGCAGGACTGCGAGTACGAGGTGTACGATGCCTGGTGCACCTATACCACGACCGAATGGGCTGTCGTGGATACACTGGTGACCCAGGGCAGAGACCTGCAGCCCGAATGGCCTGCCACCCGCCTGGACAATAACCAGCGCCTGGGTGATGGCCAGGAAACGTACGTCGTCGTCTTGGCGGCCGACGATCGCCAGATTCAATACCGCGTGTCGAACGAAGAAGCGTTTCGCGAGTTCGAACCGGGCAGCCGCTGGCGCATCACGCTCAACGGCTTCGGCGATGTGACCGGCATCGAGCCCGCGCCTTGATCCGCCGACCGTACGTTCATTTGGGACAAGGGAAACCCTAGCGTGTCGTCTGCCGACGCTGTTCGCTGGAACCAACGCTATTTGGAGCGGGCGCGGGCCACATTTGCCGCCCCGCGGCCATTTCTGTTGGAACAGGCTTACCGGCTGCCGTCGCAGGGGTGGGCCTTGGACCTGGCCATGGGATTGGGCGGCAACGCAGGTTATCTGCTGGCGCGCGGCCTGCAGGTCGTAGGCATCGACATCGCCGACGTGGCGGTGCGCCAGGCCAAGGCGCACCTGCCGCAGCTGATGGCGGTGATTGCCGATCTCTACCGGTTCACCCTGCCCGTTGCCACGTTCGACGTCGTGCTCGATTTTTACTTCTTGCAGCGCGACCTCTGGCCACATATGCTGCGTACGCTGCGCCCCGGCGGCATCTTGATCATGGAGACACTCACCCAGGCGCAGCGCGCCATCCAGCCCGACATCGACCCAGCCTACCTGCTGCAGCCGGGGGAGCTGCGCACGGCCTTCGCCGGCCTCGAGATTCTCGTCTATCGCGAAGGGTGGGTCGACGGCGATCACGGCCACCGGCGGGCTGTGGCAAGCCTGGTGGCCCGCGCGCCGCAGTAAACAGGCGCACACCACCTTCGGCATTGTCAAGTTACCTGAAGAACCAACAAGGGATCGAGTATGGCAGACATCGACACGCACGGACACGTTCACGATCATCCCCTTGCCGCACACGACCATGTGCACGATGGGCACGACCATTCACACGATGCCCACACGCATGCGCACGATGGACACGACCACGCGCACGATGGGCACGACCACGTCCATGCGGCAGGTCGCGGCGTGCGTGGCTGGCTGGAAAGCTTCTTTCACATGCACGGCCACGACCACGACAGCGTGCTGTCGGCCGATTCTCTTCTCGAGACGAGCGCCCTGGGTATTCGTGCCCTGGCCATCTCGTTAGTCAGCCTGTTTGTGACGGCTGTCCTGCAAATCGTCATCGTGCTCATCAGCGGCAGTGTGGCCTTGTTGGCCGACACCATCCATAACTTTGCCGATGCTTCCACTGCCATCCCATTATGGATTGCGTTTGCCCTCAACCGCCGCACCGCCTCGCGCGGGTTTACTTACCGCTACGGCAAAGCCGAGGACCTGGCTGGCGCGTTCGTCGTGCTGGTGATCGCTTTCAGCGCGGTGCTGGTATTCTATGAGTCGTTCAAAAAACTACTCGATCCGGTTGCGCCCAGCAACCTGGGCTGGGTCGCCGCCGCCGCCGTGATCGGCTTCGTCGGCAACGAAGTGGCGGCCTGGGTGCGCATCCGCACCGGACGGCGCATCGGCTCGGCCGCCCTGATCGCCGACGGCATGCATGCACGCGTCGATGGTTTGACCTCGCTGGCTGTGCTCGTGGGGACGATCGGGGTCTGGCTGGGCTTCCCGCTGGCCGATCCGATTGTAGGTCTGTTGATTGGTGTGGCCATTCTGTTCATCCTGCGTGATTCGGCGCGCACGATGTGGCAGCGGCTGATGGATGCCGTCGATCCGCAGCTGGTGGACGTGATGGAAGAGACGGCAATGGCCGTGCCAGGCGTGTACGCGGTGAAGGAACCGCACCTGCGTTGGATCGGCCACGCCCTCTGGGGAGAGATGCTCATCGAAGTCGACGGTGACCTCCCGACGGTCGCCAGCCACCAGATTGCCGAAGAGGTGCGCCACGGCCTGTTTCACGCGCTGCCGCGCCTGCGCTCGATGACCGTCCATGTCGATCCGCGCCCCGATGGGCACCCCGATCCAAATCACCGGCTGACCGCGCATCATGGGATGGCGTGATGACCGAATGGGCCGGCCGTATGCCAGGACTGAACCAACAAAAACGAACCTTGACCTGGCCCGTCTTCGTGACGATGCTGGTCGATCTGCTGCAGCAGCGCGACGATCTGCGGACGGCACGGCGGGCGCAGCGGGTGAGCCGTCCGTTTGCCGAGCGCCTTATGTTGGCCGTGACACAGGTCAACCAGTGCCGGTACTGCAGCTACTACCACACACGGGCCGCGCTGCGGGCGGGTGTGTCCGCAGATGACATCCAGAACCTGATGGCCGGCACCCTGGATGAGATGCCGGCGGGCGAAGTGGTTGGCCTGGCTTTTGCGCAGCACTACGCGGCCACGGCGGGTCATCCGGATCCGGCAAGCTGGCAGCGTCTGGTGGATACGTACGGCCCAGCCATGGCAGGCGACATCCTGGTAACCGTCCGGATGATCATGCTGGCAAATTTATGGGGCAATACGGTGGATGCTCTACGGGCGCGAATTACCGGGCAGCCGCTGGCTGGCAGCCGGTTACTTGACGAAGTCACCGTGGTAGGTTTGCCTGTGGGACTCGCCCTGCTGCCCGCCGCGCTGCTGGCTGCGGGCGTGGGTGCAGTCAGACGCGGGCGTCACGTGCGCGGCTCAACTCAGCCACCAGCACAGCCAGCGCAACATGGTCCTCCATCTGGCCGGTCTTGATGGCGATGTCGGTTTCGAGGAGTCGGTCCATCGCCTGTTCGAGCGTGCTGAGGCGATAACGCTGTGCCACCGGCCACGACTTTTTGATCGTGTACGGCTTCTGTTTCAGTGTGCTGGCTACTTCGTCCTGGCTCATGCCCTGCGCCGCCAGCTCGTTGATCTGCAGCAGCAGCCGGTACTGCCAGCCGATCATGCCCAGAATACCCAACGGCGCTTCGCCAGCGTGCAGCAGCTCGTGCAGCAGACGCACGGCCTGCTGACCGTCACCAGTTGCCAGGGCTTCGACCATGGCAAAGACGCTGCTTTCACGTACGGCACTGACCAGCAGCTGCACATCGGCAGCCTGAATCGTCTGCGCGGGGCCGGCATAGGTCTGCAGTTTACCCAATTCCTGGTCGATCAGGCGCAGGTTATCACCAATCAGGTCGGTCAGTGCCTGTACAGCCGCTGGCTCGATCTTCATTTTACGTTGGCGGGCACGGCGTGCCGTCCAGTCGCGCAGCCAATCGTCCTGTTTCCACCAGGGACCTTCGTACTGGCAGACCGTCAGTTGGGCCGTGCCGGCTGCCGCCAGCTGCTCCAGCAGTTTGTAGAGGGCATCCTGCTTGCGCACCAGCGTGGTTTCCAGGAAGACCAGGTCGGTCGAGGCTGGCAGGTGAGGCAGGTAGGCAAGAAGGCCCGCCAACAGCGCAGGGTCACCCGTTGGGACGGCTGTTTCCTCGTGGCTGGCCTGGCTGGCAGCCGCGGATCGATCGGTGGGGCGTGGGCGCTGCCCCCTGCGTGCCAGTGCGGCCACGAGGCCGCGCACGATCACCAGCCGCCGCGGCGCCAGGAACGGCACGGCGTCACAGGCATCGTGCAGCTCGGCCAGCGTCAGGCGGGCGCCCTCGATTTCGGTCGTGTTGAGCTCGACGAATTCGCGTGCCCCCAGGGCTGCTTTGAGGCCGGCGACCGCTTCAGCACGCAGAAACTCCTGATCGCCATGGATCAAATAGATCATGCTGGAGTCAGCTCGACAAAATGCACCATGATTGGCCCCAGGTTGCGCTGCCGGGTGACGCTGGCCAGGCGAATACCAGCCACCTGGGCGGATGTAGTCACATGGGCCTGCAGGGCACGCCCAACCGGCTGTGCCACAAACAGGGCCAGCGTCGCGGCCACAGTTACCAGGGGAAACTGCTCCCACCAGGGTCGTCGCGCATCGCCCAGGCGGCTGGCCAGCCAGGCTGCCACCCCGGCGAGCATCCCGGAGGTGACAAAATTCGTGCCGCAGTTGGGGTGAATGACCAGGTTGGCATCGCCAGCGTGCAGGCGGCGCAGCGCTTCGTTGACAGCATCGGTGAGCTCGCTGTCGGTCGTGTCACCCAATACCAGGAACCCGCGATGGTTGCTGCGGGCGACCAGGCGGCGGTCGGGCTGGCGGCGGCTCATCATGTAGACCGTTGCATGTTCGATGCCGTGGTTGCGCCGGGTCTCGGCGACCACTGGTACCTTCTCCAGGAGGTTCATGGTTTGCTCCGTGTCACTTGGCACTTCGTGGATGAATCGATCTTCATCATCACTTACGGCCTGTAAAAGAATAACTTCCTTCAATGCGGCCGGAATTCGCCGCAAGTCACGGTAAGTTATTCTTTTACAGGCCCTTGCGGGCGATACACAACAAGGACTGGCCGGCCGGCACATCCCACAGCCGGCGCAGCGCCCGTTCGACCGCGATCAGCAGCGGCGCCAGGGTGTTGAACAGGCGCAGCTGGCCTGTGGGCAGCAGCTGGCGGTGCAGCACGCGGCTGTTGAGCCACCACCCCGGGACACCGGCCAGGTTCAGATAACTGACCCGCCGCGTCTGAAATCCCACATTTTCTACTCGCATAACCAGGTCAGAGCGTTCGTAGCGCCGAAAATGGCCCAGCGCCCGGTCGAGCGTCCCATACATGTAGGCCCCCGCCGGCACGAACAGCAGCAAATGCCCACCCGGTTGGAGGAGCTGGAACATGTGCTGCAGAGCTATTGCATCGTTGGCGATGTGCTCGAGCACATTGAGGCAGACGACGGTATCGATCGAGTCGTCTGCCAGCTGTCCGACAGTCGGCGGTGCGGTGATGTCACCCAGGCAGGTCTGCACATTGGACGCACCGGCAAACGTCTCGGCCACCAGGGCCACCGAGCCCGGCAGACGATCGAGAGCAATGACACGCCGGGCATGCAGAAAATAGCGTGTCATGTTCCCAATCCCGCAGCCAACCTCCAGCACGGTCTGCCCGACGAAAGGCGCGATCTCGTGGAAAATCCAGCGATTGTAGCGATCGACGCTGGCCATGCGCCGTAACGTTTCCCGGCCAATGGGATCGTCGGCCTCGATTGTGCAGCGGGATTCGATGGCTGTTGGTGGCAAGCTGTCTCAATCCACAAAACGATATTTGATCAAAGCCCACAGCGCCGGCAAACCATCCCGCCAGGCGCTGATCTTTTTGCCTTCGTCCAGGTCGCGTCCGCTGTAGGAGATGGGGACTTCAAAAACACGATAACCGCGTTTGAGCACCTTGGCCGTGATTTCGGGCTCGAAGTCGAAACGGTTCGAGCGGATGCGCATGTTACGCAGCACCTCGACCCGAAACACTTTGTAGCAGGTCTCCATGTCGGTCAGTATCGTATTGTACAAGATGTTGGTCACAAGCGTGAGAAACTTGTTACCCAGCATGTGCAAAAAATTGAACGCACGGTGCGGCCCTAAAAAACGCGAACCATACACGACGTCCGCTTTACCGTCCAGGATCGGCTGCAGCAAAACTGCGTAGTCGCGTGGATCGTATTCCAGGTCCGCATCCTGGATGACGATCAGGTCACCGTTGGCGTGCCCCAGGCCGGTACGAATGGCGGCCCCTTTCCCCTGGTTGTGGCGGTGCAGGACGATCTTGACACCGGGAAAGTCCTGGCGGCCGATACGATGCAGGACATCGCGCGTGCCGTCTGTCGAGCCATCATCCACCAGGATGAGCTCTTTTTGAATACCATCCAGGTCGACCGCCAGGACACGCCGCACGATCTCCTCAACGGTCTGCCGTTCGTTGAATACCGGCATGATGATGCACAGTTTGTGGGTTCCGTTAGTCACGGCAAGACATGCTCTCCTTGGAAAGTTACCTTCGGTTGATCTTAGCACAGCCCGCCACGCGCGTCAAAGGCATCGTCCCGCCGTCCAACGAATTTCACTGGCTATCGACCGTGATGCCCAAACCAAAGGCGCCATTGGTGGGGTCACCCGAAAAGGAGCCAATCAGCAGCTCGTAGGTCCCATTGGCCGCCTCGATCGTCGTCGTCAGCACGGGGACCCGTTCGTGTTTCAGCGCCACCAGGCCCTGCCGCCCACTGAAAGGGTCGAATGTCTGCAGCCACCAATGGCCATCCGTATCGTGCCTCGGTGCATATGCGTCACCCTGCGTATGCTGCACGTCTTCGGCTTCGATGCGCAGGTCACTGCCATCGCTGCCTATCAGCCGCACATAATCATAGGCGGTGTCATGGCCAGGAATCTGCCCAACCTGCAAGATCAGGCGTCCCTGCTCAATGGTGACCGGACCCACAGGAATCTCCCATACGGCGCTGCGTTGGTCACCGAAAAACGTGTGATTTGGCATGAATGGTGTGCCGTCAGGCAGGTATGAGCTCGAACCCGGCGCAGTTGCCGCCTTGGGTTGATCGGAGGTGGGTCGAGGCTGTGAGCCGGCTGTGGCCGGCTCGGTCACCAGGTAGCTCAAAAAGACCGGCGCACCGTTGCCCAGGCGATGTTGGGTTTCGACACCACCTGGCCAGGTGCTGCGCAGCAGGGCCAGCTCGCGCCACTGGCTGGGTCCCAGGATCCAGACAAAGGGCGGGCCTGGACAGCGCGTCACATCGGTGGCGCTCAGATTGGATGGTAGATCGACCAGGGGGCGCGGCGCGGCTAAAAAGGCGGTCTCGCGAATCTGCACGTCGTACGGCTCGGAGATGTCGCACGCGGCAACCGAGGGCGGCAAGGAGGCCAGATAACGCCCGATGAGCGCCTGCGGCCGGCCGTTGGCACTCGCCAGGCGCGTGTACGTCGTCCAGTCCTGCCAGCCGCCGACAAGCAGAAAGACGACCAGCGTGGCCGTGAGACCGAACCGCACACGTGGGGTTGTGTTGCCGAACGCGACGTCCCTGGCCAGCAGTGCCAGGCTGGCCGAACCCACTCGATGCAGGGCCAAAGCTGCAAACAGTGCACCGGCAAACGTCATCCCCACCAGGCGCATCCACGCGGGTGCATCGCCCGTGAGGATGCCACCGACGACCAGGTTTAGCCCCCAGAAGATGGTCCAGAAGGTGATCCCCGGTACCCGCCACCAGCGCAGGGCATAACCGAGCGCCAGCGCAATCAGGGGTGAGATCCAACTGCCAAACATCGGGTGGGGATAACCAAACTGCGTGCTCGAGTCGGGCCCGTGGTGATACATCAGCAGCGAGCGCTGCGTTTGTTCGAGCACGACCTCCCACGTGGAATCGACGCCGTACTTGCCCATGAGATGGGTCATGACGTCCGGATAGAACAGGAACACCACCCGACTGCGTTCCATGAAGAGGTCAACGTGCTGCGCAAAGTAAACCGCCGTGGGTCCAAAGGCAACCAGGCAGCCAAGGCCAAATATGATCAGCCCGCGCCCGCGGCCCGCCAGCCACGCGCGGTGGAAGAGCAGCAGGTAAGTGCCAAAAAGTGGGAGGACGAAAAACACGACCCGGCCCGCGTAGTACATCTGCCCACCAAACGCCAGCAGGACACCGGCCAGGGCAAAGGAGAATGCCCGTCGTGACAGCAGGCCATCGACCAGGAAATAAGCTGCCCACAGGCTCCACGGCCAGGGGTCGATGTAGGCCGCAATACGTGAAAAATGGATGTGCGGGATCGTGATGGCCAGGATGGCCGTGGCCAGCAGGGCCAGCTGGGGGCGGCCAAACAGGCGCCAAAGCAGAAAGAAGAAGCCAAGTAGACTGAACAGACCACCCAACACGGCAGCCATATTCAAGCCAAACAAATTGTCGCCGAAGAGGGCCATGCTGGCAATGGTTGGCAGATAACCGACGACCGGGATGTTGGCCCAACCTTCACGAAAGATGCGCCACTCGCGGCCGTGCAGATATTCGCGCGCCTGCAGGCCGTAGGAGGCCATGTCGCCGTGCAGGTCGGCCGGCAGTGTTTCCAGGCGCGTCAGACGCAGCCAGGCAGCGACCATCATGAGGGCGATCAGCGCAGCCAGGGTCCACCATGTGGAGGGTGGCACGTGGCGCAATCGGGCCGGCAGGTCGGCCAGGGCGCTGCGTGTCGGTACCGGGGCCTGCGAGGCCAGAAAGAGCACGAGGCTGCCCAGCCAGGCGATTTGTACCTGCGTGTCCTCACCGAGCTGCACGAAACGAATGGCGGCCAGGGCAGCCAGGGCCAGGCTGACCCACAGCACCACCAGGCGGACGGGTGCCCGCCGTGGCGGGCTGGCGGGTGCTGGCCGCGGCACGGGCCACCAGTGCGCTGGCGGTCGCGGGGCAGCCAAAGCAAACACCAGCATGGCCACCAGGTACAGCCCACTGCCAATGACGACGTGCATCCCATCTTGCCCGCTGGCTGGCCAGTGACACGCAACCCAGTCGCACACCAGCATGGCAATCGCCGCACCGTCGTAGAAGCCTTGGGCCAGGTAGGCCAAACAGATGGCCAGGATGATGCCCAAGAACCGTAACGCCGCTGGCCTGAGTCGTGGATCCGAGTTCTCTGTCATACGCAATTCTGAGATGTGGTTGATTCGATTGTACTCGACGCCGCGTTGCTGGTCAATTGCCACCCTGCGAATATGTGGGCAAAATCGCAATTGACATACAATAGGAACTCATGTACAATGATTCTAGTTTTGTGCTTTCTGGGCCTGGCCCGGTGTCGGGTCACCCCTTACACACCCGTTCGTGTGCGATCCTTTTGTCATACAAGGAGAACCTACTCTATGACGCACGTGATCTTTGATCTCTGTATCCGTGACGGTGCCTGTGCCGAAGTCTGCCCGGTCGAATGTATCGTTCCCGGTCAGCCTGAAGAAGAATGGCCCTGGTACTACATCGACCCCGACACCTGCATCGACTGCGGCGCCTGCGTACCAGAGTGCCCGGTGGACGCCATCCGTCCTGAAGAAGACCTGGAACCGCAGTACTTTGCGGCCACGGAGATCAACGCTCGCTACTTCTCGGAAGGCCCGGGCTATCCCTCCTGATCTTGGCGGTATTTGCCAGGGCCGGTCTCGTTCGCTCATTTCAGATACGCGATACTGCCTGCGTTGAGGCCAGGTACTGATCACCTGACGCAGGTCGGTTTGAGTGTTTAATTTCCTTTGTCGTCTCCGAGACCTCTGCCATCCGCAGAGGTCTTTTCGTCACGAGGACGTATGTCACCCATCGACGATCGCACGACCCTCTTCATTCCGCCGCGCGCCATGGTGCTGATGGCCCATCCGGATGACCCTGAGTTCTTCTGCGGCGGAACGGTGGCACGTTGGGCGCACGCTGGCAGCCAGGTGGCCTACGTCATCATGACCAACGGCAACAAGGGCAGCAGTGCACCCGACATGACGCCGGCCCGCATCACGGCCATGCGCCAGGTCGAGCAGCGCACGGCCGCGGCACGCCTGGGTGTCCAGGAAGTGATCTTCCTCGACTACAACGACGGTGAGCTCTTCCCCACCTTGCAGCTGCGCGAAGACCTGGTGTACCAGCTGCGCTGTTTTCGGCCCGATGCGGTCATCTGCCAGGACCCCACGACTTATTTCGTCGGTGACAGCCGGATCAATCACCCGGACCATCGGGCGGCCGGCGAGGGGGTACTGGCGGCCGTCTTTCCCCTGGCGCGTGATCGTCTCAACTTCCCGCACCACGAAGCCAACGGATTGGCTCCGCATGCCGTGCAGCACGTTTTGGTCGCCGGCACCAACGATCCGAACTATACGGTCGACATTAGCGATGTCATCGATCTGAAGATCGCCGCCATTCACGATCACACCAGCCAGATCGGTGATCCACCCGCCATCGCGGCGCGCATTCGCGAGCGGGCCGCAGTAGTGACCGCCGACGGGCGCACGGTCTATCGTGAGTTGTTTCGTTATATCAAACTGGCATGATACTTTGGCACGAGTTCGCACCCCCAGGTGCGAACTCCTCGACCCGCAGCAATAGATTTGATCTCAAAGAGGAGAAACCTATGTCTGATATAACCTACCGCATCGAAAAAGACTCCATGGGCGAGATGCAGCTGCCGGCGGCGGCCCTCTACGGTGCGCAGACGCAGCGTGCGGTGCTGAATTTCCCGGTCAGTGGACTGCGTCCCTACCCGGCGTTCGTCTGGTCGATGGTGGCCATCAAACGGGCCGCGGCCGAAGTGAACCGCGACCTGGGCCTGCTGGACGCCAAGATCGCCGATGCGATCATCGAAGCGGCCGATGAAGCGCTGGCCGGTAAGCTGCAAGAACACTTCGTGGTCGACCCC
>CAZXQZ010000068.1:0-19979 GCA_964642445.1 uncultured Anaerolineae bacterium
GAGTAGGGAGTACGGAGTAGGGAGTACGGAGTAGGGAGTAGGGAGTACGGAGTAGAGTGAGGGACGATGGAAATTACGTGGTATGGGCACGCCTGTTTTCGCATCCGTGAAAAACAGATTGTGATCGTCACGGATCCGTACGATAAGCGCATTGGGTATACGCTGCCGCGCATTCGGGCCGATATCGTGACGGTGAGTCACGACATGCCGGGGCATAACTTCGTGTCAGGGGTCAAAGGGGAGCCCCACGTCCTGGATGGCCCTGGAGAATACGAAATCGCGGGTGTTTTTGTGACCGGCATTTCCACGCTGCACCACCGGCCCAAGTCCGAGAAGGGTGGACCGCCGACGTTACCGGAGCACAATACGATGTTCGTGTTCGAATTCGACAAGCTGACGGTCTGCCATCTCGGCGATTTGGGCGAGGTGCCCAGCCAGGCCCAGGTCGAATCGATGAGCAAAATCGATATCCTGCTCATTCCGGTGGGTGGTGGATCCACGCTGGACGCAGCCCGGGCGGCCGAGGTGATCAGCCTGCTCGAGCCCAGCATTGTGATTCCCATGCATTACCAGACGCCGTATACGCAGCTGGCGCTCGATCCGGTGGACAAGTTCCTGAAGGAAATGGGCCTGCCGATGCCGCCAGCGCAGGAGATGCTCAAGATCGGCGCAAATGAGCTGCCCGAGGAAACGCAGGTCGTACTGCTCGAGTGCAAACAGAGCTAAACAAAAAGCCCTCACCAGACTCCAAGCCTGGTGAGGGCTTTTTTGTATCTACCAGCGGCCCGGTTTCAACCGCTCCAGCAGGGGCAGGCGTGCCCGGTAGTCGTTCCAGTAGCGCCGCAGTACCGGCTGCAGCTTGAGCCATTCACCCGACAGGGCGCCTAATTCGGCGGGTGGCACCGTCGTTTGGCTGAATTGTTCACGGACGTAAGTGGCGGTGATGTGCTGAATGGGCGCGGCACCCTCCGGCACGGTGCGGCTCAAAACGGCCGCGTGCTCGAACGGTGTTTGGGAAGGCTTGCGTCCCAGGCCAACCCGTATGGACCAACGCTCCAGGCGCTCGTACAGCCGCATGGTCAACTCCGGGTCGACCGGCACCACCCGCTTTTGGGGCCGCTGCCGCAGCCGGTAGATGCCGTATACCACTGCGCCCAACAAGCCAAGGCCCAGCACGACCAGACCAAAGCGTCCGGCACTGGGCAGGCTGGTGAAGGTTGTGCCGAGCCCTCCCGCAAACTCACCGGGCGCAGTGTCAGCCTCGCCGAACTTCTCCTCTTGTTCCAGCAGGTTCTCACGCGCTTCCAGGTTCTGTTGGGCCAACAATGCCGACTGGTCGTCCACCAACTCATTGTTGGCCGGCCTGGGCCGCACGATGTTGGGCTGCGCAGCGGTTGGCTCGAATTCGATCCACCCCAGGCCGGGGAAGAAGACTTCGACCCAGGAATGGGCATTGGCTTCACGCACCCGGTAGACAGCCAGTTCCGGCTCGAATTCACCCTGGGCATAGCCGGCCACAATACGCGCCGGGATGCCCATGCTGCGCGCCATCACCGCCATGGCCGAGGCGTAGTAGTCGCAGTAGCCCTCCTTGGACTGGAAGAGCACGTAATCGACGCCGTCCACGTTCTCGGGCGGCGCAGCGATTTTTTCATTATATGTGATTTCGCGCCGCAGATAGTCCTGGATGGCGAGGGCACGGTCGTAGTTGTTGTCGTATCCTTCGGTGATCTGCTGGGCCAGCGTCTTGACCCGCTCGGGCAAGGTATCGGGCAGCTGCAGGTAGCGCTCTCGCACGTAAGCGGGATAGTTCGTGGACGCCTGGCGCAGCGATTCGACATCGGCCGTGGTGATGGCCGAGGCGACCCGGTAGGCGTCACCCTCTTTGAAAGGCTGGCGTGTGCGCATGCGGGCAATTTCCACGGGCCGGGCGTTGCCTGCATTTTCGACACCGAACAGTGCGCCGCTGGCCTCAGCCGCCGAGAGATAAGAGACATCGGCACGCACCGGCTGAGTGGCCCGCAGCGGCTGCGGCGCCGAGAAGAGCACTGTCTCGCCGCGTAAGTAGGTGGTGACAGTTTGGGTAATAATCTTGCGTGCGGCATAGGGTGCGGATAGAACGCTGGCATCGTTCGGTTCCAGGGTGATGGTGTCGGCGTCCGAATTCAGCCACTGGCGTCCATTGTAAGTGTCGAACGTTACGCCCCGCCAGTAGTGACCCTGCGGCGATTCCACGTCCATCACGATACGATCGCTGAGCGAGCGCGGCCCCGAGAGGGTCATGCTGCGGCCAAATGCACCCGCCAGGCTGCTCGGCTGATAATTGAGTGAGCCGAACAGGCGCGTCCATTCCTGGCGCACCGTCTCCCAGGTGCCTTCGAACGGTTCGACCAGGGTGCTGACCGCGGGGCCGGTTGCGGCGTTGGGCATCACCCAGGCCAGGAGAATGACGGTGATGGCAAAAATGGCGCCGTCACGCAAGAAGTCGAAGCTGATGTCGCGCGAGTAACGCACCCCTTCGTCGTGCCAGCGGCCTTCCTCCTGGGTGAGCTGGGCACGAATGACCAGCAGCAGGGCAAAAACCAGGAACAGCACGATCGCCGGGCGCAGGTCCTGGCGCCCATTGTAGTAATAGGCATTGACCAGCATCACCAGGCCCAATGGAATGACGGCCCGCCAGACGCGGCCCTGGCGGAAGACCGTCCAGGCTGCCAGGTAGGCCAGCCACCAGCTTAGGAATGCAACCTGCAGCACGAACACCAGGCTGTCGGCCAGGGGGCGTCCGCCAATCGCGCCTGTGATCCAGCTCACGGTATGTTCCCAGATGATGCGCAGCTTATCGAACAGGGAAGCATCACCGGGAACGGTGGTGGCCGTCAGAATAAGCACCCAGGCGGTACCGACGATCAGGGCATAGGGATGGGCAAAGCGCCCGCGCCAGCCCACCAGGGCCAGTGCCGTGCCAATGCCGGCACCGGCCAGGACCACCCAATAGAGTATGTTGAGACCGGCATTCACCCAACGGGCCGCCTGTACGGACCAGGCCATCAGCAGCAGGAGAAGTACCAGCAGAAAGAACATCAAGCCGGTGCCCGCCAGAACATCGCGGCGCCGCACACGTCGGGCATCGCCGGTGCGTGACGAGACCTGGGGAGACAGCGTACCTTGCGCTTGCATAATCCTCTCCAGAGGGTCGGATTTCAACTGCGTGCTATTGTACCGTATGCCCCGCTGCCGATCAAGTACGATTGGCTACGGTTCTCAGGTAAAACGCCACAACAGCCAGGCGGTCATCAGCACCAGCAGCAGCACCGCCGCGCCAGCGGCCATCATCACATCGCCACGATAATCGGCGATGCTGAGCTGCACCGCCAGGGGCGACACCAACCCGCTTACCCACGTCTGGGTGGTGTCCAGACCGGTCGTACGGGTGAGCGTCGCCTGGTAACGAACCTCGCTGGTGGCGGCCAGGTCGTGCCAGGCCGCCGCCTCGGCCTGCCACAGTGCACGCTGGACGGCGGCCAACGGCGCTGTTTCGTTCTGTGCCGCTGCGGTTCGCAGGTCGTCGATGGCATGCTGATAAGCATCACCATAGCGCGTCCAGATCCGGTAAGTGGCCGGCAGGTCCAGGGTATCGGTGAGCCGCTGTGTCTGCCAGAATGGCTCGGTCGCAGTAGTTATGTCCAGGTCTTGCACGGCCAGCAGGTTATGCAGCAGGGCCAGGTCGGGTTCGGGGGCAACCAGGGCAGCCAGGTGCGATCGTTTGTCACGCAGCTCGGTTGGGCTGTGGAAGGGGATGGTGAGGGTCAGCTGCAGCAGATCCGTGTGTGTGTCCACCGCTGCCGTCACGCCCGGTATCGTCTGGGCGTCGGCCACGGCGCGCTGCAGTACGGCCAGGGCCACAGCCTGCTGCGTTGGACGCGGGGCCAGGGTCATGCGGATGACCTGTTGACCGGTCGCCAGGGACACCGCGGCCTCTTGGGCAAGAAAGCCGGCCACCGGGGCACCAGGTACCACCAGGGCACTGCTGTCCCACGAGGTTTCGATCACCGCGCGTGCACCTGCCAGGTCGCTGCGCGCCAGCGCTTCCGTGGCCTGGGCCAGGGCGCCAGCACGGCTGATTTTTTGCTGTGCCGCCTGCTGCGCGGGTGTGAGGATCGTCGCGTCGAGGGTGGCCAGCTGATCGAGATAAGCGGCGGCGGCGCGCCAGCTGCCATCGGCCTGGGCCGTACGAGCCAGCTCGAGGCAAAGGTCGGCCAGCGCGCCCTGCAGTTCCGGGCTGTTATCACCGGCGGTGCGGGCATCGGCCAGGGCCGCCGCCGCCAGGGCGCGGTAGATCGTGCTGCCGGATGCAGCCCGTTCTGCCTGTGCCAGGTACAGATCGGCCAGGAGGCGTGCGGCCTGCGGATCGCCCGCCGCCAGCTCGTGTGCGCGTGACAGGGCGGCCATCGCCTGGGGATAATACCGGTCGAAGAGGGTGCTATCCTCGCCAACGTCGGCCGTGGCCAGGCGGTGGTACCAGCGGCCAAGCGCCAGGTGCTCGGCCGCCGTGGTGGTGGATGTGGCAGCTGCTGCCTGGGCAGCCTGCAGCGCCCGCCGGGCCGTGGGTGTCATCATCAACAGCTCCAGCGGTTCGAGCTCACGTGGGTTGTCATAACTCCAGGTGAGTTGGTTGCCATCGAAGACATAACCCGCGGGGTGCACGCGCAGAATCTGATCGGCGGCCATACCGTCCGGAAAACGCAGGGTAACGCGGAAGCTGCCTGGGATTCGTCCCCAACCGTTCATGGGGTCATAGTAAAAACGAGCCAGTGCCCCTTCACCGAGCGGCACCTGGTAGGCCAGTACCGGTTCCAGGCGCCCGCTGCCCGGCAGGGCTGCCTGCCAGCGCCAGTGGTTGGTGCCGTCCAATGGTGTCAGCAGCTGCGGTGCACTGCCCACGGTCAGCGTGACGGCGCTCGCCGGCGGCGTGGAATCGGTGCCTTGTACGATGGTGTCCAGGGTCAGGGTACTGGTCAGGGGGTTTTGCAGGCGGAACCAGGTCTGCACGGCGGCCCAGGTGCGTTCATCCTCCTGCTCGATCGTGGCGTCGACACGCAGCGCTTCCAGGCGCACAGTTGTGCGGGCGCGCGGGCCGATGAACAGGGTCGCGTTGGGTGCAACGCGATCGACGGGCGGTGTGGCCTGCGCGGCCACGGATTGGGCCGACAGCAGCAGCAGACCGGCCAGCAGCAGACATACTGCCCACCAGGCCGCCGGTTGCCGGTGCTTTTGCCGGCAAATGGCACGGGCATGCAAAAAAAGGAACTTGCACAAAGCCGGGGAATCTGGTATGCTATGATTCAGATCGGTTAGAACAGGCACAGGCAAGCTGAACATGTTTAAACTTCTCATGAGCTGGGACATTAGGATGGGGCGTGAACAGCCCTATTTCGAGTTCATCGTACGCGAGTTTGCGCCGGGGCTCATGCGACTCGGGATTCAGCCGACCGAAGCGTGGTACACCATCTACGGTGAAGGTCCGCAGATCTTGACCGGGGGTGTGACCGACGACCTGAAGATGATGCGCAAGATTCTCGCGAGCGATGATTGGATCAAACTGCACGACAAACTGCTTGGATTTGTGACCAACTACAACCAGAAGGTCGTCGAAGCCAGCGGCCGTTTCCAACTCTAGCCAGTCGATCGTACCCACTCATCAAAAAGCCCCATGGCCGACCATGGGGCTTTTGTCTTTGTCGTATGGCAGCCTATCGTCGCGCTTCCGCACACAACTGGGTGCAGTGTCGCAGCCCCAAATACGCGCAGGCCTCCTTCACGCACTTTCAGGGGCTGTGCTGGCCGATGCCGCGGCTGTTTTCTCTTTGCTGCTGTCGCTCGTCGATGCAGTGGCCGGTGCAGCCGGTGCCTCGGCCGGTGTCTCTTTGGCCTCTTTGTTTGTCTCCGGACGCACAGCCGGGCCTGTACTGTTGCGGCCACGATTGTCGGTCACGTAGAAACCGGAGCCTTTGAAGATCACACCCACCGGCTGGATGACCCGAAACAGCGCTTCTTCGCTGCACTCAGGGCACAGCCGCAGCGGTTCGTCGCGCATCCGCTGCACATGTTCAAAGCGAATACCACAATTGCGGCACTCATATTCATATACAGGCATGGCTCGACCGATGCTTCCTTCCCAGGCAACCTGTCCGATGACGTGAAAATTATACACGATCGACCACGGTTTGACAAATGGGTTTTGTGGGGGATGGGGGCCATGGTACGAGATTATTGGAATGGCATGATCAAAAGTTGACGGATGAGGGGGAGTGGCTATAATATATAATCATGTTGTTGTATTGATATCGACGTAAGACAGATAACTGCGCAACCTGATTGCGATTGTCATGCGACGAAAGGAGCGCGAATAATGTTATTCGTCCGTGAACTCCAGCCGGATGAGCGGGCTGCGTTGGAGCGAGCAGCCCAGGATAATACGATCGATTGGGCGCAGCGCGCACGGATCATCCTGTTGTCGGCTTCAGGCAAAACTGTACCCGAAATCAGCACGGCCGTGGGTTTGCACCCAATTAATGTTCGCAAGTGGATTCACCGCTACAACGCGCGGGGAATTGCTGGTTTGCAGTCGGGCAAATCTCCGGGTCGCCCTCCGGTCTTCACCGAAGAACAGCGAAACAAGATCATCGAATTGTACAACACGAGCCCGCGTGATGCCGGGCAAAACTTCGATCGTTGGTCCCTCCAGCGCCTGCGCGAGTACCTGATCAATCATCAGTTCGTCGATTCCATCAGTGCTGAGACGGTGCGCCAGATTCTGCTGGACTGACCGCCGCATTGACAGCCTGACACCACCAACTGGCAAGGCCTGGGCATTCCTGTCCAGGCTTTTGCATACCCGGCTCAACGAGGGGACAACATGACGATCACCATTATCGGACTTGGTCCGGGCCGTCCTGACCAACTCACGCGTGCCGCCTGGGACTTGTTGCGTAGCGCAGGTGACGTATATCTGCGCACGCGCCATCATCCCACGGTGGATGCCCTGGCCAGCCTGCCCGGCTTGACCCTGGAGAGTTTCGATCATCTCTACGAAGAACACGAAGACTTCGCCGATGTCTACCAGGCCATCGCAGCACGGGTGCTCGAGCTTGGTGCACGGCCGGATGGTGTGGTCTATGCCGTGCCGGGTCACCCTTTCGTTGGTGAGATGACGACCCGCCACATCGTGGAAGGCGCCCACGCCCGCAACCTGGACGTACATATCGTCGATGGACTGAGTTTCCTGGAGCCGACGCTGCGGGCGCTGCATCTCGATGCCCTGGATGGCCTGCAAGTGGCCGATGCCATGCACGTGGCGTCGCGTTATCATGCGCCCCTCGACCCCGATCGTCCGGCCATCCTGGCGCAGCTTTACAGCCGCCTGCTGGCCAGCGAGCTCAAGATCGTGCTGCTCAACACCTATCCAGACGACCACCCGGTGACCCTGGTGCGGGCCGCGGGAACGGCCAACCAGGCTCTGCAACGTGTTCCGCTGTACCAACTGGATCACCCATCGTCGGTGTTCGATCACCTGACGGCGCTCTACCTGCCGCCGCTGACCCATGCCGGGTATGATGCGTTGCAGGAGATCGTAGCGCACCTGCGTGCGCCCGAAGGGTGCCCGTGGGACCGTGAGCAGACGCACGAATCGTTGACCACGTCGTTGTTAGAAGAGACCTACGAAACCGTGGCGGCCATCGAAAGTGGTGATGCGGCGCTGCTGGCCGAGGAGCTGGGCGACCTCTACCTGAACCTGGCCATGCAGGTACAGATTGCGGCCGAAGAAGGGGAGTTCCGCCTGGCCGATGTGATCAGCCGTATCGTTGCCAAACTGGTGCGTCGCCACCCGCACGTGTTTGGCAGCGTGGCGGTCGACGGCGTCGAACAGGTTTTACACAACTGGGAAACGATCAAACAGGCTGAGCGCCAGGCCAGCGGTCGGGCCGAATCGGCACTCGACTCGGTGCCCCGCGCCTTGCCCGCCCTGATGCAGGCCCAGACCTACCAGCGCCGCGCGGCGCGTGTCGGCTGGCCAGGGGTCGATCGTTCGGCGGCCGAACTATGGGCCGCGCTGGGAGCACTCGAAAATGCACCGGACGAAGATGCCTGGGGCAACTTGCTGTTTGCCCTGGCCGAGCAGGCCCGCCACCAGGGCATCGATGCCGAACGTGCCCTGCGCCTGGCCAACGCACGTTTTGCAGACCAGGTGCGTGCAACCGAAGCGGCGGAAACGCCCCTCAGCGGCCTGGCTGCTGCCAACGGAAGCTAGCCTTTGACAGGCCCTCCCGTCTTGACGACTGGTCAATTTCCCGATCGGCACCGTCATTGGTGGCGACACCGTCTTCGTTCTGCTGCAGGATGCGGCCAACGCCTATTTTGCCTCACGCGAGGTGTGAGGCAGACCAGCGCCACGCCCATCAGCCTGACGCAGGACGTCAAGCGACGCGCAAGGCCCTCTGGGCGAAGGCCTTTCGCTGAGGACGTTTCGGCTAGCGTCCCAGGAAAGGCCTCGGACCAGAGGACCTTGATGGCCAGGGCACCGGCGCTTCGCCGGCCCCTTGATAAATTCCTGCAATCAGTGTACAATCCTATCGCCGATGGATCGCCGATACCGTCATCGATAGGTGTTCTGGCGTTGTCAGCCATTTCACTCTCACCGCACACGCACAACAATGGAAACAGTGCCGGACAGCGACGCGCTCGAACTCACGTTTTTTGGCCCACCGCGTATTCTGCGTGCCGGTCAGCCTGTGACCGGCTTTGTTTCGCGTAAGGCCCAGGCCCTGTTCTTTTACCTGGCCATGACCAGTCAGGTTCATCAGCGTTCCCATTTGGCCGGCATGTTCTGGCCAGACGTGGAAGATGCGCGTGCCCTCAAGAACCTGCGCGACGTGCTCCCCAATTTACACCATCTCCTCCATCCCTACCTCCTGGTGACGCGCCAGACCCTGGCTTTCGACACACGCCAGCCATTTACCCTGGACGTTGCCGGCGTAAATCGGTTGGAGCGAGCGGCAAGCGATGAACTACCGCTGGAAACCCAGATCGAACTGCTCGATCTCTACCGCGGCGAATTACTCGAGGGCTATTACGTCGACGATGCGCCTGAGTTCGAAGGCTGGTTGGTCCTCGAACGCCAGCGCCTGCGCGAAGTGGTCGTGCGCGCCCTGCAAGCCGCAGCCGATGCCTGCATCCGCGAACGCACCATACCCATGGGGCTGGCGCTGACCGGGCGCCTGCTGGCCCTCGAACCCTGGCGCGAGTATGCCCACCGCCAGCGCATGGCCCTGCTGGTCATGGCTGACCGCCGCGAAGCCGCTCTGGCCCAGTACCAACAGTGCTGCACGATCCTGCGCCAGGAGTTCGATGCTGCGCCCTCACCGCGCACGAGCGAAATGGCCAAGCGAATTCGCACCGGCAACCTGGACCATTTGACACGGCTGACATTGGCCAGTGAGCCAGCTGCACCCCGCACAGAGGCCGCCGTACCGCATAACCTGCCCCGCGTGCTGACTCCGTTTTTTGGCCGTGATGACGAGCTGGCCGACCTCGTAGAGCGCTTGACCGGCCCGGACTATCCGCTGGTCACCCTGCTTGGCCTGGGAGGGGTCGGCAAAACGCGCCTGGCGCTGGCCACCGCGACCCACCTGCTTCCCCACTTTCCCGATGGGGTGTGGTTCGTTCCCCTGGGTGGTATCGTGGCAGCACCTGAAACGCCGGCCGAAATCCTCAAACTTCGTGTGGCCGCGGGCATCGTCGCCGCGCTGTCTACCGTAACAGCCGGCGGCGATCCGCTCACCGTGCTGCTGGCGCATTTGAAAACCCGCACCACCCTGTTGATACTCGACAACTACGAGCATCTCATCCCAACCGCCGGGTTGATCGTGCAGCTGCTGGAGTCGGCTGCCCATCTGCGCGTGCTCGTGACCTCACGCCAGCGCCTCCATCTGATGTGCGAGCAGGTTTATCGGGTCAAAGGCCTGCCAGTACCTTCACTGTCTGATGCGATGACTGAAGCCGATGTTCGTCGCTTGCTGGGCAATCACAGCAGTCTTCAGCTCTTCGTCGAGCGATCACAGCGCACCGATTGCAGTTTTCGCCTGACGGTCGATAACCTGGCCGCTGTCGTGCAGGTTTGCCAACACCTGGATGGGCTGCCACTGGGCATCGAACTGGCCGCCACGCTGGCGGCAACGCAGGGGTGCACCACCGTTCTGGAGTCACTGCGCGACAATCTCGATGCCCTTGCAACCACGATGCCGGACTTGCCCTCGCGACACCAAAACATGCGGGCCCTGATCGACCATTCCTGGGCGCTGCTCGACGAAGAAGACCGCCGCGCGTTGGCGCAGGTTTCCGTCTTCTCCCGCAGCATTCGTGCCGATGCGGCGACGGGGGTGCTCGACGTGTCCAGCAGTGGACTGCGCCGCCTGGTCGATTCGTCGCTGCTGACGGAGTTAGAGCCGGGGTACTTTGGGATTCACGACGTGGTGCGCCATTACGCGGCGGCGCGCCTGGCGGCCATGCCCGAACTCGAGCGCACCACGCGCCAGCGGCACAGCACCTGGTTTCTCGACTTTGTTCTGGCGCGCGAACCCCGGCTGGGCAATGACCTCGACGCGGCGCGCGAGGTGCAGCCCGAACTGGACAACATACGCGCGGCCTGGAAATGGGCAGTCGCGCAGGGCGACACCCCCACGTTGCAGCGCACGGCCCTGGCCTATGCCGCTGTGTTCAAAGCTTTGGGTCTCAATAGCGATGGTGCCGCTGCTTTTCGTGCCGCAGCGACGCATCTCCAGGGGATCGTGGCACAGTACGCCGAACCACCACCCGATCTTCTGCATACGCTGGGCAAGCTGCTGCTGGAACTCTCGTTTTTTGATGAGCGGCAGGGCCGCCTGGCCGAGGCTGATACGTCGGTGCAGCAAGCGCTGGCGCTGGGTGAGCGCCTGGCCGATGACTACCTGTTGGCCGGTGCTTACGCGCGAATGGGTGCGATCGATTGGCTGCACGGTGACGCCGACAGCATGATCCGCCATACCACCCGCGGCGTCGAGGTTGCCCAGCGGGCCGGCCTTGGGCAGTTCGAGGCGATCAGTCTCACCGGCCTGGGACTGGCACAGCAGTATCTTGGAAACATCGATGCGGCCATGGCGGCCTTCCAGCGGGCGCTGGTGTTGGCCCATGCAGGCAACCGGCTGCGAATGGCGGCCATTGTGATGGTGAATCTGGCCGGCGGCTACCGGCAGATGAGTGACTTCCCGCGCGCCGAAGCGATGTACCACGAGGTGCTGCGCATACGGCAAACCATTGGGGACCATGCCGGGGAAGGGATTACCCGCTTCTACCTCGGTATCACGACCCACATCGTGGGCAACCTGGCCGCCGCACGTCTGCACCTGGATCGCGCCTACCACATCATGCACGAGGTGGCCGATCTGCAGTATGAATGCCAGATTTTGTCGAGTCTGGCCCTGCTCTGGCATCACCTGGGTGATCACGAAACCGCCCTTGCCTACGGCCTGCAGGGGGCACGGATTGCCCAGGAAATCGGCCTCGAGATGCACCTGAGTCAAGCTTTCACGACTCTGGGTTACATACGGCACGCACTCGGCCAGCTGGTGGAGTCACAGCAAGCGTTCGCAGCGGCCGGCAGCACGAAACAAGAAATGAGCCGCTACATCGAGAGGGTCGCCGCACCGGCGGGTCAGGCCCGCGTTTTCCTGACGCAGGGTGAGCTATCCGCCGCATTGGCCCAGGTAGAACAGGTTCTGCCCGAATTGGACATGACACGGGTTGTTTGGTTCAAACACCCTATGATGGCCGTTCTCACCTGCTACGAGGTTCTGTACGCGCACGGCGATTCCCGTGCACCGCTGCTTCTCCAGCAGGCCCACACCTGCCTGCAGCAAACCGCCGGCACTTTGCCCGACCAGGCGGCGCGCACGATGTTCTTGCACAACCTCCCGGCTCACCGCCAGATCCTGCGCTACATCGCGCAGCATCAGCGCAAAGCAGCACCCCCCACAGGCGCCGTGAGCTGATCCAGCAGCAGGGTCTCGAAGCGCACCCGGTTCGCTGCCACCGCCACGCGCACCGTGTAGCCGCCGGCATCAACCTGCGTGCGGCCGCAGGTTGGCCCCTCCGCTTCGACCACCCGCAGTGGCTCGGTCTGATACTGGGCTACCCCTGCATCGGTCACCAGCACTGCGGCCAGCGGATCCCAGAAGTAGTAGTGCCCGGTACGAATGAAGCTGTCTAGCTGCACCAGGATGGCGTGGGCGAAGCGGGCGAGCGGCGTGTTCTGCACAGCCGCCAGGCGCTGCACGAATTCCGGGGTGATCGGCACGTCATTGGTGGCATCGAGCGGCACCAGGGTGACCGGGGCACCCGATGCCAGCACCAGGTTGGCTGCATGCGGATCGATGTAGATGTTCCACTCCGCCGCGTCGTTGTCGATGCCCGACGATGCGCCGACGTTGCCCGGCACGTGCACCGCGCCCCCCATGATCGTGACCATCGCCAGGCGTTGGGCCAGCGCCGGTCGGGCTTGCAGCGCTTCACCCAGGTTGGTCAACGGTCCCAAGGCCAGGATGTGAACGGGTTGGGCGGATGTCTCGACGATCTGTGCCAACAACTCAGCGGCCGGCCGCGCGACTGGGTTGTGTGGGCTGGCTGGCAGGGACAGTCCGGCCAGATTATCCACCAACTCGCGCCAGAAATCGGGAAAAACGTGATCGCCCGCCAGCGGCGTGGCCCGCCCACACGCCACTGGAACATCCGGCCAGCCAGCCAGGGCGAGCAGGTCCACGGCGTTGCGCGTGCCCGGCCCACAGTGGGCCTCACCGGTGCCGGTGACCGTGATGGCACGCACGTCGACGCCGGGGTGCTGCAGCAGGTAAAGCATCGCCAGCCAGTCGTCGGGTGCCATATCGGTGTCGATGATGACCGGCTGCCGCGCCGGTGCCAGCGGGTGAGGCATGGTTCGCTCCTGGATCACGTAGACAGCGTAAGAGAATAACTTCCGGCATTATGGGCTGGAATTCGCCGCTCCGAAGGCGGTGGCGGTTGCACAGTTGCCATCTTTCCAAAAAGATGGCAACTGTGCAACCGCCACCGCCAGATTCGATCAAAAGAGCACGGGAAGTTATTCTTTGACGAGCCCTTGGTGGATTGACAACTCCGCAGTGCACGTTATAATCGCGCTGCCGGATTTCGGCAAACCGCACCATCATGGAGATCAGTCATGCCAGGAGATTTGAACCCTTTGCCGGAATCCCCGCCCGTGGCTGTAACGCTGGCTGGCCTCGGCATTGCCCACCAGGTATTCCGCCATACCGGTCCGGTGCACTCGCTCGAACAGGCGGCGCGTGAGCGCAACCAGGCGCCCGAACAGGTGGTGCGCAGCATTTTGTTTCGCACGGGGGAAGGGCAGTACACGATGGTGCTGGTGGCCGGGCCGCAGCAGGTCTCCTGGCCGGCCCTGCGCCGCTTCCTGGGTCAGTCGCGGCTGACCATGGCCAGCGCTGAAGAGGTGCTGGCCGTCACCGGTTACCAGATCGGTGCCGTGTCCCCGTTTGGGCTGCCAACACCCGTCCCGGTTTTGCTCGACGAATCTGTTCTCAGCCAGACAGAAGTCTCGCTTGGTTCGGGTGCGCGCGGCGTGGCGATCATCCTGCGCACGGAGGACCTGCGGCGCGCCCTGGGTGATGTGCCGGTGGGCTGCTTCACCGGCGGTGACTGCGATTCTGCCTGAACGATTCCGTCCACCACATCCAATACGATCTAGATCATACCGGTGTTGTCACGTTCCTGCGATAATTGCGGCGTATCGCCGCGGCCCGGGTTGGCCATGTTGGCGTGCTAAATTCCGACACGAAGGAAAACGAGACGATGTCCGAAGCCATGCGTATGTGGGTCGAGATCATTTTCAACGTACTTTACCTGATTGTCATTTGGAGCCTGGTAATCATCATGATCCGCCGTTTTCCGGTGGTGGCGCCGGCGGATCGTACGGTGGCAAAGTTGTTCATCGCCGCCTTCGGGCTGCTTGCCCTGGGCGACACGGGGCACGTGGGCTTTCGCGTACTGGCCTACGCACAGGGTGATCTGAATGCCACCCTCACCATGGTGGGCACACGCCTGGGCCTGGTAGGCCTGGGTGCCCTGGCGACCGCGATCACGGTGACTTTCTTTTACGTTCTCATGGTGTTCATCTGGCAGGCGCGTTTTCACAAGCCGCTGAACTGGTTTGCCTACCTGCTGCTGGCTGCGGCCGGCGTGCGGCTGCTGCTCATGATTCCGGCGGCCAACGCGTGGAACAGCGTCGTGCCACCCCAGCCGTGGGGCATCATCCGCAACCTACCGCTGATGTTGCAGGGACTGGGTGTGGCCTACCTGATCCTGCGCGACGCCCGCGCCAGCCGTGACCGCGCCTTCACCTGGATCGGTATCATGATCCTGGTGTCGTATGCCTGTTACATGCCGGTCATTTTCTTTGTGCAGCAGGCGCCCATGGTGGGTATGTTGATGATTCCGAAGACTCTGGCTTATGTGGCGATTGCATTCATTGCCTATTTCGATCTGTACCGCAAACCGGCTGTGGTCACCAGTCAGCAGCCCCAGGCTGTGGGGGCGGCTGGCTCTCGCTGAATGCCTGCGAATGGTTTTTCGACCGCGAATGGGCGCGAATTGACGCGGATTGGGGTGTGTGGATGAGGGTGTGGTGTGGGTCGTTGGTGGCTTTTGGGGATGAGAATTGGTGGGACCTGTGATTCATAGTGCATCGGCAGGAAAGACGTCATAAATCCACTCGGCCCAGCTGTTGAGCGGTTCGTGTGCTGCCAGTATGATTTTCACGCGGGGCGCGCGTTTGAGGATGTCTTCGAGCAGCCCGGTGTTGGGCGGGCGGCTGTGGAAAGTGGGGAAAAACAGGAGCATCTCGCGGTCACGCAGGTGCGCAAAAATCGCCCCTGGCAGTGCAACCGGTCCGTCACCGGTGAGGTGCAGCGCGCGGGCCAGGGCGCGGGTTATGTGGCCCCGGTCGGGGCTGGCGGCGTTCTCGACGAGGCATATTCCATCACGAAAATGGTGTGACTGGCTAGCCGCCGCCTGCCTGCCCAGTTCAGCCATACTGTGGTCGTCAGATCCAACGAGGCTCAACAAGCGGCAGTCCGGTTGGCCCAGGCGGTCGATGATTTGTGCCAGGTCGATGCTGCGTGCGGATGGCCGGTTGTTCGCCAACGCCGCCAATTCCAGGGCTGGAGCCGGCTGGCGGGCCCGAACCTGGCCCGCCAGGATGTGCTGGTAGAGTCGGGTTGTCGCTTCGGTCGGCGCCACATCCAACTCGGTGGCCAGGATGCGCTGACAGGTGGCGTACTGCTTGAGCGCGGCCGAACGCTGCCCGCTGAGGGCCAGAAGCAGCATCAGCATCCGGTGTGATTCCTCGCGCCACGGGTCGAGCGCAACCCAACGCGCCGCAAAGCGCAGGCTCTCGCGGTAGTTCCCCTCGTTCCGCTGCAGGGCAATCGTCTGCTCCAGCACCTGCGCCATCCGCTGTCGCCACAGCTCCTGTTCGGCAGCTAGCCAGGTCTCGAACTCCGGACAGTCATCGAGAAAGATCTCACTCATCAAATCGCCGCGGTACAATTCCGCTGCTGCCATGAGCGAAGAGACGTCGGCGCGCGCCATGAGGTCGGTGAACACCAGCCAATCGAGCCAACACTCGCCTGCCGGCGCCCACGCCACTGCGTCACGCGTCGCGTGCAGGCAGCCGGGCAGCAGCGTGCTCAGGTTGTGCAGCACGCGGCTGAGATTGCCCCGGCCACGGTGTTCCGGCTTGTCCTGCCAAAACAGATCGGCCAGGTGACTGCGCTGAACTGCCTGGCCGTGTACGGCAAGGTAACACAACACGGCGAGCGCCTTACGTGATTCGAAACCGCGCACGGTCATGCCGTTACGCAGCACCTGCACCGAACCGAGAAGACTGAGTTGGATTGTATCTGCCATATGTCCCTCTTCCGTGTGGTCTATGCTGTGCGCAGAAGGGGATCCCACCAGGCTCACCGCCACCCTCGCCGGGCGTCACGGTCAGCTGACACCGGTCTGAGCTAGTTTTTTGTAGTTACTCTACCAAAATGTTTAACGCAGCCCGTGAACATGTCGATCAATTGCGCCGGCCTGCGTATTATACATTACGATTTGCGAAGAGTAGCAGTCAGATTCCTGACAATTTGCGAAGAGTCTCGTAAGAGTGGGCTCGCATACTTCCACATGCGCAGGGAGCGAGCGGACCGCTTTGCTCCGATGCCGTTGCTCACGGCCCCACACAACGGCCCTGGGCTGGCACGGGCGGCGCGGGTCAACACCGGCGCTTGTTCGGATCCATCAGCGAGGCGAACCTTGGACATTGTTTTGGGTGCGACACCTGGGATCTCTGCGTGAGTGACCATCCACGCTCACGCTACCGGGCCTTCATTCTCCGCGTGTGGCAGGACGATACGCACCAGGGATGGCGCATTTCCCTCGAGGAAATTGGGCGCTCCCTGCCGCGTCGCGGTTTTCGCAGCCTGGAGGCGATGACTGCGTTCATCGAGGCAGAACTCGAAAAATCACTGCACGCCCCACGGGAGCAACCGGCGGCCGACGACGAAGACTGAACCCTGGCTGGCTCCCAGGCGTTTGCGCCCGCGCAGGGCGTGGGCATCGATCGACTCCACAGAAAAGAGGTACTACCATGCTCGTTCAACCACGCGTCACCTACCCCGGTGTGTACATCCAGGAAGTTGCCAGTGATGTGCGCACCATTACCCCTGTGGATACGGCCACCACCGGTTTCATCGGGCGCGCCAAACGCGGACCGGTCGACACACCGGTCGTGTGCAACAGTTATGCCGACTTCGAGCGCATTTTCGGTGGTTTGTGGCTGGAGAGTTCACTCGGTTATGCGGTGAGCGACTTCTTCCTCAACGGCGGCAGCAAGGCGGTGGTCGTGCGTCTCTTCCACGAAGACACGGCAGTAGCTGGCGGCCTGGCGAAGGCTCAGCTTTCTCTGCCGTCGGCGGATCCAGGCGCGCTGGCGGTGTTCGCAGCCGTCACAGCCGCGGCCGGCCAGGCCGGAAAGCAGCCAGCCGACCTGGCTGCTGCCGCGACCAGCGCCCTTGCCACGGTGACCGCCAACGCGCAACTCACGACCGCAAACAAAACAGCAGCCAAAAGCGTCAGCGATGCGGTCACCGCCGCTGCCGGGCTCGGCACGGCCACGGCGCTGAAGACTGCGGCGGATACCGCCGCCGCCACATTTACCGCTGACCCAGCCCAAGCCGCTGCCAAGACAGTCAGCGATGCCGTCGATGCGGCCGTGGATGCCAATAAGAGCGTGGGCGCGATCGTCAACGATGCGGCGGCCGCGTCCAATAGCCTGCAGAATGACCAAAACGCGTTGGCCGCGCAGGCGGCTGCCAAGGCCGTTTTTCAGGCGGTCGAAGCGGCGTCGGTGTCGCCTACGAATGACTCGGTCGTAGCCGCAGCCCGCCAGGCGGTCACCGCCACCACCGGCACTCCCACCCCCCTGCTGCTGGAAGCAGCCTACGAGGGTGCCTGGGGCAACCGCCTGGCCGTGCGCGTGAGTGACCTGGATACGCGCTTCTCGTCGAACATCGCCGACCGTTACAAGGTTTCCGCGGCCGAGCTCTTCAATCTCAGCGTACGCGACCTGGCCACCGGCGCCAGCGAAGAGTTTGCCAACGTCACCGTGACCGCCGGTCCGCGCCAGCTCGACAAGGTGCTGGCCGGTGAATCGAACCTGGTGCGGGTCAAATCCCTGTCAGCAACCCGGCCCGGGGCGAGCAGCGGCACCGACTGGAATGCGCCGGCCAACTACACCGGCGTCGTCGCCACCGGGCAGGCCAACGATGGCGCCGACCTCACCAGCGACGATTTTGTCGGCGCCGGCAAAGACGGCAGCAAACAGGGCCTCTACGCCTTCAAACAGTACGGCGACATTGTCAACCTGCTGTGCATTCCGCCCTACCTGTCATCGGGCAACGTCGACCGTGACGTCCTGGACAAAGCGGCCAGCTACTGCCTCGAACACCGCGGACTGCTGATCGTCGATCCGCCCACGCGCTGGAACAGCAAGGACAAAGCGACCGCCGGTCCCTCCGACGTGATGACGGTCAGCAAAAATGCGGCCATCTTCTTCCCGCGCATCAAAAAGAGCAACCCCCTGCGCGACAACCAGATCGAGGAATTTGCGCCGTGTGGCGTCATTGCCGGCGTCATGGCGCGCACCGACGCCACGCGCGGCGTGTGGAAAGCCGCCGCCGGCCTGGAAGCCCGCCTGATGGGTGTCGTCGAGCCGAGCATCTCCTTGACCGACCCCGAAAACGGCGAGCTTAACCCCCTGGGCGTGAACTGCCTGCGCCGCCTGCCGGCCGCCGGCAACGTGGTGTGGGGTGCGCGCACGACGGTGGGTGACGACCGGCTGGCCGACCAGTGGAAGTACGTGCCGGTGCGCCGCACGGCGCTCTTCATCGAAGAGAGCCTCTACCGCGGCACGCAGTGGGCCGTTTTCGAGCCCAATGACGAGCCGCTGTGGGCGCAGCTGCGTCTCAACATTGGCACCTTCATGAACGGTCTTTTCCGCCAGGGCGCATTCCAGGGCAAATCACCCAGCGAGGCCTACTTCGTCAAGTGTGATGCCACGACCACCACCCAGGCCGAAATCGACCGCGGCATCGTGCAGATCGTCGTCGGCTTTGCTCCCCTCAAGCCGGCCGAGTTTGTCATCCTGTACATCCAACAAATCGCCGGTGGCACCGCCGCCTGAGCCGCGCAGAGGAGGACTTCATGGCTAATCCACAGTTTCCGGTCAACACGTACCGTCTCGATCCCTACAAAACCTACAAGTTTCGCGTCAAATGGGACGGCAAGTACGTCGCCGGTGTGAGCAAAGTGAGTGGCCTGACGCGCACCACCGAAGTTGTCAAACACCGTGAGGGGGGTTCTCCCAGCTCGCCCCGCCTGTCACCAGGCCAGACCAGCTACACCGCCATCACCCTCGAGCGCGGCGTCACCCACGACCTGGAGTTCGAAAAGTGGGCCAACAAGGTGTGGAACTACACCGACGCGTCTGGTGCTTCGTTCGAGAAGCCGTCCGAGAAGGAGATTTCGCTCAAGGACTTCCGCAAGGACATCATCATCGAGGTCTACAACGAGGCCGACCAGAAGGTGATTGCCTACAACGTCTTTCGCTGCTGGGTTTCGGAATTCACCGCCCTGCCTGACCTGGACGCCAACGCCGGCAACACCGTGGCCATCCAGAAGATCAAGCTCGAGAACGAAGGCTGGGTGCGTGACGCGGCGGTGGCCGAGCCGGGCGAATACGGCGCCAGCTAAAGACATACCATGCGTCCACTCTCTGCACGTGACATCGTCCAGGCCTGGGAATGGGGCCAGGGTCAGCACCCTATCGACCGGGCGCTGCTGCTGCTGACCCTGGCCCAGCCAGAGCTGAGCCTGGCGCAGGCGGCGGTGCTGACCATTGGTCAGCGCAACGTGCGCCTGCTCACGCTGCGCGAGCAGACCCTGGGCCCGCGCCTGCAGGGTGTGGCGACCTGCCCACTGTGCCAGACGGCGCTGGAGTTCGCCCTGGACGTGGACGACGTTCGTGGACCCGAACCGGCGGTGACCCGCGGGCAGGTGGAAGCGGTCGGCTGCATCGTCACCTTCCGCCTGCCCACGAGTGCCGACCTGGCGACTATCGTTGGCCTGTCCGATGCGGCCACTGCCCGCCGCCAGCTGGTCGAACGCTGCATCGAAGCGGCGTCGGCCAGCGGTGCGGGCGTGGCCACCCGCGACCTGCCCGAGGCGGGTATGGTCGCCGTGCTGCAAGCCATGCACGACCACCCCCCCGAAGCCGAAACGCGCCTCGACCTGGT